>NZ_AUDC01000015.1:0-164217 GCF_000425265.1 Maridesulfovibrio zosterae DSM 11974
AATCACTTTTTAAAAGTTTTTCCTGAGCTCCGTCCAGCAAAACCTTCCGAAACCAGCTCGCGTCATCTATTCAAGATATCCGCTCAGCCTGCTGCTCAATTAAACTTTTATTCAATGATCTCAACACCTTGCGTTTTCGCTCAGTGCGGATTGGGAAACTATGTGAACCCGATCCAGAAGTCAACCATTTTATGACCGGTCAGTCAAAAAAAATCTCAGCTGCGCTGTGCCACTTAAGGCCGCACTCAGCCGAGAAAGAGGTTCTAGATAAAACACACCGCCACGTCAACTGCTTTTTGAATTATTCTTTGGGATTTCCATCACACTGGATTATCGTATATGATTCTGATGAAATGTAATCACTGACAGAAAACATTCAAAGTGCAAGAACTCTTCACTACGCATTAAAAATGAGTTCATAAGACTCATCAAAAACTGCCCTTAAAGAGTATAGCTCTCTACTAATTAGATATGAAGAAAGACCTGCCGAGAAAAGATAGAGAATTGTTAGCTTATTCCATTGGAGTTACGTCGCTTTGTTTAATAGAACTATAATGAAACATAAAAAACATTTTTCAATTATAAAAAGAAAAAGGTTTACACCCAGTTAGGTGCAAACCTTTTTCTTTTATATGTCTTCATGAAAGTTATCGCGCTATGGAAAAGCCTACGAGAACTGCAGCTTCAGAAAACGTTTCTTTCGCAAAACATTCTTTTGCGAGATGGTAATACAATATAGAAAAGACCCTAATATCAGCAGCAACAAGATTATCATCTTCTTACTGCTTTTATGCTATATCTATTTACTAGATTACTCTGAAATGATTTCAAAGCATCACAAAAAGCGATCTTTAGGATAAAAGACAAATAATTTTTAAACTACAATTGTTGTACATACTCCGATGGTTTCTTCTATTTAAATAAAAAGTATCCCCACTAGATACTTTGCATACAACAGCCCACCCAACGCAGGGTTTTATAATATAAGCAAAATACGCACCAAATAATTTAGCCATTAATATCAGACACTTGTTATTTTTAATAATTTTATAATTGCCCCGAGTATTATCGGTTAAAAACCATGGACTCCATATAAATAACTATTAAAAGGTTTAACCCTAATAATTATCAAGTTATTTCAACAACTTAATTCGAAGTGACTTTTTTACACATCTTATTCATTCAAATGAGTCAAAATAACACACTTCAATTATTAATCTTATCTAACCTAATAGTTAGCTGATATACTGCCAAAAATATCTTCTGTGGTAACATTTTTTAGTTCCACTGGAAGCAATACATGCCAATAACCCAAATTCAGTTTTCATATCCATATATACATTATCTTACGAGCTACAGTCATCATCATTGACAAGCCTGCTTAACTCTGTTGTATCGAAGTGATTAAACGAAGCAACAGGTCCACAACTCAGGATAATTTCAGCATTTATAATGACTGATATGCGAGGAGATTACAGAGTGAAAAGACTTTTTAATTATTTCCGGCTAAGCAGTTTGGACCAATGCTCTGAGTCAAAACGACGGACAGCACAAGGGGTTCTTGGATCAGCTTTCTTTTCCACTTTAGGAGTCGGAGCTTTCACGTTCGCCTTGTCTGTAAATGCCCAGTCAGCAGGGTTATCGCCATCATGGCTTGGGCTTGCATTTTCCGGCTATTTTCTTGCCCGTTTAGTTCTTGCTCCACTTGCCGGTTATGGAGCAGATTTTATCGGAGCCATGCCGCTTCTGCTTATAGCCTCAGCTGCAGGAACCGCAATTCCTACACTTTATTATTTTTTTCCTATAAATGAGGCTCTTGGCATCATACAGATCTGTATGGGATTTTGTGCTGGAATAATCAAACCCGTAAGCATGTCTATTCTAGGAGAATGCGTGCCTCAAAATAAACGAGGTCGATTATTCGGTGCATACAATACATGCCTATATACAGCCCTTATATTCGGTCCGCTGGCAGGCGGAGCTGCTATAAATATTCAGGGGGGCATCAATACCCTGACCCTTGCCTGCCCCTGTATAGGTATGGGACTAACTTTTTTATTTTTCCTTCGGGCAAAATTTGTATCACCGCTTCACACAATGAAATCCGCCAAGGATAAAGAAGGACCACCATGGCGTAACATTACTTTTATAGCTCTTCTCTTAGCTGTGTTAGGAAGAACTATGGGGTCATCAGTAATCATAACATTTTTACCCCGACTAATTAATGAACGCTTTGGATTAAGTGGTATTCTTGCAGGGATACTGTTTGCGCTACCCAACATAATCATTATCATTGGTATGCCCGTCACTAGTAAATGGGCCGACATACGTGACAAAACCGGACTCACTTTTCTAGGCATGGGACTGTGCTCAGCATGTCTTTTCGGCTTTGGACAGTCTATTCCGCTATGGTTCTTTGCCTGCCTGTCGGTGACGATGGGCCTTGGATCAGCTCTGTCACTTCCCTCTTCCATGTCACTTGCCGTCGACATGGGATCGTCCAAAGGCAGTATCATGGGAATATTTCTAGGCGCATCCAATCTTGGATTTGTATTTGGCCCCAGTCTAGCAGGATTTGCCGCGGAGTACGGAGGTATATCCGACGCCTTTGAACTGACAGCTCTTTTTGGGGGATTGTGCCTGCTACCTACTTTTCTGATTTTGAATAAGAAATTAAATGTAGAGTGATTTGCGCGGGACATACTTTCTATAATATCATTTAAGAAATCAACGAATAAACATTAGACCTGCATGTAACTATTTATAAATATGAATACCTATAAAACCCATTATTTACACTTCTATAGCTGAAAAATTAATATTTATTCACAGTTACGATGGGTATTTTTTCACAAACTCTTGACGTATTAAATTCTTGTAGATAGGTTGTTAAACCAACGCAAAATTCTCCATGTGTACGTCCCACTCATCCGAACATCTGCTTTCGGAACACATAGGAGATAGATGAAATATCAGCCCGCCCACACAGGATACGCTTAAGCGCTAACGCTTATGCGTGTCGATCAGTTGCACCCGAATTAAAGTCCGTTCAACCTTTAGGGACAAGGTGTATTTTCCATGATAAAACTCAAGAAAGGACTCGACATTCCTATCTCGGGCGAGCCTGTGCTGGATTTCTTTGAAGGAAATTCCCCACGGACCGTAGCTGTTCTTGGCGGAGATTATGTCGGCATGAAGCCGAGCATGTCTGTAGCTGTGGGCGATACGGTAAAACTCGGCCAAACGATCTTTTCCGATAAAAAGATCGAAGGCGTCGTTTTTACGGCTCCCGGGGCTGGTAAAGTCGTTGCCATCAATCGAGGTGAACGCAGAATTTTACAATCTGTGGTCATCGAACTCGACGAGACAGCCGGAGCTGTGGAATTTCCGAAATATGATTCGGAAAAGCTGCTTGATCTTGACCGTCAGGACGTAGTCGATAATCTGGTTAATTCCGGAATGTGGACTGCGTTTCGTACGCGTCCACTAAGCAAAACTCCATCTCTGGACTCAATTCCACATTCCATTTTTGTCACGGCTATGGATACTAATCCACTGGCCGCAACCCCTTCCACAATCATCTGGAAAAATTCTGAAGCATGGCAGGCCGGTCTTAGAATCCTTACACGACTAACCGAAGGTGAAATTCATGTCTGTGCAACAGACGATTTTGCCTTACCGCTTATTCAGGAAGTGAAAATGCAGTTTTTTTCAGGCCCGCACCCTGCTGGACTTGTTGGAACTCACATTCACTTTATTGATCCGGTTGGACCGCAGAAAACTGTTTGGCATCTTGGTTATCAGGATGTCATTGCTTTCGGTAAGCTTTTCACCACCGGCATGCTTCCGACCGAGCGATACATTTCTCTGGCCGGTCCTATGGTCAAACAACCACGCATCATCAAGACCCGCATAGGAGCAGGACTAGATGACGTACTCGCCGGAGAAATCATGGCCGGAGATGTCCGTGTTATTTCCGGATCAGTCCTTTCCGGCTTCAAAGCCGAAGGTCCACTTGGCTTTTTAGGCCGCTTCCACAACCAGATTACAGCTTTATCCGAAGGCGGAAAACGCGAATTTCTGGGATGGATGGCACCTGGTAAAGACAAGTTTTCGATCAAGCCCGTGTTTTTGTCAGCCTACCTCAAGAATAAAAAACGCTTTGCACTGAATACCTTATTAGGTGGCAGTCACAGAGCAATCTTCCCGACAGGAGCATTCGACGAGGTTATGCCTCTTGATATCCTGCCGACATATCTTGTGCGTGCTCTGGCAGTCATGGACACGGACGAAGCTCAGGCACTTGGCTGCCTGGAACTCGATGAGGAAGATCTCGCCCTCATGTCCTTCGTGGACTGCGGCAAGAACGATTTCGGGCAGATGCTGCGCGAAGTCCTCACTCTTATCGAGAAGGAAGGATAAGATCTTATGAGTACTTTGCTTAATAAAATACATGATGCTGTCACCGGAGATGGAAAGTACAAAAAGTACTATCCGCTCTACGAGATGGTGGATACCTTCCTGTTCTCCCCTCCCGAGACCAGTTCGGGTGCCCCGCATGTTCGAGATGCCATCGACCTGAAAAGAGTCATGATTACCGTTGTTTTCGCTCTGATACCCTGTTTCTACATGGCCATGTGGAACACTGGATATCAAGCCAATTCAGCACTTTCTGTAATGGGACTTGAAGCAGGTACCGGCTGGCGCTGGAGCGTAATGCATCTTCTTGGCCTTGCAGCAAATCCAGCAAGTTTTGCATCCAATGTTATTTTGGGCGCTCTATACTTCTTCCCGATTTATATTGTCTGCAATATCGTGGGTGGATTTTGGGAAACTCTGTTTGCTGTTATCCGCAAACACGAAATAAACGAAGGATTCCTTGTAACAGGATCACTCATTCCACTTATAGTTCCTCCGCATATTCCACTCTGGCAGTTGGCATTGGCAACCAGTTTCGGTGTTGTAATAGGTAAGGAAATCTTTGGTGGTACAGGAAAGAACATCCTTAACCCGGCCTTACTAGCCCGTGCCTTCCTCTTCTTTGCCTATCCGGCTCAGATATCAGGTAACAGTGTATGGGTTGCTGTAGATGGTTACTCCGGTGCAACTCCTCTGGCATTAGCCTCCGGCGGAGGACTCAGTGCTGTCATGGCCAAATATTCATGGTGGGATTGTTTTATAGGAACCATTCCCGGTTCAATAGGTGAAACGTCAACCTTGGCATGTCTTATCGGTGCAGTAGTTCTCTGCATAACAGGTATTGCCTCCTGGCGGATCATGGTTTCCATCCTCGCCGGTGCTTTCTCTATAGCTATTATATTCAATGCTGTTGGAAGTGCAACCAACCCTATGATGACAGTCAGCCCTCTGTGGCATCTCGTTATGGGCGGTCTGGCTTTCGGTATGGTCTACATGGCTACTGACCCGGTTTCATCCTCAATGACTCCCAAAGGGCAATACTATTACGGGGCACTTATCGGAATAATGATTATTCTGATACGAACAGTCAACCCGGCCTATCCCGAAGGTGTTATGCTGGCAATTCTCTTTGGTAACGTATTTGCCCCAATTATCGACCACTTTGTCATGCGGGGTAATATAAAACGTAGGATGGTGCGCAGTGTCTAACGATTCCACGAAAAATGTACTTGTTGTGGCGTTTTCCCTGTGCCTTGTATGCTCACTGCTTGTTTCTACCGCAGCTGTCGGTTTAAAATCCATTCAGGAAGAAAACAAAGTTCAGGAGCGCAAGGAGAACATTCTCAAAGCTGCCGGTATCTATGATGAAGATGCATCAATAGATGAACTTTATAAACAGATCGAACCTAAAGTGGTTGATCTGTCTACAGGCGAATACGTAGATATGGATGCAGCCACCTTTGATCAGCGTAAGGCAGCCAAAGATCCGGCATCCAGCGTTGCTATCCCGTCCGATAAAGATAAGGCTGGCATTGGACACCGTTCCAAATATGCCAGTGTCTATCTGCTGAAAGACGGCAACGAGCTCAAACGCATTGTACTGCCAATCCACGGTAAAGGATTATGGTCTACAATGTATGGATTTATAGCTCTTGCTCCTGATTTCAACACAGTCAAGAACTTCGGTTTCTACGAACACGGTGAAACTCCTGGCCTAGGTGGCGAAGTTGATAATTCTGACTGGAAGAGTCTGTGGGTAGGCAAAAAAATATATAACGACAAAGGTGAGCCGATTATCGATGTAGTTAAAGGGACTGTCAATCCCAGCGATCCTAAAGCCGAGTATGAAATAGACGGATTAGCAGGTGCCACCCTGACATCACGCGGTGTAGCTAATCTGGTTCAATACTGGCTGGGCAAAGGCGGCTTTGAGCTATACCTCGAGCGGCTAGCAAAAGAGGGAGGCGATAATAATGGCTAAATTCAGAGAAGTTTTGCTCAAACCGCTTCTGGAAGATAATCCAATTGCCGTCCAGATCCTCGGGATTTGTTCTGCTCTGGCTGTTACCACCAAACTGGAAACGGCGTTTGTTATGAGCCTTGCAGTAACTTTTGTTACCGCAGCATCAAACGTATCGGTAAGTGCTATTCGAAAGCACATTCCATCCAGCATCCGCATCATTGTCATGATGACTATCATTGCCACACTGGTAATCATAGTAGATCAGTTCCTTAAAGCCTTCGCCTACGGGGTCAGCAAACAGTTATCCGTTTTCGTCGGACTGATTATCACTAACTGCATTGTTATGGGCCGTGCTGAGGCATTTGCCATGCAAAATGAGCCGAAACTAAGCCTTGCTGATGGTATCGGTAACGGTTTGGGATACGGACTTATACTTCTGACAGTCGCCTTTTTGCGCGAACTGTTCGGATCAGGCAAACTGTTCGGCCTCAGTATCTTTAAGCTGTCTTCCGAAGGCGGCTGGTACGAACCGAATGGACTTATGCTTCTGCCACCAAGCGCATTCTTCATCATCGGACTGCTCATATGGTCTGTGAACACTTATGAAAAGCGGAAGAACAAGCGCTAAGCCCGAAAGGAGTGAGCTGTGGAACACTTAATTAATATATTCGTCAAATCGATTTTTATCGAAAATATGGCGCTGGCCTTCTTCCTGGGCATGTGTACCTATTTGGCTGTGTCCAAAAAGGTTGCTACCGCTATGGGTCTGGGAGTGGCTGTTGTCGTTGTTATGACGATTACGGTCCCGGTCAATAACCTGCTTTATAACTACTTCCTGCGCGAAGGAGCATTATCATGGGCCGGGTTCGGTGATACCGACCTGACCTTTGTCGGTCTGATCTCATACATCGGAGTTATCGCAGCTATCGTCCAGATTATGGAAATGGCTCTCGATAAGTATGTGCCCTCGCTATATAACGCCTTGGGTATCTTCTTGCCGCTGATCACTGTTAACTGTGCCATATTAGGAGCATCTCTCTTTATGGTCGAACGTGATTACAACTTTACTGAATCCGTGACCTTCGGTTTCGGTTCCGGTGTAGGTTGGGCGCTGGCCATTGTTGTGCTGGCCGGTATCCGCGAAAAGATGAAGTACTCGGATGTACCGGAAGAACTTCAGGGACTCGGCATCACGTTTATCGTGGTAGGTCTTATGTCATTTGGATTCCTATCGTTTTCCGGCATTCAGATGTAGGAGCTTTGGGTGCGTCTTGCGCCCACTTGTTTAAGAACCGTCAAACTATGGGAAGTGAAGAACCATGGTTGAAATAATACTCGGCGTAACGATGTTTACCGGCGTAGTTCTTGCGCTGTGCGTGTTCATCCTGCTTGCCCGGGCAAAACTTGTCCCGAGCGGCGAGGTGAGCATCGAAATTAACGGAGACCCGGAAAAGACTATTGAAGTCAGACCGGGAGCCAAACTCCTTGGCGTATTGGCCGAAAAAGAGATCTACGTTCCCTCTGCTTGCGGTGGTGGTGGATCATGCGGTCAGTGCAAATGCAAAGTCCATGAAGGCGGCGGAGACATTCTGCCGACAGAAACATCTCACATCAGCAAACGTGAAGCCCGTGAGGGAACCCGTCTTGCCTGTCAGGTAAACGTCAAACAGGACATGAAGATTGCAGTTCCGGCTGAAATCTTTGATATCAAAAAATGGGAGTGCACGGTCAAATCCAATATCCCGCGTGCTACATTTATTAAAGAACTAACGTTGCAATTGCCTGATGGTGAAAATGTCGACTTCCGTGCAGGTGGTTACATTCAGATTGAAGCTCCAGCCCACACTGTCCACTACAAGGATTTTGAAGTTGGAGACAGATTCAAAGAAGACTGGGATAAGTTTAACCTGTGGCGCTATACCTCAGTGGTCAAAGAGCCAATTGTCAGAGCTTATTCCATGGCCAACTATCCTGATGAAAAAGGTATCATAATGCTTAATGTACGCGTTTGTCCGCCGCCGCCATTTGCGCCGGACTCCCCTCCCGGACAAATGTCCTCGTACATCTACAGTCTGAAGCCTGGTGATAAAGTTACTATCTCCGGTCCTTACGGCGAATTCTTTGCCCGTGATACAGATGCAGAAATGATCTTTATCGGTGGTGGAGCGGGTATGGCCCCTATGCGCTCGCACATCTTCGATCAACTCAAACGCCTCAGTACCACTCGCAAAGTCAGCTACTGGTATGGAGCACGAAGCCTGCGTGAAATGTTCTATGTGGAAGAGTTCGATAAACTCGCCGAAGAGTGTCCGAACTTCACATGGCATGTAGCACTTTCTGATCCTTTGCCTGAAGATAACTGGACTGGCTACACAGGCTTCATCCATCAGGTTCTGTACGACAACTATATTAAACAGCACCCTGCGCCAGAAGACTGTGAATTCTATATGTGTGGACCGCCGATGATGGCATCTGCCGTAGAAAACATGCTCTTGTCTCAAGGGGTGGAAAAAGAAAATATTATGTACGACAACTTCGGAGCCTAATTCGGCGATAGAAGTTGACAAAAAAACCGTGGCTGGAAAAGAAACTGTTTTCCAGCCACGGGAACCATTAAAAAAACAACTGAATCGATAACCTTAAGAGATTTGTAATTAAAGGACAAATGAATGAAATGCTTTTCGGGATTATTGAAAAAAATCGCTGTACTACTCATCCTGCTGACCGCGGTCAGTGGGTGCAGCGGAGAGCCGCAACCCGTGAAGCTTCGGGGAAAAGCAATTGGCACGATGTATTCCATAGTGGCTTTCGATCTCCCTGACAACATATCAGCTAAAGATCTGGACAAAGGGATTAATCAGGTCGTGTCCAGAGTAAACTCGGCTATGTCCCTGTTCAAATCTGATTCCGAACTATCACGTTTTAACGCTCTGCACGATTCTAAATGGTTTCCCGTATCCCCAGAACTGGCAGAAGTAGTTAAAACAGCTAAAGAAATAAATGAATTAACGAATGGGGCTTTCGACATAACCGTGGCCCCGCTGGTCAACCTGTGGGGTTTTGGACCGGATAAACGTCCCGATGTTGTGCCCAGTGGTGCTGACATCAAAAAAGCATTACAAAATGTTGGTTCACAGTTTATTGAAGTTCGCACTGATCCTCCGGCACTCAAAAAACTTAATCCAAGTTTAACCCTTGATCTGGCCGCCATAGCTAAAGGCTATTGCGTTGATGCAGTCAGCAATTGGCTTTTAAGCCGGAACATACCCAGCTTCATGGTAGAGATAGGTGGCGAAATCAGGACTAGGGGAACAAAACCAGGCAGTGTTCCATGGCGAATAGCCGTTGAAAAACCGGTGAGCATGGAGAGATCTGTTCAAGCCGTAATATCATTCACAGATAAAGCGATGGCTACGTCAGGAGATTACCGGAACTATTTTGAAGTAGATGGCAAACGCTACTCTCATATTCTTGACCCAACCACAGGACGGCCGATTACCCATAAGCTGGTCTCGGTCAGTGTCATGAACGACACATGCACTCGCGCCGACGCTCTCGCAACAGGTATAACAGTGCTCGGCCCTGAGAAAGGTGTCGAAATGGCCAAAAAAGAAAACCTGTCCGCCTTTTTCATTGTGAAAACCGCCGATGGATTCGTTGAAATCGCAACGGGCGATTTCCCCAAACACGAAAATCTGAAGTGAGGAGATAAATCATGACAACTCTCATGATGGCAATCACAATTTTCGCTCTGGCCTTTGCAGGCCTGGCTATTGGAATTATATTTAAACGCAACTGTATAAGAGGCTCATGTCAAGGGTCTATTCAGGCCGGAGATGGTTCAGGATGCAGATGCGGCAAGTATGACTTTGATAAGAAAAAAACTGATGAAACTCATTCACCCAAGCCATTTCTATAGGCTATCAGGAGAACCGATATGACAACAGTCCAGACCGCAAAAGATGTTATTGATCAGGTCAAGGCTTTTCACAGAAAGTTGGGTGATTTTTACCAGAATTTATCCGACAAGGTTGAAAAAGAAAGAGTCAAAATCCTTCTTGAATATATGAGTCGCCACCAAGACAATTTAGCTGCAATTTTGGAAGAATATGAGGCAGATCTATCCGAAAACATACTGAACACATGGTTTATGTATGTGAATAAGGAGTGTGACCTTACTCCGTTTTTTAATGCCAATCTCGGCCCCGATATGACTGCCCAGCAAATAATCAAGGTTGCCGTAGAACTGGACCAATGCCTGCTCGAAACTTATGAAGCCATGCTTCATAAGGAAGTTCCTGATGAGGTCACTAAGGTTTTTCAAGGTTTACTTGAAATGGAGAAAAAAGAAAAAAATAAGATGGCTAAAAATGCGCTCAAAATCGAAACCATGTAAACAGGAATGCTTTATTAGCTAGAACTGACACTCCCCCCCCCGCTCGGCTGGATAAGCTGAGCGGGGATCAAAACTATAATAACTTCATACACAAATTCTTTTCTAACTATCAGTTCATCTACAGCAGTCACTGTAACAGCCTTAAGCCCACCAGCATCAATACATTTCTATTTATTACCGCTCATAAATATCGTTGGTAACATAAGATAATACTTCTCTTAAAATAAATACCTGCCCACTACCAAGCTTACGTTTTATACGGCCCAAAAAAATATACACCAATCACTCAGCTATTTTTTCTACATTTTTGCATATACTCTAAAGACAATTGCAGAAGAATTTGTAATAAAAAACAATTAATTCAATCTAAATAGACAAAACATACTAATATTCTAAAATCATGACACTGCATCCAAGCTCTTCGTAGACGAAGACCATTTATCAAGGATTTATATGCTCAAACATAAATTATTTTCCATGATAAAACCTAAAACCATACAGCATTACCTTGCATATATGGTAACTGGACTTGTTCTAATTCAGCTTGGGATCACATGGTTTCTAATTTCCAATCTGACTTCCGAAATGCTTACGGAGCAGGTAGGTCTGAGAGCCCTTCAAACAGCGCAAACCATTGCC
This sequence comes from Maridesulfovibrio zosterae DSM 11974, assembly GCF_000425265.1. Taxonomy (NCBI): domain Bacteria; kingdom Pseudomonadati; phylum Thermodesulfobacteriota; class Desulfovibrionia; order Desulfovibrionales; family Desulfovibrionaceae; genus Maridesulfovibrio; species Maridesulfovibrio zosterae. Next base: position 11,418 of record NZ_AUDC01000015.1, read on the forward strand.
AGCACCCCCATGATAAGGGAAGAACTTCAACGTGAAGATCCTTCAGGAAAAATCCAAATTCTTGCAGAAGACATACGTAAAAAAACCGGTGCAACTTTTGTAGTCATCGGAGATGTGAACAATAAACGTTTCTCCCATCCGGTTCCGGAAAGGGTCGGTAAAACATTCGTTGGAGGGGACACAGGACCTGCTGTAGAGCAAGGAAAGTCATATGTATCAGAAGCAGTCGGGACTCTTGGCAGATCGATAAGAGGCTTTGTACCCGTTTTTTCCGATAACAACAAAATCATAGGATTTGTTTCTGTCGGCTACCTATCCAAAAGTGTTCAAAAAAGTATTGCCGAACACCTGCATCGCCCCTTAATATTTATAATATTCATTACACTGGTAGGATTCATAATAACTGCCTGTATAGCCAGACACCTAAAGAAAGTAACTCTCAATCTGGAACCGGCAGAGATTACCAATCTCTATCTGGAAAGAGGAGCTGTTCTTGAAACCATTCGTGAAGGAGTAATTGCCACTGACCATAAAGGAGAAATCCGTCTGGCCAACAAAGCTGCGCTAGAGTACACCTGCTTTAACTCATCTGAACTGGTTGGCAATCTGATTGATGATGTTATTCCCTGTGCAGGACTTAAACATGCTCTGACTACGGGTGAAAGTGAACATGATCAGGAACGTATAGTAAACGGACAGGAACTTATATTCAACATCGTTCCGGTTCTTAAAGATGAAATAGTCAAAGGACTGGTAGCCAGCTTCAGACGCAAAGACGAGTTGGACAGAATTTCTCATGAACTTTCAAGTATTCAAGAATATTCAGAGCTTCTCAGAGCTCAGACCCATGAGTATTCCAACAAACTCCACACTATTGCAGGGCTGATCCAGATTGAAGCTTATCAAGAAGCTCTTGATCTGGTTTCAAGCGAATCTTCAGGTTATGAGGAAATAATAAGATTCCTTAATAAAGCAGTTCCTCATCCGGTAATAGCAGCTATAGTTCTTGGGAAATTTAATAGAGCTATGGAGCTTAAAGTTTCATTTGAAATTGACCGGGACGGCACCATGATAGATGTACCTGATTGGATTAAGCAGGAAAAAATTGTTACTATCGTAGGCAACCTGCTGGATAATGCATTTGAGGCAGTTCTTGAGCAGGATAAGGACAAAAGAAATGTTTTCCTCTCGTTTACAGATCTGGGTAATGACATTGTGTTTGAAGTTGAAGACTCCGGGGCAGGTATACCCAGAGACAGAGTAGATAAAATTTTTGAGAAAGGCATTTCTTCTAAAGGCACACTCAGAAGAGGGCTTGGACTGTATCTGGTCAAACAACGACTTGAAGAGCTTGGCGGTTTCATATCAGTCTCTTCCGTAGAATCCGGAGGATCTCTCTTCTCTGTCATTATCCCGAAAGTAAGGTGTTATATTCATGAAAGATATTGAAGTAATTATCGTTGAAGATGATGCTAAAATAGCCGGTCTCCACCGTCGTTTCACCGAAAGAGTTGAAGGATTTAAGGTTGTAGCCATTGCGCAGGGGTTAGATGACGCCAAAACAATGATTGAGCTCTATAAACCGGATCTGATCCTGCTTGACCTATACTTTCCGGAAGGAACAAGTCTTGACCTGCTACGCGAAATACGTATGCAGGGAATTGAGACTGATGTGATACTTATCACCGCAGCACGGGAGATGGGGACACTAAAAGATGCGCTTCGAGGCGGAGTCTTCGACTACATCATTAAACCGGTAATTTTAGATCGATTTGTTGCGTGTTTGAAGAAATTTGAAAAGTACCACCATAGACTATGTTCTGAAGCTACAATTGAGCAAAAAGATGTGGACAGCATGATGAATTTCAGTCCGGCATCGTCACTACAGCCCCCCCACACAGAATCTCTGCCTAAAGGGATCGATCCCCTGACTCTCAAAAAGATCAAAGCTGTATTTGAAGAATCAATCACTGATTCTGAAAAAGGTGCAAGCGCTGAGGATGTCGGAGAAATAATCGGTGCAAGCAGATCCACAGCCAGACGCTATCTTGAATATATGGTTTCCATAGGAGAAATCTATCCAGATGTTGTTTATGGTACTGTTGGACGCCCTGAACGAAAATATTTTCAAAATTAATAATTATAAGATTGAAATACGTCATAATTGATATTATATTTTTATGTTGAACTATTATTTCCATTTAGTGGACTGCCCACTATTTCTAGTACCAAAAACTTCCATGATATGTCCTTCTGTATCAATTGATATCCCCCCTCCAGATTCTACTTCTCTATTGTACTAAAAAATACCACATAAAGAGAAATGCATCATATTCCTTAAAAAAATCTTTTTTACTTCTACCATTATATTTTGCTACTGAGTAACAATTCGATTTTGCCGTGAACAATATGAACAATATTCCGGTAAAAGAAAAAATACCCATTAAACAGTTAATAACCTTTCTTTTGATTTTTTATATAGTCTTCGCCCACAACGTAATAGTTTTGGGAAGAAAGCTATAATACGAAATCTTGCAAGTCTGCCTACGCAGAGGAGGGTGTATGAAACGTTTATTTACAGTTCTATGCGCGATAATGCTGATTGCTGTTTTGTCAGTTCCTGCATTTGCCGGAAAAGTGGTTCTCAAACTTGGGCACATTGCCGAACCAGTCCACCCCTATGGTCAGGGTGCAGAAAAGTTTGCCGAGCTGGTAAAAGAAAAATCCGGCGGAGATATTATTGTTAAGGTTTTCCCCTCCTCCCAGCTGGGCGGACAGAAAGACCTTATCGAAGGCCTCATCTTCGGGACAGTTGACATGGCCTTAGTCGGAACAGCCGTTCTTGGCCAGTTCCAGCCTCAGATCTCAATTTTTGATATGCCATTCCTCTTTCAGGACCGTGAACATGCATACAAATCACTGGACACAGTGGGCATGGACCTCGGCAAGGCTCTTGAACCTAAAGGCATTAAACTTCTCGGATACATGGAAAACGGAATCCGTCATGTGACTAACAACATTCGTGAAGTAAAAACCCCCGCAGACATGAAAGGCCTAAAAATCCGGGTCATGACTAATAAAATCTACATCGAAATGATGAAGTCTCTCGGAGCATCCCCCACTCCCATGGCTTTCGGAGAACTTTACTCTGCAATGCAGCAGGGAACTGTTGATGGACAGGAAAACCCAAGCGCGCACATCTGGACCAAACGTTTCTTCGAAGTTCAGAAATATGCTTCTAAAACAGCACACTCATACGCTCCGGAACCGCTGGTAATGTCTATGATCAGCTGGTCCAGACTCTCCCCTGCACAACAGAAGATTATTACTGCTGCAGCGAAGGAAGCTGTTGACTGGCAGCGTAAATTTTCAACTGAAAAAGATCAGGAATACTGGAAACTCATTGAAGAAACAGGAAAGATCAAAATCACTGAAGTTGACCGTACTGAATTCATGAAAGCAACGAAACCTGTCTATGAGAAATTTGCATCGGTTGTCGGACAGGACAACATTGATAAAATTAATGCTCTGAAAAAATAGTCATCTTGAATCTGGAACCGGAGGATCTCTCCGGTTCCAAATTTTTTCAAGGAGAATTTCTGATGGATAAGTTGTTTGAAAAATTACATGCGGTTCTCTACTGTATCTCAGTAACTTCAATGACGCTAATGCTTGGATTAATCTTTTTTCAGGTTGTCACACGTTACTTCTTCGGACATACATTTGAGTGGTCTGAAGAACTTGCACGTTTTCTTTTTGTCTGGGTTGTTTTTCTAGGCTCAGCACTCATCATGGGGGAGAGCGGACATCTTGCTGTACAGATTCTGCCGGGAAAGCTTAAAGGGACGTCCGCCGGCGTTGCACTTGAAATTTTCATAAATCTCTGCAGCTATGCCTTTACCTTGCTCCTGCTGATCCAGGGGTCCAAAATGACATCTGTAATGACCTTTCAAATGGCCCCAGGACTCGGTATTTCAATGAGTGCAGTCTATGTCATTATTCCCATAAGTGCATCACTTATGCTCCTATACCTATTCAAAGACTCAGTACGTATCTTCAAACAGATCAAAGAAAGCAGAAGTTAGGAGACCATCATGGAAGCAGTATTACTTTGCACGTTTCTTGGCCTGACATTTCTTGGAGTCCCGGTGGCATACGCACTGGGCCTTTCTGTATCTGTAATCCTTTATTACTACATGAACATACCGCAAGTCATGATCACTCAAGTCATGTATTCCGGTGTTGACTCTTTTTCTTTCATGGCAGTGCCCTTCTTTATGCTTGCAGGCTCCTTCATGTCTGCCGGCGGTGTGACAAAACGGCTTGTTAATTTTGCTCAATCACTTGTTGGATCTTTTACAGGAGGTCTTGCTCAGGTTGTTGCTGTTTCAGGTATGTTTTTTGCCGCAATCTCAGGCTCATCCGCAGCTACGACCGCAGCCATCGGCTCCACAATGGTCGATGAAATGGAAAAGAAAGGATATCGCCGTGAACTGGCAACAGGGATTGTTGCCGCAGGCGGAACTGTAGGAATAGTAATTCCTCCTTCAATAACACTAGTTGTATACGGTGTAATTGCAGGAGCCTCAATAGGTGATCTCTTCATGGGAGGTCTGATTCCCGGGCTGCTGATGGGATTAACCATGTGCCTGGTGAGTTATGCAATCGCCAAAAAGGAAGGAATTCCCGCTGAAGGTTCATTTTCGTTTATGAACGTGATCAAATCATTTAAAGATTCATTCTGGGCTTTGATGACCCCGGTCATAATCATTGGAGGTATTTACGGAGGTATTTTCACTCCGACTGAGGCGGCTGCTGTTGCTGCTGTATACGGAATCTTTGTCGGTTTCTTCATATACAAAGAATTAACAATCAAAGATTTTCCTCGTATTATATTTCAAGCCGTCATGGGAACAACAATGATCATGTTCATTGTCGGCGCAGCCAAAGTTTTCGGGTGGATGCTCACCAACCTTGAGATCCCCCACCACATTGGCGAATATATAGTATCTCTGACTTCCTCTCCGGCAATGTTCCTCATAATGATGAACGTACTGCTTCTTTTCATCGGAACACTTATCAATGCATCAGCTGCAATTGTTATTTTGACTCCGATATTCCTACCTGTAGCAACCAAGCTGGGAATTGATCCGCTATTTTTCGGAGTATTGATGGTTATCAACCTCGCAATTGGATGCATCACTCCTCCGGTCGGTCTGGACCTTTTCGTTGCCAGTGCAATTACAAAAGTCCCACTTGAAAAAGTAATGAAAGCCTCAACTCCCTATCTGATCGCATTGCTGGGAGCTTTACTGCTGATGACTTTTTGTCCTGCAATCATCACTTTTCTGCCAAACCTCTTGAACTAAGAGTTCTATACCAGAAACCTCGTTCCTTAGAACCTTAGCCGGCAGTCCCCGCAGCATATTCTCGTGCTGCGGGGACTGTCTTTTGTTTACTATTATTAAAATAATCCTATAGAAATAGGGTGTTACGCTAAAACTGTAACTCAATATCTATAGCGTAATTTTTCTTTACACTTACCACACCTGCTTATTTATGGCATGGTTGCTGCTGCTTTCCTTTTTAATCCACTCCCTTTAGGTTGAAGCCAAAACAGGCAGGGATAAGACATAAATATGAATTACAAATGGCATGCTTATTGTACTCAAACGGTCTATATTTTAGAAAGTTCAATCTGGAGATCGATTAGAGGTTATTATGAGAACAGTTAGAATCAAAGTTATTGCTTTTTTTATTGCCTACCTTATTTTTATGGCTTTAAACACCAGTTTTTATTGGTATAATATAGTTTCACTTCGAGACAGACTTATCGTTATGGACAATTTCCACGACCTTCTTTCAGATATACTTGAAATCAGGCGTTATGAAAAAAATTTCATTTTCTACCCTGAGCCGGAAAGCCTGAAAGAGGCTGTTATATATCTTGATAAAGCTAAAGATGCTGTTGCTATGTTGAAAGACAAAATTATCGAGATTGCCGGACAAGAAAAATTCGATAAATTTATTGATGATATCAATAGCTACAGTCAGCAGCTTAATCTCCTTGCTCAAGGAGATAACGGAGACTTGATTAAAACCAGAGCACTGGGAACAACAATGGTTCAGGGAGCGCAAAACCTTCTTGTTTTAAAACAAAAACGTATCCATAACACATTACTCAAAATTCAGTATATTCCCATAGTGGTAATGGTTTCACTGGCGGTTCTTATAATTATTTTCTTCTCATGGCAGGCCAAAAAGGTGCTGGGAAGACTGGTTTATGTTCAACGTGCAGCTGAAGGAGTGGCTAAGGGCGATTATACTTCTATTGATCAGATCACCAGTGATGATGAAATATCGCAACTGATGCATTCCGCATTCAGCAGTATGGCAGCAGATATTGAAAACAGACAAAACCAGCTTATTGAGTCCAGAAAACTTAGTTCCATAGGTACTCTCACTTCAGGCATTGCACACGAACTGAATAACCCCTTGAACAATGTCTCTCTGACTGCTGATACAATGCTTGAGGATTTTGAAGAACTTGACCCGGATGAAGCCAAAGAAATGCTCGGGGATATAATTAATGAAATCGGCCGTGCCAGTGAAGTGGTCAGAAATCTTCTTGATTTTTCGAGAGAGGGTGAGCACAACATGGCCGAACTCAGTGTGCAGAAACTTATCAACGAAACTCAGAGACTTGTTGCTAATCAGCTTAGACTTGACAAGATTAACTTCTCTACAGATATTCCAGCAGAAATACCTCAAGTTTACGGAGACTTAAACTCATTACAACAAGTATTCATCAACCTTTTTATCAATGCAGACCATGCTATGCACGGTGGTGGCAGCTTAAATGTCACAGTATCTCATACAAAAGAGAACTATGTCCGCTTTGATGTCAAAGATACTGGATGTGGAATGTCTCCGGAAACGATAGAACAGATTTTTGATCCGTTTTTTACAACCAAGCCCGTAGGGAAAGGCACTGGGCTGGGGTTGTCAATCATCTACGGACTTATTAAAAAACACGAAGGATTCATTAAAGTAAAAAGTAAAATTGGAGAAGGAACCACTTTTTCCATTTTTCTTCCAGCGGTAGCGGTGAGTGAAACGGAGGCGTATCATGGACAAATTTCGAGCAGCAATAATTGATGATGAAGACCAGACAACCAAGCATGTAGCCAGAGTATTAACCAAACTGGGATTTGAGACAGAAACATTTGCTTTAGGACACCCGTTCCTGAATCGTATGGCGGAGACTCCCTTTCACCTGGTATTCATCGATCTTAATCTTCCAGATATTGACGGTATGACTATTCTTAACTTTGTTAAGAAAGGATTTGAAGATGTAGAAGCTGTAATAATTACTGGTCACGGCACTATTCCTTCTGCTGTTGAGGCAACAAGCAAAGGGGCATTCAACTATATTGTAAAACCATTTCGCATTCAGGAAGTCAGAACATTAGCCAGTAATTTTTTAGAAAAACTTGAACTAAAAGAAGAAAACAGACGTCTTAAGCAGAGCTTAAGTGAAGAAGCTCAATTTAAAAATTTTATTGGAAACAGCAAAGTCATGCAGGATCTCTTTGCCATGATCCGCAAGGTTGCTAAAGTTAATTGTAATGTTCTTCTTCAAGCTGATACAGGGACAGGCAAAGAGAGAGCTGCACGGGCAATTCATGATCTGAGTCCCAGACGGAATAAAACCTTTGTTTCCTTTAACTGTGGAGGTTTTACCGAAGAACTTATTTCAAGCGAACTTTTCGGGCATGAAAAAGGCGCCTTTACCGGAGCTTCTGCAACGAAAATAGGATTACTAGAATCTGCGGATGGTGGAACTGTTTTTTTAGATGAAATAGGTGAGATGCCCTTGAATATGCAGGTGAAACTTCTGCATGTTATTCAAGAAAGAAGCATTATGCGCGTCGGAGGTACAAAACCGGTTTCTCTGGACATCCGCATAATTGCGGCCACTAACCGTGACCTCAATAAGGAAATGGAACTCGGGCAATTTCGTGAAGATTTGTTCTATCGCCTTAACGTGGTAATGGTATATCTTCCCAAACTTTCTGAAAGGCGAGATGACATACCCCTGCTGGCTAACTACTTCCTTAAAAGCTTCAATACAAAATTTGGAAAATCTGTAAAGTCAATATCTCCTCAAGCCATGGACGTTCTTACCAGCTATAATTATCCGGGAAATGTCCGTGAGCTGGAAAATATCATTCAAAGAGCTGTCGCTCTGGCTGAAGAAGAAACATTAGGAATGCGTGAACTGCCACCAGATTTACTTAACCTTGCTTTCAGTGCATTCGGGGCCGTAGGACTACTGTCTCTTGAGGAGGTCGAATGCAGGCATATCAAACATGTACTGGAAGCTACAGGATTCAATAAACATTTAAGCAGCCATATTCTAGGCTTACCCAGAACCACTCTTTGGCGCCGCATAAAAAAATACAATCTGGATGTAGAATTTGATGATGAAGAATAGTATCTACTCACGGCTTGTTACAATTTTTCACAATATTCTATAAGAAACTGCCACTTAACATGGCAGTTTCTTTGTTTTGACCATATGAAGAGTTATACCTCACCCTCCTTTGTTTCATTTTGAAACTTGATTCTTTCAGGAATGCATTTTTCACCTTGTACCCACACATTCTCCATTTCATTTTGAAACACACATCATCTTTGTTTTCTGACACGAATGTCATCACAAATTTCTAATGCCTCTGTTTTAGGCCTCCAACAAAAGTTGAAGAAGTGATCTGCTTATTTTCACTACCTTATTATTAGCAATGCCCTCTGTTCCAAATTGAAACATAAAATTAGTGAAAAAAATAACTAACTCCACATTAAAAATATTTATCAAATTATTACTAACACTTAACTTGTTAGTGCCCGCTAAATTCTTGGCATCTGTCTTGCTTTATCAACGTAAACGGAACGCAAAATATGAACAACGTACTTATCGCAGTAGACACATCTGAATCCAGCTTTTGGCTGGCTTATTACGCAATTGCACTAACCAAAAGAATTCCAATGAATGTATCTATTCTCATGGTTGAAGATGAAAAGTTTAAAAGCAAAAGCAGTAATACAGATGAGTGGATAGGTCTTCCGGAAAAACGTTTAGAGTCTCTTCTGGCAGAGGGCCGCTCCGACAGATCTCATATTAATTTTTATTCTGCAAAAGGAAATTTCGAAAATGAAGTCATCCAGTTCATACTTGCTAATAATATCACAACACTGTTTGTAGGAAACCCGGAAAACAGAAAAACAAAACTGGATAGACAATTTATGGAACTCCTTGAGCGAATAGGGAGCAAGACGGACTGTCATATAGAAGTGGTGCAAAAAATTTCAGCCTACGGGCAGTGAGAACCTTAAAAAGTAACCATCAAAGTCGGTGGCTGCTAAAAGATAATGGGAAAGTCCTTTCAGGAGCTAAGATATTAACAACCTGAATGAGTCGACCCGTTACAACCAAAGTCAAAATGAAAGGAGTTATTTAATGTGGCATATGTATCTTCCCATTGCCGGGAACAGCGTTAACGTAATTCTCATCTTCATGTTGGGAGGCTTAGTTGGGCTGCTCTCAGGGATATTTGGTGTAGGAGGCGGTTTCTTGATGACTCCGTTGCTGATCATGTTCGGAATTCCGCCGACTGTAGCAGCGGCATCTGACTCAAACCAGATTGTCGGAGCTTCAACTTCAGGATGTCTTGCCCACTACCGTCTTGGGAATGTGGATTTCAAAATGGGAATCTTGCTCCTTATCGGCGGTGTTTTAGGTGGTTTTGTCGGAGTACAAGCCATTAAGGTCCTAAGAGCCATGGGTAATGCCGACTTCTTAATTAATGTAACCTATGTTCTGATGCTCGGCGGTGTCGGCTCCTATATGTTTTATGAAAGTCTGCAAAGCCTGCGCAAAACACCTCCTGCGGTTAAGACTGAAAAACCAAAGAAAAAATCACGCTATGCAACAATACTGGAAAGCCTTCCTTTTCAGACTGATTTTAAAAAATCAGGTGTACGCCTCTCTCTTCTCATGCCTTTGATTCTTGGAACCCTTGTTGGTGTTCTGGCAGCCATTATGGGTGTTGGCGGTGGTTTCATCATGGTACCTATCATGGTTTATCTGCTTCGCATGCCCATGCATGTTGTAGTTGGAACGAGCCTTTTTCAGATTCTGTTCACTTGCATCAATGTCACCATCTTACAATCATACACCAACCACACTGTAGACTTTGTTCTAGCACTGATCCTGCTCGTAGGATCTACTATCGGAGCACAGTTCGGAACAAAAATCAGCAAAAAGCTCAAAGGTGAACACCTTAAGATCTTACTGGCAACGCTTGTTCTGGCTGTAATGGTAAAAATGCTTTTCAGTCTGCTGCTCACTCCTGATGTGTTGCTGGCTTATGCAGGAGGACATTAAAAATGATTAAAAATTTAATAAAACTTAACTTACTTCTAGCAGTTCTCCTAATTTCTTGTGCAACAGCTTATGCAGAGGGAGATATCTCCATTAACTTCAAGCCTGAGCATGTTACAATCGGCACGACTTATAATGGAGCAAATGTTGAAATAACAGGAACTGTCCCGAAGGACTGTTCCGCAGTCATCAGGGTTATGGGTGAGCACAAAAACACCCACTTTAAGAAAAAAGGTAAGGTTTTCGGATTTCTATGGATGAATGTTGCAAGTGTAGAATTGGATGATATCCCTAGTTTATTTCTGGTGGGAACCGATTCAAAAATATATGAAGGCGGCGGAGAAAAGTGGAAAAAACTTAATCTAGGCTTTAACTCAGTTAAAGGCACAGCAGATGAAAAAATATTTAATGAATTCCTTAAGCTGGTAGAACACGAAGAACACTATATGATTGAAGATGGTGTCGTTGAATACCAGGATGGTGCTGGTGGACTTCGTAAATATACTGCTGAACTGAGAATGCCTTCATCCTTGCAACGCGGAGCATATACTGTTGAAGTCGTGGCTGTTCGCGATGGTAAGGTGATTGGTAAAAAATCCAACATTATCCATGCAGACTTTGCCGGATTTCCCAAACTACTCGCTTCCATCGCATTTGGGCATGAAATTCTCTATGGAATCTCTGCTGTTATCATTGCTATTTTGGCAGGTTTATTCATGAGCCTGATCTTCAGTGATAAAGGTGCAGCACATTAGATTCGAGGTAAAAGCTATGAATCGGTTGTTTAATTTCATACACAAACTATTGTGTGGTAAGAGAAAAAAAGAGGCTCACTCTTTTGTCGATCTTTTTAATCGCTTTAATAAAGTGCTGGAATTAAACAACCGAATTCTTACCAGTATATCTGTTATGCAGAACAAGCTCGGAGGCGACTACATTTTTGATACCCAGTATCTTCGTAATGCCACCCAAGAGTTGGAGACACTTGTTCTGAAACTGGTTGGAGCATTTGATTCAATGTCTCCTGAAAAGTATATTAATCTTTATTGTTCACTTCGAATAATAACCGAAAAACTTCATAGCGAACTTGCGGGATGCCCTGCAATTGCAGATAGGCTGACTGTCTCTTTTGAAGAAACAACCAAAAAAGAATTCGATCTTGTCGGAGCCAAAAGCTATCATCTGGCAAGACTTTCAAACATAGTCGCTGTCACTACTCCTGAAGGAATATCTGTCACAACAAGATCATGCATGGAATTCATGGAGTATAACGACCTTAATGACCGCATATCCGAAATCAAATCAGAATGGATTGATGGAAGTAGAAGTCTCACTTCAGCCTCGGAAGAAATTTCAAAATTAATTCTTGCAGGAGAAATGCCTCCCAGGTTGCGCAAGTCATTGAACCGTGTTGGTAATCAACTTTTCAAAAATGATAAGACAATAGGACTCGCTGTTCGCAGCAGTGCATGGGGAGAAGACGGTAAGTTCTCTTTTGCCGGATTGTACGACAGTTTTCTTAATATTCCATATGATAAATTACAGGAAGCTTATATCAAGGTACTTGCCAGCATATATTCTCCTTCAGCAATGGAATATCGACAAAACTTAGATTACAAAATCAGTGAAAGCCTGATGGGCGTATCATTTCAGACAATGGTTCAAGCCAAATGCAGCGGAGTCATTTATAGTCTTTCTCCAGCTGCCCCCGCCGAGAATACTGTTATCATAAGTGCAACATGGGGGATGGGCTCTACTGTTGTTTCCGGCGAAGTCCCGGTGGATCAGTTCACTATCTCTAAAGATGAACCATATAAACAAATTGAAAAATCAATCGTCCGCAAAGTGGAAGCAAAAAGAATTAACCTTAATGGTGAAGGCTTGCTTACAGAAGCGGTCAGTGAAGAATTGCAATCCACATCATGTCTGACTGATGATGAAATAAGTCAGCTGGTTCAAGTTGCCATTAAAATTGAGCAATATTTTAAAAAACCTCAGGATATAGAATTCGCTTTTGACGTTGAGGGACAACTGTTCATTCTTCAAAGCCGCCCTCTGGCAATTAATGTTCCTACTGAATCAACGGTTAATTCGTTAAGTGAAAAGCTTTGTAATTGCGAGATTCTTCTTTCAGGTAAAGGAGATGTAGCCCAGAACGGTATCGCTTCCGGACCGGTGTTCATAGCCGGCAACAACAGAAATCTGGATGAATTTCCAGACGGAGCAATATTAGTGGCCCATCATTCATCTCCAATTTATGCCTCAGTTCTACATCGAGCATCCGGTGTAATTACCGACGTAGGTTCTCCTCTTGGACATCTGGCAACTATTGCCAGAGAATACAGAGTTCCTGCACTGCTAAATACTGAAGAAGCACTTAAGATACTCTCAGAAGGTCAAACTATAACAGTAGATGTTGAGCAACGAACTATTTATGCAGGAATTATTAAAGAATTAAAACTGCATGAAGCTGCGGCAGAACGTATTCAGGAAACATATGAATATAGACTTCTAAGAAGACTGTTAAAACATATTGAACCACTGAATCTGTTTGATCCATCCGACAGCAATTTCACACCTGACGGCTGTCAGACTCTTCATGACATTACAAGATTTGTACACGAAAAGGCTGTAGATGAACTTATACATATTAACATAAACACACTTGAATCATCTTCTCCAAGTGTTCGCCTAACTCTTCCTGTACCAATGGATATGACCATGATTGATATAGGAGGAGGGCTTGACAGCCGCTGGGCAGATAGCCAGGAACAGATACAGATCGGCAAGAAAGTAGTCACACCTGATCAAGTTGTCTCCACTCCAATGAAAGCTTTTATAGAAGGAGTGACTATGGCCGGAGTCTGGCAATCCACTCCGGTTGCAGTTGATTTTTCCAGTTTCATGTCCAGCATGACACGCACATTTCCATCTGAGCTTGCACCATCGGCCAGTGTAGGCCGCAATCTAGCTGTAATTTCAGACAATTATGCACATCTAAGTCTACATCTTGGATATCACTTCACAATAATCAACTGTTATGTGAGCGAAAACATCTCAGACAATTATGCATATTTTCGATTTGCCGGGGGAGTAACTGGAGCCAGACGTAGATCACGTAGAGCCCAATTCTTAGCTGAAGTTCTCGGTAAACTGGATTTTTCAACAACCCTGCGAGACGATCTTGTCATAGCAAGGGTTAAAAAGATTCCTGCCGAAGAGATTCTGCACAGAATGCAGATCTTCGGAGTTCTGGTTGCTTACACCAGACAACTTGATGTTTCCATGGTCGCCGATGAGCAAATTCACAGGCATGCCGAACTATTCGGCCGTCTCATAAATGAGTCGAATTTAAACAAATATCGGAGGGTTGCAACATGACCACTTCATCAAAAACAAGCATTCTTATTCTGGACGATGAACCTATTGTCAGCAAGCGGTTACAGCCGGCTCTAGAAAAAAAGGGCTATGAAGTCGAAAGCTTCTACGACAGTGCCAGTGCTCTAAAAAGAGTGCAGGAACGAAGTTTTAATATTGTCGTCAGTGATCTTAAAATGGATGGCATGGATGGCATGCAGTTTCTCACCAAAGTTAAGGAAATCTCTCCGGAGACGGAAGTTATCATCATTACCGGATTTGCAACCATGGAAACGGCAAAAGAATCCATGCGCAAAGGTATTTTTGATTTCTTAGCCAAGCCTTTCAAACTCGGAGAAATTCAGGAAGTTATAAGAAGAGCTGATGAAAAAATCAAAAAAGAAGCTCTTTAATAAAGCTTAAAACAAGAACCGCTATAAAAGCGAGGTGTGTTCATGCTTAAAGCATTAATCCCTATCGAAAAGACTTTGGCTTCAAATATTGCCCTTAGATATGCCTGCCAGAAGTCCAAAATCATCACGATGACTCTACAACCGATCCATGTTGAGGAACCTGATGAAAAACCTCATTCTTCACAGACAGGATGGATTAGAAGATCATGGGAAGAAGGCCTTAAGCAGGCCGGAGAAGAAGAAGTAAGAGAGATTCTGAGTAGTGAGGAGCTCAATTGCTACGTTCAACCACGCCCTATTGTCACGATCGGCGAACGTAATGACAAGATTCTTGAAGAATTACGGATGGGTGATTATAATATTTTCATAGAAGGAGAACTTTCGAATTTTAATACCGCTGAATTTCGAAAAAAAATCCGCTCCAAATTGTATAAAAAAATGCCTTGCCCAGCCCTCCTGGTCAAAAATATGATCCAGTCAGATAAAGTATTGCTCATAGTCGATCCCAAATCTGATTTAGAAAGTCTGACCGAACAGTTCAATAATCTGCTGACCAATAAGAAAAGTGAATTTGATCTCTGCCTATATAGTCTGGACGATCTGAATCAAGGTGATTTTCCTGATGACATTCTTGGTGACTGCGCAAAACTATTGAATAAGCTCGGACTCAAACCAGTAAGAACTTTTACTCTTTTATGTGCTCCTGAAGTAGCGGCTGTATCTCTCAAAGGGTACGGCTTAATTGTTTCAGCGATCGATCGTAAATCCAGTCGAAAATCGCACCTCACAGAAGTTCTAGCCCGCGTTTCTTGCCCCCTGCTTTTGTGCTGGACCTATTCTAATCGGAGGAAATAATGAAAGTACTTATTCCGGTCGACGCGAATTTATACAGTATGTATGCAATTCGCCATGCCGCACAGCTGGCTGCGAATACATGGCCTGAAGTTGTCATTTTAGCAATGGAAAAAGAGATTGATGATCTTGATACGGACACAATCCCTTTTGAAATTTCACATCCTAAAATGCGGATGCTGCACAATTATTGTAAGGACTTTCTTAACTTGCTGGAATCAGGTTCTGAGCTCTATTGTTCTGAAGATGAGACTCCTGAAGTAAAAGCCATCGGCAAGCATGTATTTGAGGAGAAACTGTCCGGGATTAAAAAACTGCGCCTGCATCTACGCAGTGAAGCTCCTACCAAAGCAATCCTGAAAGAAGCCAAACGGGTCAGTAGTGACCTCATCATTCTTGGTTGTGGAGACGGAGTATGCGACTGGGCTGGAGATCCTCAGGCACCGGGAAAAGTAGCAGAGAAAACGGATTGCTCTGTTTTAATCCTTAAAAAAGAACATACCATTTCAAAGGTCGTATGTTGCCTTGATCACGCACATGCCACTCAAAAATCCTTTGAAATGATTAACCAGCTTGTAACTCTGAACAATGCAGAACTGGAGATTGTCGGAGTGCTGAAACATGGCCAGCTTCAGGAAGAAGTTGAGCAGCAGATGAGTAAGGTGCTGGATTACTATATCAGACTGGGTATTCCAACATTAGTGAAAGTTGTAGATGAAGAATCTCTTGAAACTTTTATCTGCTCCGGCGCGCAAAATGACCTGATAGCTGTCTGGCTCAGTCCTAAGTCCACTCTCCAACGCCTGCTATCACGTGGCAAAGTGGCTTCTTTTGTTGAAAAAACTTTATCCTCAATTCTCATACTCAGATAAATAATTTTGTTTCCGGAAATCTCCCCGCAGAATTAATTCTGGATAAAATAAAATCCGTCAGCAAGCTGTTGCCACTTGCTGACGGATTTTATTTTTTTAAACCTTACGAGCTTAAAGCCCCTGATAATCATCTAGCGAGAAGTAATATAGCCCACAAAAACATTCTGAGTTTCTTCCCTAAGAAAACTTACTGATAAGTTGCATTCCCGCAATAGATACAATATTTTCAGAGTATACTTGCTTGCTGAACAATCATTCATTTATCAGCATGCAGACTTACGGCTTTCCTCTGCATAAACCTGATTTAGACGTTTTGAAACAGGCCCCGGCTTAGCATCGGAAATTTCTATACCATCAATCTCTATAACAGGATAAACAAAGGAAGTCGCAGAAGTAATAAAAGCTTCTGAAGCATTCTGGGCTTCTTCAATTGTGAACGGACGCTCCTCAATTTCCATATCCAGCTCCGCAGCAAGTTTTAATACTGAAGCTCTGGTTATCCCGTGCAGAATTGAGTTTGATAGATTACGGGTGATAATCTTCCCTTCATTCGTCACAATATATGCATTACTTGAAGACCCTTCAGTTACTAGACCGTCTTCAACAAGCCATACATCATCTTTTCCTTTTGACTTAGCCATCGTCTTAGCCATGGAAGAAGCAAGCAGTTGAACAGTTTTAACATCCCTGCGCCCCCAACGTATGTCAGGAGCAGAAATAACCTTTAGCCCGTCTTTCTCTGAAGTAAGGTCTTTAGCCTGAGTAAAAAGAACTAGAGTCTGTTCAACGCCTTTTGGATAAATAAAATCACGATCAGCGGCCCCGCGAGTGATCTGCATATAAATTGCCCCTTCTTCAAGAGCATTTCGTCTTATCAGCTCTCGATGAATTTCAAGAAGCTCACTCTTGGTTACAGGTACAGACATCTCCACAACACCGAGCGAACGCTCCAGACGGGCCATATGACCTTCAAAGTCTATGATCTTCCCGTCCAGAATAGCGCAGACTTCATAAACACCGTCTGCAAACAAAAATCCGCGATCAAAAACCGATACCATAGCCTCTTCTTCTGGCATATACGCGCCATTCAGATACACAGTACGACTCATAACAAACCTCTATATAAAGTATTTTCCCCTGCTATATGACAGGATTTTTCTTTTTTACAGCTGCATTTATAAGAATGCACACTCTTTTAAGATAAGTTGCTGCCATCATATAGTTGAGGGCTTCCATAACGCATATCATGAAAATAAACTTAAATAATTGAGCTGAAATGTTCCTCAAAATAATTAGAAACATCTCTTTCCCAATCATCTTCTAAATCAAGAATATTTTTTGTTACACAACTTGCCATGTCAACAAATCCCGAAATATTACCTACGGCACACATAACAGGAATATGCATATAACTGCCTTCCAGTTTTCTTCCCTGTTTTTCAAGATAATCAGTCGTCATTCGGATAATACGCGACTGGATGGTGACAAATTCATTCAGAGTATCAACCTGAAATGTTACAGGTGGAAACCAATCTGTATACTCGCTGAAATATGAATTTATACTTGCTGGCGCAGTGGGTTCAGAACCAGAAGTAAGAACCAGTGCTTCAGCCAGAATTGCTGAAGAGTCAATCACATTCATATCTTGCGGAATCATACCGTTTTTTTTGAAGCAGTTACAACTTTCAACAGTTAGAGCCAAAGGAAGTTCCGTACATCCCAGTACGACATTACGGCAGCCCTGATTTTCATATTCATCCATAAGAACTTCACAAAGAAGAGACTTTGCCTGAGCAGTGATCTTGGCGGTCTTGATGCCAAAACAAGGATCATAGATTGCGGACATTATCTTTTTTTGATTTCCAAGAGAAGGACTCACGCAAGCCACGCGATTATCAGCTAGAGCATCTTGATATAAACCGGATTCGACTAAGCTGGATACTCCGAGAATAAGGATCTTCTCGCCTTCATCCTTCAGGAAGCATGCCGTTTCATGAATCATATCCACAAACTTAACTGGAATATCAGTTATGACCTCTCGAAACAAAGGATGAGCACTGTTACAGGCCAACCCGATCACTCCGCATCCCAAAAATTGTAAAATTCTGGAGGTATAAACAGCCGTAGCCTGTTTTCGTAACTCAGGAATGTCAGTAGGCAGCCAATCAAATCCAACTTCGGCAGGTTTGTAGGCCAATCTTGAATTTCCATAAAAGATATATGCATTGTTTTCATGGCCCGGAACAACTGACATTTTCATGGCAAGATCTACCATAGCCTCATTGCCAAGCCCACCAACTACGCCGATAATGTTCTTACTGCTGTACATTATTCGCTATCACCTATGATTCACATTAAAAGCATATCAAAAATTTAGTGTAAAAAAAAATTAACCTTTATTTAAATATTTGATACAACCAATACAAGTAACTTCAATTCTAATCAATAACAGAATATACTGAACACATGCGAAAATATCCCGAGACTCTAATCGACATAATTGCAAATAGTGAAATGAACCTGAATAACATCAGTAAAATATCAGGAGTTTCAAACACTTACTTAACTAAACTAAGTAAAAAACAGATCAATCATCCCGGTAAAGATAAGATTGCATCCATATTACTGGCTATGAATCACCGAATTACCGATATTAATAACGTTCTTGAAGATTACGACTACCGTCCTTTAAATAAGCATGATATTCCGTCTATCCTGAATAATAATAGAAAGCGTAAAATTGAAGGCCCACCGACTCCTCACTATGACAGACTCTACTTCGAACTGATGCTGGTAGTACTGGAGCACATGGGAGGAACTAAAATAGTAGTAAAAGACTCGCCCAGTGGAATCTATCAACCCTACCTTTATTATATGATGAAGTCTTTCCAGATTGAACTAGACGGAGAAGCTGAAAAATTCCTTTATGATTTGACCGGGCAGGTAGTGAGAGAAAGGCTTCAGGTTTTTAATGAAAATTGTAAAAAAGGGCATAAAATTACAACTTATATTTGTAGCAAATGTCTTGATGAAACCATTGACCGGGTCATATCTAAAGCAGCTGCTGAAAAGGATATGAATAAAATACAACTATTTGCCCAATATCTTGCAAATGCAACTTCATGTGCAATTAAATTTCCAAATCAACATAAGTTACATGTCACAGAGCGTTGCTCCATGTTTGAATTCCTCTTGCAAGATGCCGATGGTAATAAACCGGCACTAAATTATACAGGTAGCAGCCCTCACTCATTCAGCAATCCTTACGACCAGCACAATCTTGAGGGTTTTTCAACCAGCTCAAAATCGCTTATCAATCTCTTTAAAGTTGAAGTAGATATGTGCAGTGCTGCCATTAACTATTCTGATTCCCGTAATACTCCTGAAGGGTTCAACAGCTATATTCATGATAAATTCACAAAATGGAAAGTCGCTCATTTTTTTGAAGAGGCTATGAACGAGCTCATGTCCACATCTAAACTGAAGTTATTCTAGATACATATAAACTTAATCTATACCTGCTAATTTTTTTTTGCACAGTTTGGTTTAATTTTTTTTTAAACCATAGGTTATAATTTTATTTGACTAAAGATGATATTTTTTACTAATTAACATTTTAAGGATATTCACCTCGACTAACGGAACTTAAAAATGACACCAGTTGACAAAAATGAAGTATTAAAGATCAGCAACCTCCAAACTTATTTTTTTTCATCCGACGGAACAGCAAAAGCGGTGGATGGAGCTACATTTTCCCTGACTAAAGGAAAAATACTTGGAGTAGTTGGAGAATCCGGCTGCGGTAAAAGTGTTACTGCCCAATCGGTAATGAGACTTGTACCATCTCCTCCAGGAAAAATTGTCGGCGGGGAAATACTTTTTGACGGAAAAGATCTGACTAAGCTGAGTATGGCCGAAATGCGCCACATCCGGGGAAACCGTATTTCGATGATTTTTCAGGAGCCAATGACGTCTCTAAACCCGGTCTTCACCATCGGCGATCAACTTTCAGAAATGTTCATACTGCACCGGAACATGAATAAAAGAGATGCTCTGGACGCTTCAATAGAAATGCTCGCCAAAGTACAGATTCCGGCTCCACAATCAAGAGTCGGAGAATATCCTCATCAAATGTCCGGCGGAATGCGCCAGAGAATAATGATTGCCATGGCTCTTTCGTGCAGTCCAGAAGTGCTCATTGCAGATGAACCCACAACGGCACTTGATGTTACCGTACAAGCCCAGATATTAGACCTTATCCTGCAACTTAAAGACGACTTAGGTGCAGCGGTGGAACTGATAACCCACGACCTTGGGGTTATAGCCGAAACCGCAGATTCCATCGTCGTCATGTATGCAGGAAAAGTTGTCGAACAAGCCGAGACAATAGAGCTTTTTGAAAACACACTTCATCCCTACACTCTGGGGCTGCTGGATTCTACCCCAATACTTGGCCGCCGCACCGCAGGAAAATTTGAAAGACTCCGGGAGATCAAAGGTATGGTTCCGAGTCTTTACGACCTGCCTAAGGGGTGTAAATTTCAGGCAAGATGCCCTAAAGCCCTGCCTATTTGCCAAGAGAAAGAACCTGAGCTCACGGAAATCAACGACGGCCATGCAGTAAGATGCTGGTTGCATATCCCAAACTAAAATATGACTGAATCTTTAATAAAAGCTGAAGACCTTAAGGTCCATTTCCCTATCAAAAAAGGACTGCTTTCCCGCACCGTTGGCCATGTTTTCGCAGTAGACGGAATCGACTTTGAACTGCGCAAAGGCGAAACTCTGGGCATAGTTGGCGAATCAGGTTGCGGAAAGAGCACTGCCGGTCTTGCAACTATGCGGCTCATTGAACCTACCGGCGGCACTGTTTACTGGAAAGGTAGAGACATGAACGAAATGTCTCCGAAAGAATTGCGAGCGCTACGCAGAGAAATGCAGCTTATTTTTCAGGACCCATACTCCTCTCTGAACCCGCGTATGAACGTCAACCAGATTCTATCCAATCCTATGGATGTTCACAAAATGTACACAGGCAGCGAGCGTGAGGACAGATTGGCTTTCCTGCTTAAGACCGTGGGTATGAACCCGGACCAAGGAATGCGTTACCCTCATGAATTTTCAGGTGGACAAAGACAACGTCTGGGCATCGCAAGAGCTCTGGCTCTCGATCCATCAGTGATTATCGGTGACGAGCCTGTTTCCGCGCTGGATGTATCTATTCAGGCTCAGATAATCAATCTGCTTATGGACCTTAAACAGCAGTTTGATCTTTCACTTATGATCATATCCCACGACCTTGCCGTAGTTGAATATATCTGTGACCGGATTGTGGTCATGTATCTGGGAAAAGTTGTCGAAACCGGATCATATATGGATATCTACAGCAATGCCCAGCACCCTTATACTCAAGCTCTCCTTTCCGCCGTGCCCATTGCTGACCCGCGCCGAAAAAAACAACGGCAGATACTGACAGGAGACGTTCCCAGCCCTATAAACCCGCCATCAGGATGTCGTTTTCACACGCGCTGTCCCAAAGCAAAAGATATCTGTTCGCAGAAAATTCCGTCAGTCACCCACTTCAGTGACGGACATCAGGCTTCGTGCCATTTATTATAAACGGCATGAATAAATAATAACTTTTACTAGGAGGCTGAATGATGAAACGCTTAATTGTTGCTGCAACTCTTATTGCAACACTTGTACTCCCCTCTCTTGCAATGGCTAAAGCTGATTTGACCATTGCTATGGACGCACCGCCCAAATCCATGAACCCTCATGCATACTCTTCAGATGCAAACTATTCTTATATGTCAAACTTCTTTGACGGGCTGCTCCAGCGTACTGCTCCAGACGGAAAGATAGCTTCTGCTCTGGCGACTGAATGGAAACGCGTTGACAGCAATACCTGGGAATTCAAACTTCGTAAGGGCGTTAAATTCCATAACGGTAACAAATTCAATGCTGAAGACGTAAAATTTACCTTCGAACGCATGAAAGACCCCAAATATTCCAGATTCCTGAATATGGGTAACTCCATTGCCTCCATTGATACTCCGGATGAATATACTGTTATTTTCCATACAGTTAAACCTGTCCCCTGGTTTGCTGAAACCATGCCGCAAATGTTTATTGTAGACAAAGAATCATCTCTTAAACGTGATGATGGAGACTACAACACCCGTCCTATCGGAACAGGTGCATACATATTTGATGAATGGGTAAAAGGTTCCTACCTGCGCATGCACGCCAATCCTGACTACTGGGAAGGCGCTCCGAAATATAAAACAATAGAAATGCGCCCCATCGTAGAGGAAGCAACCCGTTTTGCTGCTCTGGCCGGTCATCAGGTTGATATCGTTAACGGCGTTCCGTTGACTCTCTACGACCGCATCAGCAAAATGCCCAACATTGAAACTATCACTCGTCCGGCTCGTCGCTGCATCTACTTACAGGTTTCCAACAAGCCCGGAACCCCTTTTGCTGACAAACGTGTCCGTCAGGCTCTTGCTCACGCTATTAACGAAGACGAGATCATTGCTAAAGTAATGCACGGTCATGCAGCAAAATCTGCTCAGATTCCAGATGTACCTACTATTGGTTACGATGCATCCATCAAACGCCTTGAATATAATCCTGAGCTTGCTAAAAAACTTCTCGCTGAAGCCGGCTACAAAGATGGCTTCGAAATCACTCTCGCTGGCCCTAACGACCGTTACATCAACGATGAAAAAATCTGCGAAGCCATTGTAAAATACCTCTCCAGAATCGGTCTGAAAGCCAAACTTGATGTAAAACCAAAATCCATCTTCTTTGATGAAACAGCAAACTTCAAACATCCTTTCTACCTGATCGGCTGGTTTGACGGTTCATACGACTTCGGCCGTACTGCAGAGAAGAACGTACATACCTGGGATAAAGACAAAGGTATGGGCGGATACAATGGTGCTGTTTATTCAAACCCTGAAGTTGACAAACTGATCATCGACTCCGCATCTATCCTCGACCGCGGCGAGCGCGAAAAAGCTCTTCAGAAGATCAATAAAATGGTTATGGAAGATGTAGCTTTCATTCCTCTCCATTACCAAGAAGACATGTACGCAGTTGCTAAAGGCAAGGGTATTAAATTCAGCCCACGCCCAGACCGTTGGGTCGTAGCTAAAGAAATCAAATAACATATAGAATCACAGGGCCGCTGCGGCGGCCCTACACTACTCATTATGGCATCATATATTTTTCGAAGATTGTTGCAGGGGCTTATGGTTCTGCTGGCTGTCTCATTCGTATGTTTCTGCCTCTTCCGCTATACCGGTGATCCGGTACTTATGCTGGCAGGCAAATACGCCACCCAGCAGGAGCAGGAAATGGTTCGGCAGGCATACGGACTGGATCAGCCCCCCCATATTCAATACATAAAATTTATCGGCGGAGTGCTTAAAGGCGACTTCGGCAAATCCTACATCAGTCAGGTGGATGCGCTGGACACTATACTTGAACGCTTTCCCGCCACATTTGAACTGGCCTTGTCTGCCATCTTCATATCTTTTGTAGTCGGAGTAGGACTGGGGATTGTGGTTTCTATCTGGCCGACCGGATTCATGAGCAGAATGATTATGGCAGGCTCACTTATGGGCATTTCTATACCAACGTTCCTGATAGGTATTCTGCTGGTTATGTTTTTCTCCGTATATCTGGACATCCTTCCCTCATTCGGCAGGGGGGATACCGTAATGATAGGACCATGGCGCACCGGACTGCTTACCATGGACGGACTGAAACATATTATTCTGCCGGCACTGACCCTTTCCGGTTACCAGCTTGCAGTAATGCTCAGACTGACTAGGGCAGGTATGCGTGAAGTTATGGGAGAGGAGTACATTAAAACGGCATGGGCCAAAGGACTTTCCCCTTTCAAGGTAATAATGAAGCACGCTCTGCGCAACGTAATGATCCCTGTAGTTACAATTGCAGGACTCTCATTCGGCGAGCTGATAGCATTCTCGATCGTCACCGAAACAATCTTCCAGTGGCCGGGGATGGGCAACCTGCTCCTGACCTCTATTTTCGAGACAGACCAACCTATTATCGTTACGTACATTATGCTGGCATCAACCATAATTTTGTCCATCAACATCGCGGTTGACCTGCTGTATGCATTGCTCAATCCAAAAATTCGCTACGACTAGAGTTAAAATATGAACCGCCCACTTCTCCAAAAGCGTTTACGCAGCTTCAGAAGCGACAAACCGGCAATGATCGGTGCATTCATCCTGTTGCTGTTCATTTTAATAGGGATCTTCGCCCATGTACTGGCGCCTATGAACCCGTACGACCTGAGCTCAGTTGATCTTGGTAACTACCTCATGCCGCCGTGCTGGCTGGACGGAGGCTCCTTATCTTTTCCATTGGGAACAGATGATCAGGGACGCGGAATACTGTCAACCATACTATATGGAATGCGGACCTCTCTTATTGTAGGAGGATCTGTAGTTACAGTTGCCGGCAGTATAGGAATAGCTCTAGGCATGGTTGCAGGCTATTACGGAGGGCTGATTGACACCTTCGTAATGCGTTGCGCTGATACTGTTTTTTCTTTCTCCACAACCTTGCTGGCTGTACTGCTGCTCGGTGTTTTTGACACCAGAGGAATTGCAACTGTCATCTTCGCTATATGCATTGCAGACTGGGTAAAATACGCCCGAACCATCCGCGGCAGTGTGCTTGAAATAAAAAACAACCCCTATGTAATGGCTGCAAAATCATCCGGTGCTAAAGATTTCCGAATTCTTTTCCAGCACATTCTGCCCAATGCCCTGCCTCCAATTATGGTTGTCATGGCAGTGGACCTTGCTGTGGTCATCATGCTTGAAGCTACACTTAGCTTTCTAGGGGTTGGTGTTCCATTAACAGAACCTTCACTCGGTATGATGATCGCAATAGGAAAGAACTACATCTACGCAGGCATGTGGTGGATGACCCTTTTCCCGGGAGCAGCACTGATTCTGCTTGTTGTAGGCATAAACTTATTTGCTGACTGGCTTCGCGATGAACTGAACCCTAAACTGAGCCGCTAATCCGTATCTGGTAGACTCAAATTTACACGGACATTAGTAATGACTGAACAAGAACAGAATACTTACGACCACTTTCTGGCCGAGCTCGAAACACTGGTTAACACCGACAGCGCAACAGAAAACAAAGACGGCGTTGCCGACGTGGCTGAAATTCTAAAAAAACGTCTTGAAGATCTTGGTCTTGAAGCGAAAATAACCTTTGAAGGAAAAGACCGTACTCCCTGCCTCAAGGCCTGCACAGCATCTAAGAATGGACGCTTTGATTTCATGTTCCTCGGACATATGGACACGGTTTTCCCCACTGGAGAAGCTGCCAAACGCCCTTTCTCAACCAAGGATGGGCATGGACTGGGTCCTGGCGTCAGCGATATGAAAGGCGGACTGTTGGTAGCTCTATATGTTGTTGAGCAATTAAAAGAACGAGGGTTGCTGGACAAGATTGCCATATGTATCGCCTTTAACGGCGATGAGGAAATCGGCTCTCCTGACTCCCGCCCATGGATTGAAAAAACATCTGAGAACTGTGACAGAGTATTCGTCTTTGAACCATGTCGCTTAGAATTCCGCCATGTGCTGCACCGCAAAGGAGGAGGAAGGGTCAAAATTACTGCAAAAGGAATTTCATCCCACGCAGGAGCTGATCCGGAAAAAGGAGCGAATGCTCTTGTAGAACTGGCCAGCCATATTCCGTCTATACATGCCCTGAACGATCTTGATGGAGATATTACGGCCCAGTGCACAGTTATACGCAGCGGAGAAAAAACAAATATCATTCCTGATGAAGCCGTTCTTGATGTTGACGTGCGGGTTGGCACAAAAGAAGAAATGAAGATAGTGGAAAATTTCTTCAATGAACTGCCAAATAAAAATTATGTTGAGAACACTTCCATAGAAATCACAGGTGGTGTTGACCGTCCTCCCATGGAGTATACAGATAAAACAGTTGAGCTGTGGAATGTCCTTGCTGAAGAAGGCCGCAAGCTCGGGCTCGATCCCGCATATATTTCCACAGGAGGCTGCTCTGATGGCAACTGGACCGCAGCCAGAGGTATCACAACCATTGACGGCATGGGGACAGTTGGCGCTAATTCTCACCGCGAAGATGAATATACTGAGCTTAAAAGTATCATTCCTGCAATTACTATGATTACGAATACATGTATTAAAACGGTACTCGGGGATTAGTATTCAGTAAATACTGTTCTAAAAAAGACTGACTGTTTTTAAATGCTTGCCATCGGGCTGTGAGGTTAACCTCACAGCCTTTTTTTATTGCCTACGCTTAACTTCTGGCATGCAAGTTGCTTTTTAATATCAAACTTCTTTCACCATAATCCAAACAAAAATCATGAAAGATCAAGACAAAAAAAATACTCACAGCGGTGCATGGCTGGAATTTTCCAGACGCGATTATGCCGAGATGACGGAGCTGCAGGAAGCTCTTTGCAGCAAAAGGCAGCAGGGACTTATTCCTGATGTTGTAATTTTGCTGGAACACTCTCCCTGCTTTACCGTAGGCCGCAGCGGAGGGCACCATAATATTCTTGTAAACAATAAAATCTTGGAAAAACAAGGCATTACCATACATGACACAATGAGAGGCGGTAATATCACTTATCATGGCCCCGGACAGCTTGTATGCTACCCTATATTATCACTGAAGGGAGAAAACAGAGACCTCCATGCTCATGCCCGCAAAATGGAAGAAGTTATGATCCGGACTATTGGTGAATTCGGTATAGTCGGAGACCGCAAGCCGAAATACCCAGGAGTGTGGGTCGGTGATCAAAAGATCGGTGCGATGGGAATTGCTGTTCGAAAATGGACCACAATGCACGGCATTGCGCTTAATGTATGTCCAGATCTTGAACATTTTTCATATATTGTTCCCTGTGGAATTACTGCCCATGGAGTAACTTCTATGGCCCAGATACTTGGGCATCCCATAGATATAGACTCCGTGCGAAATAAAATGCGCAAAAACTTTTCAGACATTTTCCAAATTTCTCTTAGCCCGGCTAATCTGGAACATCTAATTAAGGAGAACTGCCGTGAACAAGCCTAACTGGCTGGTAATTCCAGCTCCCAACGCAAACGATATGAACCAGATTCAGGCATTACTGAGTAAGGGCCAGCTACATTCTGTATGTGAAAGTGCTCAGTGTCCTAATATAGGTGAATGCTTTGCCAATAAAACATGCACATTCATGATTTTAGGAGACATCTGTACACGCAACTGTGCTTTTTGTGCTGTCACACATGGTAAACCATGTAGCCCCGACCCCAATGAACCGGAGATGGTAGGTTTAACAGCCAAGCAGCTGGGCTTGAAACATGTTGTTGTAACTTCTGTTACCCGTGATGACCTGCCGGACGGAGGAGCTGGACAATTTGCTGCGACAATACATGCCATCAGACAGGAGAACCCTGAAGCAACAGTTGAAGTCCTCATTCCAGATTTCGGAGGGCAGGATGCTCCTCTTAAACAGGTCATCGCAGCAGCTCCGCATGTCCTCAATCACAATATTGAAACAGTTCCACGCATTTACCCGACAGTGAGACCGGGGGCCAGATACGAACAGTCCTTGCAACTGCTAAAGAATGTGGCGTCAATATGCCCGGATGAACAAATAATGACTAAGTCTGGTTTGATGCTCGGATTAGGTGAGACTCAGGAGGAAGTTATCGGGGTTATGATCGATCTGCTTAAGGTTGGCTGCAAGACTCTGACACTGGGACAATATCTGCGCCCTTCTTCCCAGCACCACCCTGTGGTAGAATATGTGCACCCGGATAAATTTGATGAGCTGTCAGGGATTGGTGAAGAGCTCGGATTCAGACAGGTTGTGTCAGGACCTTTGGTCCGCAGTTCATATCATGCTGCCGAAAGTTTTGCGCAACTAAATGCATAGTTATTCAATAAGCGTCATGGAAAATATGTTTCTTCATGACGCTTTTTAGGACGGATTGAAAATGACCGATCTGATCAAAATAACCCTTATCGCTAACGCCGGAGTACTGGTTGAGTATAATGGGACAGGAATCCTTGTGGATGGAATCCACCATGAGGAAGGACATCCATTCAGCCGGGTTTCTAAAGTTGATATGAGACAGATGCGTTATGGGGAAGGTCTTTTCCAGAATCTTGACTACCTGCTATTCACACATGAACACCCAGATCATTTTACACCACAATATGTATTGAAACATATTCAGTGCCGCTCTGTTAAAGGACTGTTTCTTCCCTGCGAAAGGGACGGATCTTCGGACTTGGTATTTCTATTCAACCATGCAAGAATACAAGAAATTCCCTGCTGGTCCATGGGGTTGGAACCTGGAAAATCAAAATATATTGAACTTACTGAAGACTTGTCTGTCACAACAATTGGATCACGCCATATGGGACCACAATATGAAGACATTCGTAATGATTGTTTTTTGCTAACATTGAAAGGTATGAATCTCTTATTTACCGGAGATGCTGACTACGTATCAGACTTTTTTGAAAAAGCTCTTGCTGAAGTGAATCTGGATGCAGTCTTCGTAAACCCTATTTTTTATCATAATCCAGGTGGCCAAGCTATAATCAATGAAATATTCAAGCCTGCCACGACTGTGATTTACCATATGCCTCCTGCTGACGAGGATACCATGCAATTTTCATTTATGGTTAAACGTGACATTCAACGATATGAACGTCCCGATATCCAAACTCATGTTCTTAATGCAGAAAATAGCAGTATATTCTTATCGGTCCATGCTAAGAAATAACATTCCCCATCACTCCACTCTTATTGAAACATATACGTCTTCAATCTGCTGTTCTTAAATTGAACATTTTCTTTTAGCTGTTCAATTTCAGAGCGCATTCTTAATTCCTAAATTCTTTATCGAAAAGTCAGATATTCAGTCTTCTGCAACTTCTTCCTACACTGTAGATGTATATAACTTTATGATATTTTTGAGCATAAAATATATCTTCTGCGATTAAAGTCACATCAGAAATTTTTATGTTTTTTTGGCATACCCGGTGCAAAAGCAGGTCAAGCTATTTGAGATCCCGTTAGTTGCGATCAGTACGTTCTATAACTGAAAAACAAAGAGAGGACCAATGAGCGAGACAATGCGAGCTGCCGTTTGGCACGGAAAACAGGATGTGCGTGTAGAGACAGTACCTGTTCCCCCTTTCCCTCCAGCCGGATGGGTAAAAATAAAAGTAGACTGGTGCGGAATATGTGGCTCTGATCTGCACGAATTTGTGGCTGGACCGGTTTTTATACCGACTGAGGCTCCACATCCTTTAACAGGAAAACAAGGTAGTGTGATCCTTGGGCATGAGTTCACTGGAACAGTAGTTGAGGTCGGAGAAGGAGTTTCCAATGTAAGTGTTGGAGACTTTGTAGCTCCAGATGCCTGTCAACACTGTGGAGAATGTGTAACATGCCGAGCGGGACGTTATAATGTCTGTGAAAAGCTTGCATTCACCGGATTGCACAATGACGGTGCTTTTGCAAAATATGTGAACATTCCCAGTGAGCTCTGTTTTGTGTTGCCAAAAGGTGTTTCTCCCGAAGCAGGAGCATTGATTGAACCATTGGCCACAGGTTTTAAAGCTGTGCGTGAAGCTGGCTCCATTTTAGGAGAGACGGTTGTTATTATAGGAGCAGGTACTATCGGTCTTGGAACTCTCATGGCCGCAAAAGCGGCTGGTGCTGGTAAAATTATTATGCTGGAGATGTCTAATGCCCGTACAGCCAAAGCCATAGAATGCGGCGCTGACGTAATGCTCAATCCT
Organism: Maridesulfovibrio zosterae DSM 11974; assembly: GCF_000425265.1. NCBI lineage: Bacteria > Pseudomonadati > Thermodesulfobacteriota > Desulfovibrionia > Desulfovibrionales > Desulfovibrionaceae > Maridesulfovibrio > Maridesulfovibrio zosterae. Next base: position 41,225 of record NZ_AUDC01000015.1, read on the forward strand.
AATGAATGTGATCCTGTTGCTGAAATTAAAGCCATGACTAACGGCTCAGGTGCAGATGTTTCATTTGAATGCGTCGGCAATAAATTTACCGGACCACTGGCTATAGACGTCATCAGAAATGCAGGCAGGGCCGTAATTGTCGGCATTTTTGAAGAACCAAGTTCTTTTAATTTCTTCAGCTTAAGCGGAACAGATAAGCGAGTAATCGGCACTCTGGCATATACCTTGAGTGATTTTCAGGGAGTATCCACTCTTCTGGCTAGCGGTCAACTCAAAGCTGAGCCTATGATCACAGGTCGAATAGATTTAGAAGACATTGTGAAAAAGGGCTTCCAGGAACTGATTAACAACAAAGATGATAATATCAAAATCATCGTAAGACCTGGTGAGTAGGACTTAGCGGCCAAAGTAACGCCCGGGTGTTTGTCCTTGAGTGTACGCCCGGGCTGTTTAGAAATATATAAATATGAACTTATTCTAAAATATTACATCTGATTTCATATAACCGCTAGAAAACATTTACAAGATTAAACATGTATGTGATGGCGCTCCATTTTGGAATAAAGGGTGTTGCGACCGATTCCTAAAGCCTTAGCCGTTTTGCTGATATTGCCCTCATGAAAATTCAACGCCTCGCGAATTGCATCTTCTTCTCTTTTTTTGAGCTGAAAGCCACTGCTTAAAGCCGGGCGATGACTCATTACCTGATTTGTAGTTTTCTCTATAAGGTACGGAGGCAGATGCTCTGCTTTTAACTGTACTCCTGACAGATTATTCACAGCATATTCAATACAGTTTACCAATTCTCGAACGTTTCCGGGCCAGTTATAGGACATAAGCACATCACTGACCTCTGTAAGCATTCCTTCACAGGGAATACCGAATTCGGTACACAAACGGTCCAAGTGATACTCAGCAAGCAAAACAATATCAGTTCCCCTGTCTCGTAGAGGAGGAAGAGTAACCCCTACAACATTAAGGCGATAAAATAAATCCTCTCGGAAAAACCCTTGCTCGACAAGCCCTGATAAATCCTTATTGGTGGCAGCGATTATTTTTACATCCACAGGCTGAGGAGTGGTTCCTCCGACAGGCACAACAGCTCTTTCCTCTAATGCCCTGAGCAGATTAACTTGTTGTGAAAAAGGCATTTCCGAAATTTCATCCAGAAATAAAACACCCTTATCAGCCAATTGAAATTTGCCTAAACGCCCTTTTTTAGCTGCTCCAGTGAAAGATCCTCCGCAATATCCGAATAGCTCACTTTGAACCAGCTCCTCAGAAAAAGCACCGCAATTCACAGCAACGAATGGATTACCGGAGCGAGGTCCTGCTTGATGGATTCCTCTGGCAAACAATTCTTTACCTGTCCCTGACTCTCCATATAATATTACTGTTGAAGGAGTTCGTGAAGCCATCGCTGCCTGTCGAATTGCCTGACGCATAGCGCTGCTTGCATGTAGGATATGTTCAAAACCTTTAGGGGATTTCTCGGATTGAGATGGTTCATTTAATGCTTTTCGAGCAGGTACAGCAAATTGATGTGCGGATTGTTTCTCGCAGATACTTACTATTGTATCCAGGTGTGTTCCCGTTGGACTGAAAATATATAAGGCCCTAACATATAAGTCCGGGTTTATCCTGCAACGCATAACTATAGGCTCGCGTTTGGAAGATTTTTTTGCTTTGCTAAGGAATTCTTCATAATCAAAGAATTCCTCTGCCCGCCGGCCCTGCAACGTTCCCCACGGATTACCCAGTAAAACCTCAGCAGCACTGTTAGCGCTGAGAATATTTCCTGATTTATCAAGAGACAGAATTCCAGTCATTACTGAATTGAACATTGAAGAAAAAAGAGACCCTAATTGACCTTCCAGTTCGGAGCAATAAAGTCGGCAAAGACGTTGTTCCAGTGCTCTAGTTGCCTGAAGAACAAGTTCTAGGCTCTTGCTATGATCTGATGTTTTTGGTCCTGAGATATCAAAACATCCCCATATATTACCTTGAGGTCCAAATATGGGAGCGGCTGTACAGCTCCAACTATGATGACTGCGGCAGAAATGTTCTTCTCCAAAGACCTGCATTGGAAGACCTGTAACCAAAGTCGTTCCTATGGCATTCGTGCCAACACTTTCTTCAGCCCAATTCGCCCCCGGGCCAAAGTTCAGTCTATCCGCCTCGCGAAGAATCTCGAGATCTCCGCACGTACGGCCGACCCGCCCCTTGGCATTAGTATATGTCATCAACAAACCTTTGCCGCGAATAGCTTCATAGGCTGTTTTCTCAACATCCTTGCAGATTCTTCTAAGAGTGGAGGTAAATGGTTCCAATTCTGACATTGGAGTGAAGTCCCAACAGCTTCTTGGAGCCGGATCAATAGACATAGCCATACAGCGAGTCCATGAATCAACTATATTTTTGTCTAGATGCCCCAGATTGACCTGCCGGCCATCCACGAATCTTTTCCACTTGGAATAGTCTACCTGAGGCCCACGCAACCCGCGAGGCTCAGTCATCTTGAGCTCTGCAGATGCCGTGTTATCAGCATTAGCCGCACAAATTTCAAATCCATTATCGTCTCTAAGCAGTTTATGCATTCTCAGCCTCCGCAATAAAACGAAAAAAATTATAACAGTATGAATTTCCTGACCCATCTAAGTACTTACTGTCAAGTGTTCATATTTCGAACACAACAGCATCCACTTCATACAACTAAACTTATTAATATCGGTATGATAAAAGAATTTAAGCCCTCTTTTGAGAGTGTTTGGTTTAGTTGTTCAACTCCTGAACATAATTTTAAAGCAGTGCAGTAAAATATTATTTATCATACTGAAATAAATAGCATTATAACGTTGGCATCCCCATTGCAATCCTTCTGTCCCAACACGATAAAAACAATAGGAGGATTGGTCATGGCTCAACAAGTGATCATGCCCAAATGGGGCTTGACCATGAAGGAAGGTAAAGTCGTTCGCTGGCTCAAAGGCGAAGGAGAATCGGTCGAGGCCGGTGAACCTTTATTTGAGGTAGAAACTGACAAAATTACCAACTCAGTGGAAGCTTCAGCCAGTGGTGTATTGGCTCAAATAATTGTGCAGGAAGGCGAAACAGCCGATGTTCAGGCTGTACTCGCAATAATTGCAGCCCCCGGTGAAACACCTGATAAAATTGCCAGCGGTGCTGCTGACAGTGCTCCAGAAGCGTCCGCCAGCGCAGAAGAGAAAGAAACAGCATCCAGCCCTGTTGCTGCTCAGGCAGAAAACGGCGAATTCGTCCGGGCCATGCCTGCAGCCCGTAAGCTTGCCAAAGACCTGAATATTGCCATTTCGGCGGTAACCGGCACAGGTCCTAATGGCTCGATTACAATGAAAGATGTTCAGGCCGCAGCTGATGCCGACTTCGCCGGTATCAATGCAAGTCCTAAGGCTATCGAATTTGCCCGTAAAAAAGGCATTGACCTCAGTCAGGTTGCAGGCACAGGAGAAGACGGCAAAATAACCAAAGCCGACATCCTGAGAGCAATGAACCCAGCTGCAGATCAACCTGCCCCGGCATCTCAGGCAGAACCCAAAGATACCATCATCCCCATGGAAGGTATCCGCAAGATAATCGCAGACAACATGCACGCCAGCTTAACCAATGCTGCTCAGCTATCTGTGTTTGTAGAACTTGATGTAACAGAGATGGTTAACCTCCGCAGCACGCTTCTCAAACGGAATAAGCGCAACGCTGAATACAGGCTGTCATACAACGATATCATTTCCTACGCAGTATGCCGTGCCCTCAAACGTCATCCAATCATGAATTCCACACTTCAGGACGATGGAATCCATATTCATGAACATGTCAATCTAGGCATTGCCGTTGCCCTGCCAAATGGACTTATTGTGCCTAAAGTTAAACTGGCTGACACTTTCACACTTGATGAGCTTAAGACCAAAATCAGGGATGTAGCCGGCCGCTCCCGCTCCGGTGGACTGGATATGGATGAACTCAGTGGAGGAACGTTCACTATAAGCAACGTCAGCATGCTTGGCGTAGACGGATTCACCCCTGTTCTCAATCCTCCGGAAACAGGAATACTCGGTGTTGGCCGCATCGTAGAAAAACCTGCGGTAAAAGACGGTGAAATCAAGATCAGGCAGATGATGACCCTTTCACTGACATTCAACCACATGACCACTGACGGAGCTCCAGCTATGTCCTTCCTGCGCGAACTGGGAGACATGCTTGAGAATCCCGGTCTGATGATAATGTAGGTGAGCTATGGCACGAAAACGATTCGCTATTGAACTGGGCTATGCTGCTGATTTGCACGGAGAAGACATGACCAAGGCCGCTGTCCGTGCCGTCCGTGACGCAGTGTCACGGATATGTTTGTGCGGTATTGTGGAAATCTGCGGTCGAGACAAGTTTCAAGGTGTTTATGTTCACGCTGATATAGCCGTGCCTTTTCCTGATGAAGTTGATCAAGAAGCTGTACTTGCCAGCATTCCTATAGGTGAGACCTCGCTGAACATGACTGAAGGCGGCTTGAGTGTGCCGGGGATTGAAGTTCCGTGTTTTGCTCCCGGTGTCAGCAATATTGTCGTTGCGTGTGCAGCCCTCACCATTTCTATAGAAATGGAATTATCGGATGCGGGAATTTAAGTATCGGAGAAACAGGCCTTGCGGAAGTAACGCCCGGGCCGAATAACTCAGAGGAGTGAAAACAATGGCTCTTAGCAAGAAGACATTGATTAATATGTACGAAACTATGAATAAGATTCGGCTTTTCGAGCTGAGATTACAGGAACTTTTCGCTGCAAGCGAAATTCCCGGTTTCGTACATCTTTACTTAGGTGAAGAGGCAGTTGCTACTGGTGCCTGCGCTGCGCTGACAGATAACGACATGATTACCAGTACTCACCGCGGGCATGGTCATCTTTTAGCCAAAGGCGGCGACCTTAAACTGATGATGGCAGAGATCTTCGGTAAAAAGACCGGATATTGTAAAGGTAAAGGCGGTTCCATGCACATTGCTGATTTGGATCTGGGAATTCTCGGAGCAAACGGCATTGTTGGAGGAGGCGGTCCTTTGGCTGCAGGAGCTGCTCTGGCTGCAAAATACAGAAAAAATAATGATGTGGCCATGTGCTTTTTCGGAGACGGCGCCTCTAATCAGGGAACCACTCAGGAATCCCTGAACCTTGCCAGCGCATGGAAACTCCCGCTGGTCTTTGTCAATGAAAATAACGGATACGGCATCTCCTGCCCGCAGTGTAAATCCATGGCAGTAGTAGACATCGCCGACCGCGCCGCAGCATACGATATGCCGGGTGTAGTTGTTGATGGCAACGATGTACTCGCTGTGTATGAAGCTATCTCCGAAGCTGTCAAACGAGCCCGCAAAGGTGAAGGTCCTTCCCTGGTAGAATGCAAGACTTACCGCTGGCGCGGCCATTTCGAAGGCGATGCCTGCACCTACCGCTGCGTAGAAGAACTTGAAGAATGGAAGGCAAAGGATCCAATCCCCCGCTTCGAATCCAAGCTTATTGAAAACAAAACTTTTACCAAAGATGAAGCGGAAAAAATTAAAGCGCAGATTGAAAAAGCAGTCGATGAGGCTGTTGTTTATGCAAAGGAAAGCCCCATGCCTTCCGCCAGTGCGCTTATGGACGATGTGTACGCTTAGAACAGCTGCGTTATCTTTTACGAATCCATATTTAATCCAACGGAGAAAATCATGTCCGAAAAAACATATCTTCAAGCACTCAATGAAGCATTGAGACAGGAAATGGAGCGCGATGAGAATGTGTTCATTCTCGGCGAAGACGTGGGGCAATTTGGTGGTTGCTTTGGCGTTACTCAAGGGCTTTTTGATCAGTTCGGCTGCGACCGGGTAATGGATACACCTATTACCGAAAGCGTAATCGTCGGCGCAGCTACAGGAGCTGCTGCATGCGGACTTCGCCCGGTAGCAGAATTGATGTTTGTAGACTTTATCGGGGTGTCAATGGACCAGCTTTTTAATCAGGCTGCCAAAATGCGCTACATGTTCGGCGGTAAAACCACTGTGCCTATGACACTGCGTGCTCCGCAAGGAGCAGGTATCGGCGCCGCAGCTCAGCATTCACAATGTCTTGAATCATGGTTCATGAATATCCCAGGACTCAAAGTTGCCATTCCGTCCACCCCATATGATGCTAAGGGTTTGCTGATAAGTGCTATTCGTGACGATAATCCTGTAGTATTTCTTGAACATAAAATGCTTTACGGCGTTACCGGCGAAGTTCCAGACGAAAGCTACACTATCGAAATAGGCAAGGCTGACATCAAACGTGAAGGCAGTGATGTAACAATTGTTGCGACTTCACAGATGGTCTATGCAGCTCTTGAAGCAGCAGAAAAACTGAAAGCAGACGGCATTAATGCTGAAGTTGTTGACCCTCGTTGCGTTCTCCCTCTAGATAAGGAGACTATCCTTGAATCAGTGAAAAAGACTCACGCACTGGTCGTAGTCCATGAAGCAGTCCAGTTCTCCGGTCCGGGAGCAGAGATTGCAGCCATTGTAGCTGAAGAAGCTATTGATTACCTTGATGCACCTATTAAAAGAGTTGGAGCTCCTTTCTGTCCGGTCCCATTCTCTCCTCCGCTGGAACAGCATTATATCCCCGGAGTAAAAAACATCATCGAAGCCGTTAAGAGTATCCGTTAATACAAGTCATATAAAAAGTCCGGGAAGCTTCTATACTGTTTCCCGGACTAACTTCACGAGGGTATATCCTTGAGCGTTGCCGCAATATTAGCTAACCCAGCTTCCGGTAAAGATATTCGCCGTCTAGTGGCTCACGGCAGTGTTTTTGATAATCAGGAAAAAGTACGCATGGTACGGCGGTTGATTTTAGGTCTTGAGAGGGCTGGCGTAAAAAAGGTTCTCTACATGCCTGATTCATATGCAATAATTCCTCGTGCTCTCAATTCTATTTCTCCATCCATTCAGGTTGAAGCGATAGAGATGCCCATCCGAAACAACCAGACAGATACAACCATTGCAGCAGGCATTATGGAGACACTGGGAGCCAAAAGCCTCATTGTACTTGGAGGTGACGGAACCAGCCGTGTTACCTGTAAAGGGACATTATCCGTTCCTATTCTTCCGCTTTCAACAGGAACAAATAATGTCTTCCCCATCATGTGCGAAGCTACTATTGCAGGACTTGCCGCAGGTCTTGTGGCCTGCGGCAGTCTACCAAAGGAAGAATGCTGCTATAAATCCTGTATGTTCGACATCTTACAAGATGACCGGCTAGTGGATATCGCTCTGGTTGATGTAGCTGTATACGATGATGTTTTTCTGGCCTCGAAAGCGGTCTGGCACATGGAGAAAGTTCCACAGCTTTTCCTGACAAGATGCAGCGCATCATCAATAGGACTCTCAGCCATTGGCGGTCAATTTCGGGAAATTCTTCCCGAAGAACCGTGCGGTATGTCTCTAAAGCTTGGAAAGTCAGCTTCTATAAAGGTTACTGCCCCTATAGCCCCGGGAATGTTCGCTGATGTCCCAGTTATTGATATGACAGAAATGGCTCCCGGAGAAATATTCCCCATTACTTCCACTTCCGGCCTCATTGCTGTTGACGGAGAACGGGAAATCGAGATCAAAGACAATAAATGTGCAGGCATACGACTCAATACTGATGGACCAATGGTCATAGATGTGCAAAAAACAATGTCACTGGCTGGAAAGAAAGGTTTATTCCGTTAACTTTAATTAGAGGAAATAGCATGAGCAATCCACTTAAAGCCGCTTTTATATTCGTTGCACCAGGCGGTGATCCCAAACAACATAGAAACTGGGTTATTACCGAAGGCGTAGAACTGCTTGCAATCGCTGTAAGTAATTATGATCAGGCTGAAGATTTGGCCCGTGAACTTGTTGAAAAAGAAGGCATCGCCGCTATTGAGCTTTGCGGAGGGTTCGGATCAGTCGGAACAGCACGAGTAGCTGCTGCCGTTGATGTCCCTGTAGGTGTAGTCCGTTTTGATATTCATCCTGGTTTAAACAACGTCAGCGGTGACAAACTGTTCAGCTGATAAAACGCCGTCACGCAAGAGCCGCACTGTAATGGGTGGCTCTGCGTCCAGATAGTATCGTTGCTAAGAATCTGCCAAAATATGCTGTTTGGTAACAAAACAGGTAAACATTCCTGTAAATACAAGTTCATCACCGCAAAAGACTTCTACCTGAACGAGATGTTTGCGATCCTGAGGGGTTGTATCATTTGCTTTGGCTATTAAGGTATCAGTTATACGTGATGGTTTTAAAAAGCGGGTTTCAGCAGCACCTAAAACAACATTTGGGTGGTTTACTGCAAGCATTGCAGCATAATCAGCCAATCCGAATATAAAACCTCCGTGCACAAGACCGCTTTCATCAGCAGCCATGCAGTTACCACACTTCAAATGAACTTCACTGCATCCGTCTTTCACCATGACAGGTTCCCCGCACAGTGAGCGGTCAATCTTCGCATGTGTCTTAATTTCTATCATTAAATATCCCTGCTTATCAGTTTTATAGTACCTTAAAAAATCAATTTCCGGGACAGAGAAAGACTTTTCTCCGCCCCGGAATAATACCCTACCCTCGCTGGATTAATCAAACAGATCTTCCAGTTCGTCGAAAACATAATGCATATACATAACCTTAGGCGAACCGCCCATTGATATAGCCAGCATTGCAGCCTGCATAATTTCTTCCTTGGTGGCTCCATGACTGGCTGCACCTTGAATATGCAGAGAAATACACATTTCGCACTGGGACATCATAGAACATGCAACGTGAATCAATTCCTGTGTCTTATGGTCAATTGGACCGTACTCGCTTATTTCCTTTGTAAAAGCCAGATACTTGGGAAAAACGTCACCGGCATTTTTCATCATCTTGGCCAAAGTCATTGAAGCTTTTTCTGCTGCATCCATGAGTTAACTCCTATGTTAAATGTTAAGATACTGCAATTAAGCAAGGAGTATGCCTCAGTGGCATTTATGGCTATTAGCCTGAATTAATCAGATAAATACAACAACAATACTCTAAAATCGGGAATTATTGATGTTCAAGACCTGAACATTGATCGATAATCGAACACGCTTGCAATACCTGTTGCCGAATATGTCCATCATCCAGCTCACTACAAAAGAGGACAGCTAGCAGCTTTAGCAATAAGGCAGCGAAAAGATTATCAGGATTCAACTCCTCCAGCGATATCAGCCTTGGCTTCTGCCACCATCCGCTCAACATCACCTTTGGTCTTTGAATATTTCTGGCTGGCCCAATTTCCAGCTTTAACTGAAGACTTCACAACATTAGTCAAAGCCGGGCGCACGCCACCTGACTTGTATACTGAATAGGCAGCTAACCCCACAATAGTTGCAGTGCCGGAAACAAATAAAAACCTTCCAAAACTCATACTTTACTCCTGTATTTAAATTAAAGCAGTAGAATATCCAACGCCTGCCGACGCATCAAACATTGCAAGTGATAATAATATTCTTTTGCAAAGCTATGGCTTTCTGCAATCGGAACATATTCCAAACAAAATCATCTTATGACGCTTAAGTGAAAAACCGTGTCTTGCCCCCATTACTCTCTGCAGCTCTTCAATATCTTTATCTACAACATCAACCTTCTTCCCGCACTGAATGCAGACAAGATGATCATGATGCTGCTTCCGTCCACAGCATTCGAAACGAACAACACCATCACCAAAATCCATCGGCTCGGCGATCCGGCTCTCCACTAACAACTTAATAGTTCTGTAAACAGTTGCAGAGCTGATTGTGGAGTCACGCTCACGGACTTTCATATACAGCTCCTCACTGGAATAATGTCCTACCATTTCCAGAAAGACCTCTAAAACAACTCTGCGCTGTTCAGTCGCTACCATTTTATTTTTTGACAAATATTCTAAGAAAAGATGCTGGGGGCTTAACATTTCCATATAGAGTGCCGAACCTTTTTATTTGATTTTGAAATTGATGGTTATTCTCAAATGATAATAAATGTCAACTTTAAATTAAAACGAATGACACAAATAAAGACTGCAATTGAAACTCAATAGTAGTGTTTTTCAAAAATATGCAAACGGAGTAATCAAACAAATAAAGTGAGCAAAACTTAGATTTCATCAAAACAAGGAGATTAATTATGACAACAACTACAAGACTTCTTCCAATTGTTACCGCCTCAGCCGCAGCCACAGGAGCCTTAGTAGGCGGAACAGTCGCAGCTGTCAGAGGTACAATTGCAGTAAAAGAAGGCAAAATGACCTCTTGTGAAGCCGCAAAAGCTGTAGCAACTGAATCTGCAGGAACTGGCTTGGCAACAGCAGCAGGTGTCGCGGTGACCGGTTTTATGGGGATAGGAGGTTTAGCCGGACTTATTGGTTTTACGGTAATAGCTACCGGGGCTAAGATTGTCTGGGATAAAGCAATTCCTTCCTTTGCAGGTGCAAGTAAAAATTCCGCTCTAGAATGCTGCACGGAAAAATAATTTTTCTTGATCTTATTATTTTCATTTATACATTAGCCGACCGCACTGTTTTCATACAGTGCGGTTTTAAATTTTGAGCTGATTTCTTATATTTTAGGCTAATTTTTGAGTCCTGGACACCTGTCCTTCATATAAAATGAAGCATTGTAATTAAAATCAACTTTTCGTTGACAAAGGCATTTTGCATTTGTATTTAGCTTTTTCAACGACATTGAGATTCAGTATCATTTTCAACTTTGTTATTAAAAATTCCAGATAATCAGGATTTTCAAGTGCAGAAAAAGCCCAAAAAAGCCCGTATAAAGCATTCAATACCGGGAAGAATCAGATACAAAATACCGGAACTTAAAAAAAACAGCCTACTATGTGCCACGATTAAAGGAGACCTTGAACGCTTTGATACTATCAACCAAATTCGTACTAATGAAAAATGTGCCAGCCTTATTATTTACTACAGCACAGATACAATCTCTCCCGAAAATCTAACCAAAATAGTTTCTGAATTGCTCATTGCCAAGACAAAAAGACTCTGTCCCATAGAAAATAAATGCAGTTGTCCTCAAGTAAGCAATACACTGAAATATTTCTCATTTATATCAGCTGTGGGAGGAGCGGTACTAGTAAGTGAATCCATGCTGGGAATCACCGTTGCCCAGAATTTTTTCAGTCCACTTGGACTAATTACAGTGCTTGCAGCAATACCGCTCATAAAAGACGCCATCAAAAATGTTCGGGCTAAGAAATTTGGGCTTGAAGGAATTCTGGCTGGAGGAATCATTGCAGCAGTTGTTGCAGGTGAGGCCATGACGGCCTTTGAAATTATGTGGATCAATGCAGGAGCAGACCTTTTAACAGCATGGATAACCGAAAGATCCCGCCAAGCGATCTCAGGTATTCTGGATAATACGACTCATCATACCTTCGTCCTCAAAGATGGCGTTGAAATTGAAATCGAAATCGCCGACCTGCAAAAAGACGATGTAGTAGTTCTTCATACCGGAGAAAAAGTCTGTGTCGATGGCGTAATAGTCGATGGACAAGGGCTGATTAATGAGGCTCCAATAACTGGACGTGCTGATTTTATACATAAAAAGATCGAAGACAAAGTTTTTGCCGGAACATTTGTCCGTGAAGGAGTCATCTACGTAAAGGCTGAAGAAGTTGGTGACAAAACATACCTTTCCAGAATTCTACATAAAGTTGAGGATTCTCTTGAGAATAAAACTGACATTGAATCCACCGCTGACAAACTATCTGTGCGCCTTGTTAAAATAGGTCTGGGAGCAACAATAGGAACACTCATACTTACGGCTGACCCGTGGCGGGCTTTCACCGTTCTTCTGGTCATGGCCTGCCCCTGCGCAACAGTACTTTCGGCCTCCACTCCCATCAGCGCTGCAATCAATACCGCTGCACGGCATAATATTCTCATTAAAGGAGGAAGATATCTTGAAGAGGTAGGACGCTGTAACATTGCCTGCTTTGATAAAACAGGAACACTTACTGGCAACGAGCCCAGCCTTGAAGCAGTTCATACTATTGAAGGAGTTCAGGAAAGAGAAATTCTAACCTACGCTTTTTCAGTTGAAACTCATAACCATCATCCTCTGGCTCAAGCTATCAAGACTGAAGCTGACAACCGTAAACTAGATCCTCTACCACACACGGTATGTGAATATTTTCTTGGCAAAGGGATGCGGGCTGAACTCAATAGCCAGTCGGGTAAAAATATCGAAATTCTAGTAGGTAATAAGAAACTTGCAGAACAATTTAATGTCCGCATCGGCTCACTCAGCAGACAGGTCAGTACACTGAAACGTAAAGGTCTGACAGTTCTATATGTGATCAAGGATAAAGAAACTATCGGCCTGCTCGCTTTTGCCAACACTGTTCGCAAGGAGTCGGCAATGGTCCTGAGCTCCCTTGAAAAAGGCGGTATCGACAGGACTGTTCTGGTTACCGGAGATGAACCTGCAACAGCAACCCAACTTGCTCAGCTTTTAAACATAAATGAAATTCACGCTTCAGCCATGCCTGAAGAAAAAGCGGAACTGGTTAAGTCTCTGCAGGATGGAAACAACAGAGTCATGATGGTTGGGGACGGTATTAACGATGCTCTGGCCCTTGCTCAAGCTGATATTGGAATCGCCATGGGTACGGGTGGAGCTGAAGTAGCAGTTGAAGCTGCTGACATCGCCTTAATCGATGATAACTTAGCCGGTATTGTTTATGTGCAAAAACTTAGCCAGGATACCGTAAAAATAGCCTATCAAAATTTCTGGCTGGCAACAGGATCTAATCTTGCCGGTGTTGTTATGGGGGCTACCGGATTCCTAAGCCCGGTTATGGCTGGAATGCTACACATTCTGCATACAATCGGAGTAATTGCCAACTCATCAAGACTTTTAACCAACACCCCGCAGCCTCTCGAACTGAAATCAGGAAAAATACATGAACTTTCATAAAATAGTTGATCTGGAAAAATATCTGGATGTGGCTCACCACGTTCCAGGCCGTATCAGAGTAAAATTCAGTCCTCTAATCCTTACTAAGCCGGCAGCCATTTGTGCCATGCGTGAGCACTCTGAACTGCCTGCAGCAATCTTCAATGCACGCGTAAACATGGCGGCTCGCTCGGTTGTAATAGAATATGATTCCGAAGCAATCCTGCCAGATGTAATTGAGGAACTTATCCAAGGTACGGATAAAAAGAAAAAAGCCCAAATCATCAGTGATCTGTATGGAAAACTGATGAGTCAGACCTCATAAAACACACCAAAACCCAAAAAGGAGCTAATAATGTCGACCGAACACACTGAAACAGAATCCCCCCAGCAGCCTAACATGGAACAGCCTGCCATGGGACCGGACATGGGCCAACCACATTTTTCATACACGACACCCGGTGATCCATATCAGGGCGCACCTGTTTCAGGATATGTGCAGACGGACATATACGGGCAGCCCATGCAGCAACCTGTTCAGCCTGCACCTCAGATGATGCAGCAGCCCATATATGGTCAACCCATTTATGGACAACCTGTTTATGGGCAACCTGTTTATGGGCAACCTGTTTATGGGCAGCCGGTGTACGGACAAATTTATCAGCAGCCAATGCAACAACCAGTTCAGCAACCTCCTCTTACAGCTCCAAATGCTGCACCTACTATAGCAGAAAATCAGGTTAAACAATTTGTTGATCTAGTAAAAGACACTGCCGACGGCAATGCAGATCCATCAAGCTTCTTAAATTTTTTCAACGGGATTGATGACAGTTTCTGGAAAGGATTACTTGTCGGAGCAGGCATAACTTTCGCCTGCACCAGCAAAACAGTCCGGTCTATATTCACCTCTGGAAAATCCGATGAATTTTCAGCTGAAGAGGCTGAAAGACTTGAAGATCTAAAAGCAGAACAGGAATACAAAGCCGCTCAGGCAGCGAAAGAAGAAAAATAAGGAGTAATTACCATGTCAGATTACAATAATGACTACACATATTATTATCAGGACCCCAGACTTATTGCAGCCCAGCAACAGGTGGATGCGTCAACACAGGTACAACCTGCTGCGCAGCCATCCCCTGTTAAAAGCTGGGTAAATGTTACTGATTCACGTTATCTGAAAGGTTTTGCGGTCGGGGCTGCTGTTGCCTTTGCTGCTTCAAATCCAACAGTTCAAAAAGCAGTTGTATCCGGTTCTGTAAAACTCTGGACTGCACTTCAAGGCGGTATAGAAGAAGCTAAAGAAAAACTTCAGGACATCAAGGCCGAAGTTAATCATTCTGAATAATCACAATTATTACTGCAATCCGGTTCAGATCTATGCTGAACCGGATTGATATAAAAAATGAACACTTTTCCACAAGACTCTACAAGTGCGTACAAAAAAGAAAAAAAAACATTCCGCCAATGCAAGGACTGCCCTTTAGTTCCCAGCACAACTAAAACCGTTGCAAAAATAGGAATGGTTGCCACTCTGGGGGCATCAGCAGCCTCTGGAATATTGAAATTCAAAGGGGCAAGACCCTTGCATATATGGGCTTCTTTTGCCTTTATTGGATTTACAGCGTTGCACTATGCGGTATCCCAGAAACCCAAAAGGACAGCTAAATGACCGGAATTCCCCATAGAAAAAAACCTTTCGAAATTGTTCATGAACTGCCCCGCAGAATAAGGCTTAAATCCTTGATCATGCTGGCTCCAGCATTGGACCTAAACTATCTGCAGGCAAAAATTGAATCCCTTAATGGTGTTCGTTCTGTGAGAATCAACGGTCCTGCTTTTTCAATTACCGTAGAATACGATGGGACCCCTCCTGTACGTTCGACAATACTTCAAGAACTAAATTTCATTCCTGATGAAGCTTTTTTAAAGGAAAACACAAAAGAACATGGTGTTGATCTGATTGAGGTTGGTGCCAAAACCGCTGTAGCTGCTTTTACTCCCTTTCTTCCACTGCCTGTACAGGCGGCTACAAGCTGGATGCTGGCCATTCCAGGCATTACGAAAGGACTTGAAACTCTATTTGATCGAGGCGTGAAGATAGAAGTTCTGGACGGAACTGTTAAAGCTCTTTCACTGCTCCGCGGTGACTATTTCACTTCCAACTCTGTAGGTGCTTTGCTCAGTCTGGGAGAATACCTAGAAGATGAATCTGAACAAAAATCTACTGATTTACTGAAAACTCTTTTGAAGCCGCAGATTGAAAAAATCTGGATTGAGCAGGACGGTAGAGAAGTCGAAATTGATTTCAAAGAATTAAAGGCCGGTGACATTGTGGTTTGCGGAGTAGGAGAACTTATTCCAGTTGAAGGAACGGTCATTAAAGGTGATGGCTTAGTCAATCAAAGTTCTATAACGGGGGAATCATTCCCTGTACATCTACAATCAGGAGACCTGACCCTTTCAGGAGCAGTTGTGGAGGAAGGAACTCTTAAAATCAGGGCAGATAAAGTAGGTGCAGAAACAGGAATGGCACGCATCAACCGTTTCCTTGAAACCTCACTGCGATCACAATCAAAAAGCCAGATTGAGTCTGCTGAACTTGCTGACAAATTAGTACCACTGACCTTTGGTGCCGGGCTTGGTGTATACGCACTAACCAAAGATGCAGCACGCGCAGCATCTGTTTTAACAGTCGATTATTCATGTGCGATCAAACTTTCCACCCCGGTTGCCACCAGAACATCTATGTTTACCGCAAGTCAGGCTGGAGTACTGTTGAAAGGAGGTCAGGCTCTCGACAATCTTGCTTCCATTGACACTCTTATCTTCGATAAAACGGGAACTCTCACTAAAGGAGAACTGATAGTTACAGAAATAGTTCCCATGCCCCTTTACTCAGAGGAAGAACTCCTTTCTACCGCAGCCGGAGCAGAGGAACATTATGCTCACCCCGTTGCTAAGGCAGTTGTAAATAAAGCTAAAAAACAAGGAATACCCTTACCTGAAGTCAGCGGTGTAGACTTTGTTGTCGCCCACGGAGTTTCAGCCTTTGTCGATGGCAAACGAGTCCTGGTAGGAAGCCAGCACTTTATTGAAGAAGATGAAAAAATAGATTGTTCATTTATGGAAAAGAAAGCCCGACAGCTGCGTAATGCTGGAGATAATATTGTCTTTGTTGCCATGGATGGCAAACTTTTAGGCCTGATTGCTTTGCGGGATGAACTTCGCCCGGAAGCTCTTGAAACTCTTGAAGCACTGAAAAAGGCCGGAATAAAACGAATCGAAATACTTACTGGGGATCATCGCGAAGCAGCATTATCACTTGTGAGCCAACTTCCACCTGTAGATGCTGTTCACTGGGAGCTAAAACCGGAAGATAAAGCATCGATTGTTAAAAATCTTAAAAAAAATGGTGCAAAAGTAGGATTCACTGGAGACGGAGTCAATGACACCCCGGCGCTTGTTTGTGCAGATGTAGGTATTTGCATGCCTTCAGGAGCAGATCTGGCCAAAGAATCAGCGCAGGTTGTAATGCTCAATGAAGATCTGCGAACCCTTGTAGAAGCTCATAGCATTGCCTGTAACAATAGAGAGACATTAAGTTCATGCCTGTGGTCTGCTGTGGTTATCAATACCTCAACACTAATACTTGCGGGTATGGGGAAACTATCGACTTTTACAGCCGCCATGACCCATAACCTAAGTACAGTCGGCATTCTTAGTTACGCTGCATTTAAAACCTCATCAACATCGTATAAAAAAGCTCTCTCGACAAGGCTAAAGGAGCTCGCCTAATGATTACTGAACTGAATAATGCCCCTATTGAGACGCCGCTGATACTAAGAAGAATAACCAGTGATAATCTTAAAAATAATTTTGAGCGCATGGGCTTGCATGAAGGCAGTGAACTGGAAGTAATGTCTGAAGATTCTGCCCTGCATCCAGTAAGAATACGTGGTCCTAAGGGAGAAGCTCTTCTCGCGGCAGGTATGGCATCAAAGGTGATCATCCATCATGACGACGGACATATCACTCCTGTATTTGAAATGAGCCCCGGTGAAAAAGGTCATATTGAAGGGCTTACTGCCGGTTCACATCTTATGGAAAGCTTAAAAATACTTGGGATCAGCGAAGGAGATAATATTGAACTCATACGCTGTCTGCCTCCTATGGAATATAAAGCCAATGTGGACGGCACTCAGTATAGACTGACTGAAGGTATGGCTGCCAAAATATGGGGTGACTGCGGTAAAGAAGAATGTCAACTTGCCACCTGCGGTAAAGGGCGACCCTTTACTGTTAAACATATTTTAGGTGGTCCAAGAGCTGTTCAAAACATAGGAGGAACAGGTATTAATCCAGGTTCAATAATCATCTTAGAGTCTGTCCAACCTGCGAAGGAACTATGTATGGATAACGGACAACGTCTTATTATCCATAGCAAAGAAGGACTGCGCCTGCATTTACGCCGTGATCAAGCTGAGAAATTATTTGTTGAAATCAAATAGTCAGTGTAGACACCTTTTATTAAAATATTTTAACCAGATAAGTAGATTACTTCATAGCACAATAAACCAGCTATTTGTTTATATTAACTTAATTCATTGCATATAAGATTCTTTATCAAAAAAACTCCAATACCACAGTATGTTAACATACTGTGGTATTTTTTTATCTGTAGCCAATGGTAAGGATTTGACTACGCCATGAATATTTCTTTTTAAGTTAAAAATCACATTCCTTAAATACAGCACGAAAACAAGCCGTCATCCTTAACCTCATGCACTCTCCGAGATAGCTTTTATCTATACTATAGATAGACTGTTCTTATCGATTAAATCCTTAAATCTGCTGTGGTTGGGGCTCTAAAAATTTTCTTAGAGCGTAGCATCTTCCATTTTTTCTTATACGTGTTTTTTTTAACATATTGTAATAACATGTTTTTTTGTTAAAGTGATCCCCACTAGTCAATATCCATTTCTCAATTCTGCAGTGGCAATACCGCTTCTGCTCAACCAAGGAGGCCATCCCATGAAATGTGACCGCCGAAGATTTTTGAAGCTCACAGCCTCGTCAGCAGCGTGCCTTTCCCTGGCCCAACTCGGAGTCAGCCTGACTCCGATCAAAAGCTATGCTGCCGGCCTGAAAATTGACGGAGCGAAAGAAATATTAACCGTCTGTCCGTTCTGCTCAGTGAGCTGTTTTGCCATCGGGTATGTAAAAAACGGGAAGCTGATAAACGTTGAAGGTGACCCGGATTACCCCATCAACGAAGGTTCTCTATGCGCCAAAGGCGCAGCCATGTTCACCATGACCACTTCGCACCACAGGGTGCAAAAACCCATGTACCGCGCTCCTTACAGCGACAAGTGGGAAGAAAAAAGCTGGGATTGGATGATCGACCGCATCGCCCGCCGTGTTAAGGATACCCGAGACAAGGAATTTATCCCCAAAAACAAGGCAGGACAAAACGTCAACCGTCTGGAATCAATGTTCTTGATGGGAACATCCCATGCCAGCAACGAGGAATGTGCGCTGACTCACCAGTTTGCCCGTGGTCTTGGAGTGGTGCACATGGACCATCAGGCTCGAGTTTGTCACAGTTCCACTGTAGCGGCACTCGGCGAAAGCTTTGGTCGTGGTGCCATGACCAATCACTGGATCGACATCAAGAATGCCGACTCCATTTTGATTATGGGCAGTAATGCCGCGGAACACCATCCTATATCTTTCAAATGGGTACTGCGAGCCAAAGATAAGGGTGCCACCGTTATGCACGTTGACCCCAAATTCTCTAGGACCTCGGCACGCTCAGACTTCCATGTTCCTTTGCGGTCAGGAACTGACATCGCCTTTCTAGGCGGCATGATCAAGTACATCATCGAAAACAAAAAATACTTCAATGATTACGTGGTTGAGTACACCAATGCTTCACTTATCGTAGGCAAGGACTTCGACTTCAAGGATGGCCTCTTCTCTGGATACGATCCTAAAAAGCGCTCCTACGACAAAGACAAATGGGCTTTAGAACTTGATTCCAAAGGTATTCCCAAACGCGACAAGTCCCTCAAACATCCCCGCTGTGTATTCCAGTTATTGAAAAAGCACTACTCCCGCTATTCTCTGGATAAAGTCTCAGCCACCACAGGTGTTCCCGAGGAAACTCTGCTGCGCGTGTTCAAAGCCTATACCGCCACAGGCACTGGCAAAAAAGCAGGTACTATCCTCTATGCACTGGGTTGGACTCAGCATACTGTCGGTGTGCAAAACATCCGTACCTCCGGCATCATCCAGCTACTTCTTGGGAATATCGGTATAGCTGGCGGCGGCATCAACGCCCTGCGTGGCGAACCTAATGTCCAAGGATCTACAGACCACGCTCTGCTCTACCACATACTGCCCGGCTACATGGCCATGCCTAATGCAGACTGGTCCTCCTATGAAAAATACAACAAGGCCAACACCCCGGTCAGCAACGATCCGCAATCTGCCAACTGGTGGCAGCACAAACCCGAATACTTCGCCTCGCTGCTCAAAAGCTGGTTCGGAGAAAACGCTACTAAAGACAACGGTTTCTGCTATGAACTCTTGCCTAAAGTGGAGAAAGGAGAGGACTACTCATACCTCTTCATGTTCGACCGTATGTTCCGGGGAGAGATCACGGGTGGTTTTTTCATGGGCCTGAACCCCATGAACAGTGTTCCTAACACTAACAAAATCCGTAGAGCCATGGACAATCTGGACTGGGTTGTCTGTGCCGAGTTGCACAATTCAGAAACAACTGACAACTGGCATCGTCCAGGAAGTGATCCGAAAAAGATCAAGACCGAGTTCTTCCTGCTGCCATCTGCCCATCGCCTGGAAAAATCCGGCTCTGTAACAAACTCAGGCCGCTGGTTGCTTTGGCACGGGCAGGCCGTCCCACCTCAATTTGAAGCGCGTCCCTTCGCCGAGATGTACATTCCGATTATGAATAAGCTCCGGGAACTCTATGCCAAAGAAAGCGGAACCTTCCCAGATCCGATTCTCAAACTAGATTGGCCTGAAAAATACGATCCAGAAGATTTATGCCAGCGCATTAACGGACGTTTCACTCGCGACGTAGTGATTAAAGGCAAAAAGTATTTGAAAGGACAGCAGGTACCGAGCTTCGTAAGTCTTTCAGATGACGGGTCCACCTCAAGCCTGAACTGGCTATATTGTGGCAGCTGGACTGAAGAGGAAGGTAACAAGTGTCTACGCCGAGATCCAAAACAAACACCTATGCAGGAAAAAATCGGCCTGTATCCTAACTGGTCCTGGTGCTGGCCGGTCAACCGTCGCATTCTCTATAACCGTGCCTCCGTCGATCTTAACGGAAAGCCGTTCAATCCAGCCAAGGCCGTCATCGAATGGAAGGACGGAAAGTGGATAGGAGATGTTCCCGATGGAGGATGGCCACCAATGTCTACAGGCAAGGGCAGATACCCATTCATCATGCAGCAGCATGGTCTTGGTCACATCTTCGGCCCGGGCAGACAGGACGGTCCATTCCCAGAACACTATGAGCCGGTTGAAACACCAGTGAAGAGCAATATGTTCTCCAAACAGCTCAACAGCCCGGTCTACAAGTTTACCAAAAGTGCTCCGGACCTGCTTGCTAAAGCCGCAGATCCGAAGTTTCCTATCGTATTAACGACATACAGCCTCACCGAACACTGGTGCGGAGGTGGAGAAACCCGCAACGTACCGAACCTTCTTGAAGCCGAGCCACAGCTCTATGTAGAGATGAGCCCGGAACTGGCAAAGGAAAAAGGAATCAAGAACGGTGAAGTAATCATTGTTGAGAGCATAAGAGGCAAAGTCGAGGCTGTCGCCATGGTCACCGTACGCATGCGTCCTCTCAAAGTTCATGGCCGCATCATTCACGAAATCGGTATGCCTTACTGTTTTGGGTGGACTACTCCAGGAAGCGGCGACTCCACTAACAGGCTCACACCTTCAGTAGGTGATCCCAATACGACTATTCCGGAATACAAGGCGTGCTGCGTGAATATCCGTAAGGCAAAGAAAGTCACTGAGCTGGCCACACCATAAGACAAGGAGACTGTCATGTCCAAAACAATACTGATAGACACCTCCCGCTGCACGGCGTGCCGCGGGTGTCAGATCGCCTGTAAGGAGTGGCATGAGCTGCCCGCAAACAAGACCTATCAGGTCGGCTGGGGCAGCCACCAGAATCCGCAGGATTTGAACCCCAATAACTACAAACTGGTTCGCTTCAGCGAACACCTCGATGATGGTGTTGTCCGTTGGAACTTCTTCCCGGATCAGTGCCGTCACTGTGAAATAGCTCCCTGTAAGGAAACTGGCGATATGTACCTTGAGGAAGCCATTGTACAGGACGATAAAACAGGTGCAATTGTCTTCACCGCCAAAACCAAAGGCTTCGACAAGAGCCAGTTTGAAGAAATCAAGGAAGCCTGTCCCTACAATATTCCAAGACGCGATGAGAAAACCGGTGTGCTGGCCAAATGTACCATGTGTAATGACAGAATCCACAACGGTATGCCTCCGGCATGCGTAAAGGTCTGCCCGACCGGCGCGATGCAATTCGGCGAACGAGATGATATGCTCAAACTCGCAGACAAGCGTCTGGCAGAATTAAAGAAAGATTGGCCCCAAGCCCGTTTGGCCGATCCTAATTCAGTCAATGTAATCTATCTGCTAATCGACAAACCGGAGAACTATCATGAGTTTGCCGTCAGCGAGGCCAACCTCGGACCTATGTCGAAGAAACAGTTCCTAGCTACACTGATAAAGCCTTTCAAGGCTATGAAAGGATAACACCTTAAACCTTCGATAGCCGGCGTGGCGTCATCTCATGACGTCACGCCCCAACGGAGTCACGGAGCACCATATGGAAATGATATACGACCTAAGACAAATTGAATCTACGCTTGAAAGCATCAAAAAACGCGATGCTTCATACGGTGATCTCGTTGGCAGGTTCGGCCCACTCTTCGAGAAAAAAGATCAGGTACGTATTCACCTGACCACCACGCCCCTGCACTCTCCAGTCATCGACGCCACCCGCATGGCCGCAGGTGTTCCCATCTTTGCCGAAGCAGATCTCATCTATTGGGCCGATGCTTTCAAACAGTCCTATGAAAGCCTCCTACCCGTCCTCGCCGAAGTACTGCAGCTGGAACCTGATACACAACGAAACCTGCTGGCCTTTCTGGATATTACTGAGAATCTTCTGGAGTTTGCCCAAGCCCGGATTCTTGGCAACCTGAGTCACTTTGAAAGGATATCGGAGCAGCTTGGTCTCGCCCCTTCGACAGTGTTGCATTACATCGCTGAAGCCATTTCCGCTCCTGTCCTGAATGCTATTGTGTGCAGTATGAATGAAGCTCTTTCCTCTCTTTCATGGGAACATGGATACTGTCCTGTCTGCGGTTCATCCCCATCCATATCACAACTCACGCCCAAAAATATGGCGGATTCGGAATACCTTGTTGGAGGAGGAGGCAAAAAATATCTGCACTGTTCCCTTTGCGGCCACGACTGGCACTATAAAAGAAGCGCCTGCGCGGCTTGCGGCAATGATGACAGCGAAACACGTGAATTTCTCTTTCTGGAAAATATGAAGCACGAACGGATCGAAGTATGCCACAAATGCGGTAAATACATGCTCAATGTTGACATGCGCGAGTATGCGTCGTTACCACATTTAGACATAGTTCAGATGGGACTCATTCACCTCGATGTTCTCGCGCACGAACGTAATTTGTCCCCTGTTTCACCAACCCTCTGGAACACCATAAAGTAGGCGGTGCCATGCCAACTTCTATCCTCAGCGCGCTGAACCAGACTGCCCCCACAATGGAATCTTACGCGGAGCAGCGCGAATGCATAAGGCCTCTCCAACGTTACAATGGAGGAATGCTGGTTCCACATAAAGACACTATTGCAATAGAAGAGGACCTTATTGTCAAGATTCAGGACCGCCCGGACATGGTCCTCTCCAGAACTCCAGGTGACGACCTGAGCTTGATAATGGGCCACCTGTTTTGCAATTCCCTGCTCAACTCTCCAGACGAGGTGACCAACATCAGCACCAGCTATCAGGACCCCAACCGTGTGGACGTTTCACTTGACGGAGCCAAACATCTCCGCCGAGTCTTTCCTTCATCTTCGGACATCCGCATCGCCCCCGAACGGTTGTTTGAGTTGAAGAAAACCTTCGAACGCCGCCAAAAACTATTCAAAAAAACAGGTTCATCCCATGCAGCGGCACTCTTTTCCATAGATGGTGTTCTCCTTGCCTTTGGCGAAGACGTAGGCAGACATAACGCCTTCGACAAAGCCATAGGCAGGGCTTTGTCGGAAGGAACACTGAAAAAATCTGCTATAGCCATGATCTCTTCTCGTATCGCAGTGGAGCTGGCCGCAAAAGCCACAACTGCAAACATTCCTATACTGTGTGGTTTTTCAGCGGCAACCAGCTCTGGGGTCAGCTACGCAATAAACCACAATATGACTCTCATTGGACGACTGAAAGATTCTTCCTTTGATGTATATGCCAATGCTTGGCGTATTCAGGATAAATGTATCATTGAACCGCTTATCAGCAAAGCTGTAGGTTACGCTCCCACCATTTTCTCAGGAAGCGGCACAGCTCCATGATCTGATCTACAGTTTTTTACCAGTGATCCTGCTATAATATTGTGGACACCCGGTTAAGCCGCTATCCTGACTTTCACAAGAGAAGCAAATGACCAACCCTAAACGCCGGACTTATGATCCAGAATTCAAATGTAATGCAATTCTTTTAAGTGAAGATCCGTCTCGCACCCATTCCGAAGTAGCAGATAGCCTCGGTATTTCTTGTGAGACTCTTTATCGATGGTGTCGCGAATTATTACGAGATGGTGGAGCAGCCTTTTTCGGTCAAGGGAATTAAGTTTTGACCGATGAAAAACGCAGGATTAAAGAACTCGAAAAGAAGCTGCGCGATGCAGAAAACGAAAGGGACACCTTAAAAACGCAAATGGTCTATCACAGAAGATTCTCAGATAGACATGAAACAAAAATAGCTTTGTTCCAATATATTGAGGCTTACTACAAACGCAGAAGACGCCACTCCAGCAATAGTTGGAAGTCACATGCTGAATTTGAGCTTAATTGTCAGGATAATATGTTTGTGGCTTAACTGACTATCCAGAAAAGTGTGGCAGGATCAGCTAGTATTAGAGGTTCTTTAACTCATGGGAGCCAAAATTAAATTATAATTCTAGACAATTACCGTCTTTGTAAAAAATTGATGTACAACTACCCACGTTCAATACCATGGAAGCAAGCCCAGTAAGACGCAATTCTTTAAACCCAGACTCAATAAGAAACTCTCGGCCTGACACATATTCCAAACGATCAGTGTTATCAAAGACGACAACTCCAGAAGGAGACAGTGATGCCAAACAATTATAGGCGCAATTCACTCTGTCCCTACCGTCGATCACGATAATGTCGAACTTAATATTTTTAATCATCGCTACGGTTTTACAGTAGTCGCCACCAGTCTCAAGCTCTCGTAGTACAGGTCGGACGTTGTCAGGAAACTGATCTTTCATAGTCTTAAACCATTGTTCATTGTGCTCTACCACGACTACGCGCCGAGCGCGTTTAGCCCACCAGAGAGTACTGCTGCCGCAACCGTATTCAAAAACGCTAATTCCGTAAGGCGCACGTTCTTCCAGCAAGTTTACCGCGGGGTATGACAACCATGGCAATGGAGCTCCGCTATCGTCTACAATCGCCTGACGATGATAGCTGGAAAACCACCCCATCTTCTTGAGATAACTATTGGATAAAATCTCATTAAACATAGAGTTTGGGGTGTATGATTTTGGTTCATTGGGCGCGACTACTTCAAAAGGTTTGGGTGGAACCGAAGGCTTACTTAATTTTTTTTCAACAATGTTCATAAACCGTTCGGCATTGCGCTTCATGTTGTACTCAGTGAGGCAACGATTCTGACCTGCGGACGCAATACTCTCCCGCTCTTCAGGATTGGCGATAAAATGCTGGATTTTACCCACCAAATCCTGTGGATTTTTATAGGATACTATTTCCTTTCCCCAATCAAACCAGCGCGATACTCCTTCTAGGGCCAATACAAGCGCCCCACAGCCAGTGGCTTCAAATAAACGCATACTGCAATTATCATTTTCGCTTATGTCCCTGATGGGGTAACCATGCCGATCAGACAGGTAAACTGGAGTCCTAGAGTCGAGAACCATACGCCCGCGGCGTAGACAACGCATAGCATCCAGGCCAAAAACAGGTTGTTTGAGGTAAGGCACCATAGATGGAGTCAAATGGCTGAAATCTCCCGAGAGGTGTAGTGCTAGGGAAAAACCATATTTCTTAGCCGCTTTGGCGACAGAGTCCAGCATTGCTATACGGCGTGTTCCTGTAAGGGAGCCTACGAAAACCACATCAGTATCTTGGGGAATGGAAATAAGCTCCTTGACAAGGTGTAAAGGAAACCCAGGAGAAAACATCTCAGCAGACTTAGCACCAAGTTTTGGTGCAAAATCCATTATACTGGGCATACTTGTAAGGATTACGTCAAAAGCGGACCAGTCCCAGTGGTTCTGCAGCGTTGCACACCGCCAGCTGACTACGAGGCTTGGCTGATGAGTCAGCCGGTCACGCAACGCGCTATTAAAAGTGTATGGGCTGAAAACATAAAGCACATCTGGTTTGAATTCGTCAATGCGCATACGAAGGAGGTCCGATTCCCATCCGGGCTTCAGATCTGTGGATAGTCCTTGTTCTTTGAGCCATGCACGTTGCAGAGGTTCTGCATTCGAAAAAGTAAGCTCCTGAACGCACCCCAGTTCTTGTGTATATGGAGCGACGATATGGGGTGCGAAAAAACCATAACGGGCAAAGGCTTCGTTTTGTGTGTGATAGTCCATGGAGGCTATATTAGGGTTCTGCGCATAGAAATGGTTGATGAAGTTGGGGTAAGTTGAAATAACCTGCATTACCCGCAACGGCTTAGAAATTGCTGTGGTCATGGTTGTTGTCCTACATTATTTATTTATAGGTATAAAAACCTATCTCTTCGCGGCAAGCAATTTAACCGCCTGAAAAAACTAGAGCCACAGGCTCTGCACATCTTGAGAGAAAAATACGAACCATTAAGTTCGTTGTTGCTACATTAAAAACATCACGTTTAATGAGAAATCTTACACGGAGCCCATTATGCTCCTGAAAAATATTT
Source organism: Maridesulfovibrio zosterae DSM 11974 (assembly GCF_000425265.1). Lineage (NCBI taxonomy): Bacteria > Pseudomonadati > Thermodesulfobacteriota > Desulfovibrionia > Desulfovibrionales > Desulfovibrionaceae > Maridesulfovibrio > Maridesulfovibrio zosterae. Next base: position 67,479 of record NZ_AUDC01000015.1, read on the forward strand.
TTTCATGCAGGATCATATATTTAACACAGCGAAATGTAAATTCGACATTAGAAACAATAAAAATGTCCCTATCGCAGCAGGAATCGTGCTCTGCGGACTTGCTGATCTGTGACCTAGAATATACAGATGGTTTATTAAAGGACAAAGAGCTATTCATACTGTTAGTATAAGTTAAAAATCAGAGTCGTAGTTTTGCTCGTACCTCTCTTCGAGTACTTGGATCGGAAGAAGCTCAGATAGCAAACAATACTAATGAATTATGATTTTGGCTTGCTTGATATAATTTATCGAATTATTATTAAACTCTAGGTGAACTTTTTTATTTCGCCTGAACTAACAAATAGGCAAGGAGTTTATCGTGCAGAATTTTGCTTTAATGGGATGTGGACGCATTGCGCAACGTTACGCTCAAATCCTCGCAGAAAAACAGGTGCAAGGAGCCAGCATTGTTGCCGTATGTGATATCAAAAAAGAACGCGCCAAAAAACTTGGCGAAAAATATCATTTGCCATGGTATACCGACGCTCATAAAATGATGTCTGAAATGAAAGATCTAGTTAATATCATTGCCATTCTAACAGAAAGTGGGTTGCATGCCAGACACACGACTGAAATGGCTCAATACGGCAAACATATTGTCGTTGAAAAACCAATGGCGCTAAAGCTTGAAGATGCGGACTCCATGATATATATCTGTGACCAAGCTAAAATAAAATTATTTGTTGTAAAACAGAATCGCCTTAACTATCCGGTTATCAAGATGCGCGAAGCTCTTGACGCTGAGCGTTTCGGAAAAATCGTTATGGGAACGGTTAGAGTTCGATGGTGCCGCCCCCAGGCTTACTATGATCAGGATACATGGAGGGGCACTTGGGCCATGGACGGAGGCGTTTTCGCCAATCAGGCAAGCCATCATGTTGACCTGTTAGAATGGATGCTCGGCGACCCTGTTTCGGTTTATGCCAAAAGTCGTACCGCACTTGTAGACATTGAAGTCGAAGACACCGGAGTAGCAATCATTACATTTGCCAGTGGTGCTATTGGAATTGTTGAAGCTACAAACGCGACCCGCCCAAAAGATCTTGAGGGATCAATTTCAATCCTAGGGGAGAAAGGCTCTGTTGAGATAGGCGGGTTCGCAGTTAACGAGATGAAAGTTTGGAATTTTGAAACACCAGTCGCGGGAGATGAAGAAGCCCTTACCCGCTACAAGACAAATCCTCCTGATGTATATGGATTTGGACATCTTTCCTACCTTGAGCACGTTGTAAATTGCATCGAACAGGGGAGTCCCTCTCTTGTAGATGGACTTGAAGGGCGGAAGTCTTTGGAGCTGATTAATGCAATTTACGAATCCATTGAAACGGGGAGAGAAGTCAAGCTCCGTTTTCAACCAAAACACTGCAAACTTGGGGATGTTAATGACGGTTGATAGCGGGTTGAAAAAAGTATTTTTTATGGGCTGTAAACAAGTTGCAACAGAGTGTTTCCAATTACTGCTGAACCTCCATATATCAGGCAAAGTAATTATTGTAGGAGCATTGTCTAGCCCTCATAAACTTGACGGGGCGGATAATGTAACCTCTCTATGTGCTGAATACAAAATACCAATATTATCTTCACTTGAATCTTTTTTGGATTTTAAAGAGGTTGACATTTTAATCTCTGTTCAGTTCGGAGAGATTCTTAAACGAGTGCATCTGGAGAAAGCAAGAGAAATAAACGTCAATTTGCATATGGCTCCATTGCCTGAATATCGAGGATGTAATCAGTTTTCCCATGCTCTACTAGATGGAAAAGATTATTTTGGCACAACGCTGCATGTCATTGATGAACAAATTGATCATGGTGATATTCTTTTTGAAAAACGATTTCCTATACCTGAAGGAGCTTGGGTTGAAGAATTGTATTCATTGACAGTATCGGAGTCTGTCAGTCTCTTCCGCGAATCTATAAAAGATTTAATTGTCGGTAAATATACTAGGACTCCTCAAGCTGAACTGCTTGATAAGCGGGGGACATCTTTGCATCTTCGCCGGGAAATGGAAATGCTTAAACTGATTGACTTAACTAAAGGAACAGAACACATATATTCAATACTGAGAGCTACGAGTATGCCAGGATTTCCCCCTCCCTTCGCTGAATTGAATGGGGAAAAAGTATATTTAGTCGCAGAACGATATGCTCTAAGCCCTCATAGATTGTTATGTTGCCCAGATAATAATTTGAGCTAAACCCCTTTTTGAAGGCGAATAATAATGTCTATACCTTTTGCAGATTTAAAAAAGCAGTATTGCACGTTGCAGCCGGAAATTGATACGGCTATGAAGCAGGTAATAGAGAAAAGTGCTTTTATCAACGGTCCATTTGCAGCTGTATTTGAAGAAGAATTTGCCCGGTTTTGCTCAGCAAAGTTCTGTATAGGGGTGGGCAACGGGACAGATGCTCTCTTCATTGCTTTGAAAGGATTAGGGGTCGGAGCTGGAGATGAAGTCCTTGTCCCGGCAATGACTTTCATCGCCACAGGAGAAGCTGTGACAATGGCTGGAGCAAAACCAATTTTCGTTGATGTTGATCCGGCAACAGGAACTATGAGCGTAGAAGACCTACGTAGAAAGATTAGTCCAACCTCAAAAGCAGTAATCACGGTACATCTTTATGGTCACCCTGCAGATATGAACGCCATTGATCCTATTGCCCGTGAAAAGGGTCTGTATGTAGTCCAGGACGCAGCTCAGGCTCACGGTGCAACGATTGACGGGCGTCCGCTTTCTAAATTTGGGGATTGTGTCTGTTACAGTTTTTATCCCGGGAAAAACCTCGGAGCTTACGGGGATGCCGGGGCAGTTGTAACCGACAATGCAGATTTAGCCGAATACATTCGTAAGTTTGCCAATCATGGACGTAACGATAAATACGATCATCAGTTCGAGGGGGTGAATTCACGTCTAGATGGCTTACAGGCTGCAATTCTTTCTGTTAAACTCAAGTATCTGGACCAATGGACAGCGCAACGTCGTGCCATTGCCGCAATATATAAACGTGAATTGACTGGACTCAAAGGACTTATCCTGCCCAAAAGCCATAGCTGGGCGGGCCACGTATATCATCTGTACGTAGTGCGCTGCGCTAACCGCTATTCTTTACAAGAATTTCTTTCTGACAATAAAATTGCAACAGGAATCCATTACCCCGTGGCTCTCCCGTTTATGGAAGCATACGCTTATTATCGCCATGTACACACTGATTTTCCTGTTGCTTACGCAATGCAGGAGTCTGTCTTCTCTCTGCCTATGTATCCGGAAATGACGGAGGACCAGGTCATGCAAGTTTGCAGGGCCATAAAAACTTTTTGTGATAAATATTAAGATCTAAAAAACAATCGTATACGATAACAGAGAAGTCGATTAAAGCTTAATAACCAATAATCATTATAGACAATTAAAAACTATTCTTGTTTAATAGTTCTTAAATGATTATATTATATCTCTAAGACGACTCTAAAAAAGAGAGAATACCTTAAATGATTCCTCCCTCATATATATTGACATGCTCACCTGGAGCATATCTTCCCGAGCCACGTGTTAGGGATATTCTCGACAGCATTGATACACGTCTGGTAATTGCAGCAGCAGGGATCTCTGCGCGAACCTCTTTAATGCTTAACAAGCTTGCAAATGAAACAAACAAAATCGATCTTTTTATTTCCGAAGATCAACAGGATTACACTAAAGTCCTTGAGGAAGCCTTACAAAAAGTAGTTTCCCTTCATCCTGCCGGGCTGACCATTATTATTGATGGTAGAATTGAACTTTCAGAGCAGCTCTTCCCGGCAATCATCACCGAATTTGAAGATAATCCCGAGTGCGGATTTGCTGTTATCAGCCAGAACTCCATAGAAATACCTTCTCCCTGCTCATTTGTTTTAGATATGCTGCAAAAACCTTTTTACCCGCTTTTTACTATTTTGCGAAATGATTTGCTTCAATCACAAGCAACCATCCTCAATGAAGATTTACAATTTTTTGCCTTGCCAGAATTATTACTCCGACTATCTTCACAAACATCAATAAAAATTCTGCCGCCAACGTGTCTGCAAAAAACACCTGTCGATTCTAGAAGAACTAGAAAAGAAAACGAACAACAGGTTATGGACGAAGAAAATAACGTCCTTGAAAAATATCAAAAGTTGTTTTTTGAGCGAAAATTCAAACAACTATCTACCAAGGAGTTGGCAAAAACTTATCAATTTCATATCAATCAGGTTATGGAACTTCTTAAAAAGATCAAAGAAGGAATTCTGGAATCAGTTGAAGATTATGATCGCCATATTTTCCGATATTGCTTGCTCGCCCTATTCTCAGGGGAAACAGAAAATGCACGCCAGATGATGGAAATAAGTTTCAGCGTTGTGAGTGAACGTCCCGCTTTGATGAGGCTTTACAAACTGATAACCCTATATTTTCCGTTACAGCCCCAACCTGTTTCAGGGCCGGAAAAAGTAAGCGTTATTATTGCATTATTTAATCAGGGACATTATCTTGAAGAGGCTGTAACTTCAGTTCTCCGGCAAACATGGACAAACTGGGAAATTATTATTGTCAATGACGGTTCAACAGACAACTCGTACGAAATAGCCAAAGAATTAGTAAAAAGATTGAATGACAGCAGGATTAAACTGATCACTCAGGAAAACAAAGGTATGGCAGGATCACGTATTAGTGGCTTAAAAGAAAGTGACGGAGATTTTGTAGTCGCTTTAGACTCAGACGACATGATTGCCCCAGAGTATTTTGCCATAGCAATAAACCTTATTAATAATAATTCAAAGGCTGCATGGATTACGCCGAAAACACTTGTTTTCGGAAATAACAACCACATCGCATGGGGAGAAGAATACTCACCAATTAACGCAATTATAGGTTGCCCAGCTCCTTGTTCGTCTTTAATACGACGAAAAGTATTAGATCAGGTCGGATATTTTCGTACTGACCTTACGAATAGAGAAGATTCGGAGTTATGGCTACGTCTGTTAGAAGGAGGCTGGACTTCTATAACTACAAAAAAGCCTCTTTTTATATATCGGCATGCCTGCCAACGCGCCGGAATTAAAACAACGCCTAACCTTGCGAGCAAAGAGGAGATTACATCTCTCCATCCTTGGTGGTTCCGCCGAGATCTGAACCTTGAAATGCGTGAAAAAGCATTCACAGCCTTCCCCACGCAGCGCTTTCCTGACTGGTTTTTAAACTGGAAAAATATCAATAAACTTATCCCCCTGTTTAATGATAGAGAAAAATTTATTGCAGCCATGGAAGAGCTGAAAGCAGCATACCCTCCCATAACAAAGCCTAGCAGATGGAATAGTGACGATGATGATTGTTACCTTGATATACGTGAAGTTTTTTTTGGGGTGGGCTCACAAACAAAAGAGAACTAAACCTACTTGCTTGAACCTGCGGGATCAGAGATGATCCATTAAAACTGGCTCTATATTTCGCTGGCTAGCACCTTATCGGCCTATTTTCCCAATGAATTTACTGACAAATTCAACGGAATACCCATCTCCGTCAAGGAAGTGCCCCTCTCTACCCTTTTGGCATCCTTAATATACCATTTGAGCTGCTCTTCTCTATTGAAAATGCCTTTATCCCCCATAGAGATTTTAGATGTATCGATATGCTTGGTATATGCTAAATTGTATTTGCTCACCGGGTCATCAAAATGTTCTACATTTAGTAAAGGATATAGATAACCGTTACAATACCCGCTTCGTGCTATTGCCCTTTGATACTCAGTCCATCCGAAAGTCTTCCGTGTCGGGTGAACATCCAGATAACCATGTTTTTCCTGAACACTTTTGCGAAGCAAATAACAACAGCCACCAATAAACGCATCGGGAATCAAAGAAATACCATCAAGAGACACCACTCGACGTTCAAGCTCTTTTTCGTCTACGTACGCCATGTCGAAATGAAACCCTCCGACAACACCTATCTTATCAGATTTTTGATGTGCTTCAAGTAATCTGCTCAGCCAGTTTTTAGGAACTAAGGTGTCATTGTCGACTTTTCCTACAAATTCTCCTTTGGCCGTCCTCCAAAAAACATTAGTGGGCATGGAAATACCAATATTTTTTGAATTGAATAGTATTTTACGTATGGTCTTTTTGTATTTTTCCTGTATCTCTTGCAAGTATTCAACAGTCCCGTCAGTTGAGCCATTGTCCATAATAGTTAAGGAAAAATCTGTTCCGGCATTTTCTATAAGTGCGGGAAGAGTTATTTTTGTATATGCAATCCTATTGAATGTTATATAAAGAATATCTATCATGTAAATCTCTGTGTTTTATCTAGCATTATCAGAAGGAGCATGCTCCATAATATGTTGGATACATAAAGTTTCGATACAATAAGATTAGTCTAATATCTGCTTGTAAAATGTACGATGTCTGAGATCATATTCTTTTTGTTCTTCTTGTGTACTTCGACATTTCTCCAGTGTCACGGTCATACCAGCAATAGCTCTGGGTGTATGCAACAGTGGTTCTAAATCTTTTTGTTGCTGGTACATTTTTTTACCTAAATCACTCGGAGAGTAAGAAAGGTCCTTTACAAAGAAACGATAATCCCGCCAGCCACAATACCAAGACCAGTCCGTGTAATATTTAAAACTCATTTCATTGAAAGCCCGAACATGAGTAGGGTCCTGCCACGCTCCGTGCGACAGATCGTAAGGGACCTGTACTATAAGCCTTCCCCCTACGTGCAATAAATTTAAAAAATTTGTCATCGTACAAATGACATCAGGAACATGCTCTAAAACATCATTGGCAATAATTTCTTCAAAATGGCCTTCTGGTAAAGATATATTTCCAAAACGGCGCGTTTTGTGAATTTCTTCTGGATTTATGGGAGCGGACAGGTCCAGTAAAATATCAGGGGCCCATGCAGAATTAATGTCGATATTCAGGTATTCATCTTTGAAATCTTTTCCTGAACCAGCATTCAGAAGAGTGGGAAAACTTTTCACTTCTGAGGGGCTGCTAACAGCTTTCCGGGCAGCCTCAGCGAGAACATCATCATAACGATATTTTGTGAAACATGAATAACCAAGTTCTCCCTGTTTAACTATTTCTTCAGTATTACCAAGTAGTTTTGTGATGGTATCCACGACTGAATTATACGGGGTAAAGATGCAGGACTCTTCAAACTCAGCTGGAACCGATGTGTCTTCATTACGCTCGCATACAACAGTTTTTTTATTTGCTAAAAGAAAACCGATACGCACTTCTTCAAAAATACCAGGAGTATAATAATGCATATTCAGGATTAATCTGGATCTAGCAATATAAAAATTTCGTTCATGACCGAATACTTTTTCAATAGCTATAGCGTTAACCCCACGCTCACGGAGTTCCGTAATAATGCTCTGCCTCCTCGGGTTCATATAACCATAAAATAGGACATCAATATCTTTTGGATAATTTTCATCCAAACATGTCATTTGAGGAGTGTATCTCAATGGCACATGATAAACTTCTGTTACTTTGAAATTTCTTTTTAGAATATCAATGTTTCGTTCACTGTAATCCCACACGGTTAGTTTGCACAAGGATTCAATATAATGAGGTCGTAATGCTTTGCTTCCTTTAACTATTTGCTCAAAATTATAAATAATTGAATTTTCAGGGATAGTATTTAGCGGAAATTCTGGAATATCCTGCAATCCAAAAATAATATTAACTGCATCAGTCGAAAGTTTGTTTTTTAAAATTTCAACGGAATATCCAAATGCAGAAAGAGTGTCCCGTAACGGATAAATAATATCTTCAACACATCTCCAGTAGGGTGAATCTGGGCGATAGAGGACGACGATGCTAAAATCCATATTGAACCTTTGCTAAAGAGCATTTTTTACGATAATATTATAGATTTGAATTAATAGTATTATAAATTTAGCAAACATGCAGAGAGCTGTCGAGAGATGTTTTTATTCAACGGACAGTGGCCTTTTAAAACTCTTATAAAAAAGGGCTACTTAAGCTTTAACGCAATCCGGCTAAAGCCTTTAAAGCTGGCTTCAATATGCTAAGAAAGTTACTATCCATCATAAACTCATCAAGTATCTTTTTACCTTCAACAAGATCCAGCCCTGAACGTAACGCCTTACCTTGGGAAAGAGCATTAAACTGCCCATTCAAAATTAATAAAACATGCTGCCAAAGCGCCATCACAATGAATTGAGATGCTTGATCTCTATTAAAAGCTGAATGAGCGAGAAGAGTATCAATCAATACTTCATTGCCTTTTTTCACTGAAGGAGCCCATTCCGGACTGTTAACCAGAGAAAAAAGCGCTGTATTATTCCAATTAAAAATGGGTTTCATATTCTGCTGAAACAGAACTAAAAAGACATCAAGCATTTCAATCTTTCCAGATATCAATGAGATGCAACACGGATAAAATTCCTCACCAAGGTATCGGCTAGGCATAGCATCAGCATCCTTGTACATCTTCACCCATGCCTCAGACCTGAAAATACTGTACTGTGTGCTTCTGCCACTAACAATATAAGTATTAAGCCTTTCAAGCGAAGTCTCACCCGTTAGATCAGGAGAGTTACGGGTCGCCATTGCAACCACCTTTCCACTTGGCCCCTCCCTATCAAGCTGGTAAACGATTCTCTTACCACAAGCAGCAATGAAATCTTTATTTTTTTCTAAGAAATCTACACACTGAGCGATTCCGTCAGGAACCAAGAAATCATCATCTCCACAGTAAATGGCGTAAGGAGTTTTAATATTCTCATTCAAAGCTTTTACGCAAGATCCACTATGAGGATAAGCTGAAGAGGGATAATGAGCATATTTAACAGATACTTTCTTTTCATATTTTTTTACTGCATCTAATACTTCAACACGACGATTTTCATCACTTGAATCACCAATAAGGATATCCCCTGTAAACCCGATACTACTATAGTAATATAAAAAGCGAGATATGAATTCCGGCCTGTTAATGGTCGGAGTAATTATTGTAACTAGATCGTTCAAAGAATCCTTTTTACCACCATCATATGCTAATTTATTAGAAGCCATTGCTTATCCTTTATGTACTAATCTTACATTGAAACGTTATGAATTTAACATATTGCCATTTATGTGAAATATTATTTTAATTTCTAAGTCGCCCTTAGTGCCCTTCATCATCATAAAAAGACACAATGATCCTGCCACAAAAAACTGCCAATTTACACAATCTATTTAGACCTATTGCCCAATGAAGCAATAAGTTTCGATAAAACATATCTATCTTCAACAAAAAAAAGGGGCCTTAATATCAGTAACGATAGTATCCATACAAGATTTACCTCATATCTCGACATATTTCCGTTTAAGCTTATGCTGCGTCAAATATTGTATATGTAGCATTGTCTCTTCGCTAAACTTTTCACGAATCATGTTAAGAAAATTAGGATTCTTAAAATATGTATCAAAAAAAGTCTCTATAGGACAGAACCTTGCCATTTTTCAGGGAGTGTCCAATTATTCTCAATAGCTTGATCACACAGCTCAGAGCCAGGATAAGTCATTACAGAATAAACATTTAAATATTCAGCTGTTATCTTCATTGCCATCGCGAGATTATCCTGCATGGATTCAAAATCACCTTCAGGCAACCCCACAATAAAGTTGGCAAAATATTAATCCCAGCGGCTTTAATTTTCTCTGCAGCTTCATATGAGGCCTGTGGAGTATGCTTCTTGCTTATATCTGAAAGAATTCTTTTATTACCTGATTCAAAGCCAAGGAAAAGCAATTTTTGAATATTATTTTTGTATGCGGAATGGATGACATTAGTCTCAGCCATCAAATTGTCGTAAATAAGCGAAGCCGGAGTCTTCTGATTGAAAGCAATCCCACCAGAAAGACCTGCAGCAAATACTACCAGTTTCGGCTTATTCTTTTTAAAGTCTATCCTATTAAGCCCACCATAGGCAGCTGCAATCTGATCCTGTGCCCCAACGATAGCAGCTAAGGGTAGATATATCATGGCTCGCAATAAGTTTATCTACAAGCTCTTAATCACAAATATCACCTTTAATAAATTTAAATGTTGGATAATGACAGCAGTCTAAATGAGGAGCTTGACCGAAGAGCAAATTATCCAGAATAGTTACAACATATCCTTTCGACAAAAGAATAGGTGCTAAAGTGGACCCTAAATACCCAGCGCCCCCGGCAATTAAGATTTTATTTCCATGCCTGCACCATTTAAAATTTATACTTTTTTAACTGTATATACTAATTAAATATTTAACATAGTTTAGTACAATTTCAAACTTATTAGAAGCGAGATTTTTTTATTAACTTTATTGAACCACAGCAATCAATAGGTTAATGTTTAATAAATTTTGGTAAAAATTTCTTTAAATAGAATCTTCAATCACCTTAAAATACCATCATTCTGAATACTGGAGACACTATGAAATTCGAAGATAATTCTGGTCGCTTTGATCTGAATGCAGCCTTGGAAAGGTTTTCCGGTGACACGGAATTGTTGTACGAGGCTATTGCTATTTTTAAAGAGGAATCTGTCAGCCACCTCAAAAAAGTAAGGCGTTTCCTAAGTGAAGGTAATCTTCAAGGAGTTTCTGAAGAAGCTCATACGCTAAAAGCAGAATGCGGAGCAGTCGGAGCTGTTACAGCTCAATTTTTAAGTGAGTCTATTGATAAAGCTGCACAAACAAATGACATAGCTGCTTCCAACGAACTATACACCAAACTAGAAGAAGAAGTTCAAATTGCTATAGATGAACTTCCTGACATTGCATAATGAACTTATGCTTGCGTAAAAGACAACTTATAATAGACATAACATCATTATAATTCCCATTTAATGCATTCATGCGCTAAACAACCTGATCAACTGAATTATAACATGTTAAAATAAACACAATGAAAACAATACTAATTATAGACGATGATCCCAAAATGCTTGATTTACTCAAGCACTATCTTCGGGATGAGCAATTAGAGGTTCTAACCGCTTCTGATGGTGAAGAAGGACTTCTTATGCGTAAATCCAATAATGTTGATTTAGTAATTATTGATATATTCATGCCCAATATGGATGGGATTCAGACTATCATGGAAATGAAACAAGAATATATAGATATTAAAATTCTTGTTATATCAGGCGGCGGAGAATTTACGGGACTTGAATATATCAAACAGGCTAAAGCATTAGGAGCCAGTGAAGCTCTCGTTAAACCGTTCACTCAAAAAGATTTCCTTTCAACTGTTCAGAACATGCTTTTATAGCGCTTGTTTTAAAAACATCATTTCCCAAAGCATGTATTTCAAAAAGTTTTCATGTTTACTTATTTGAGCAGGCCAGACTCACCCCTAAGCCTACAAAAGCTGTTCCCAACACCTTATTAATACAACTACTTACTGTTGTTCCCTTCAATATTTCCTTTATTCTAGCCCCCCCACATGCATAAATCATCATGCAGGCAAATGCGATCACTGTCAGTAGCCCTAGAAGAAGCGCAAAATGACATGCTGAAGCCTTATCAGCGCTTATAAACTGAGGGAAAAGTGCACTGAAGAAAATTATTGCTTTGGGATTACCGGCTGCAACCCAAAACCCTTGCAGAAAGAGTCTCTTTGACGAAGGAATATCTTTTTTTTCTATTTTGCTGGTATCTAGATTGAATTCACCGGATGTAAGGACACCTATCCCAAGCCAGATCAAATACGCTGCCCCGAAATACTTTACCACCATAAAACCAGTTTCAGAAGCAGCCAAAAGGGCCCCCAGCCCGGCAATGGAAACCACTGCTTGCAAGAAAGAGGCAACGCAATTGCCTAAAGCAGTGGCAATGGCTTTATGTGCTCCATACTTGGCTCCATGAGTCAAAGCTAGAATCATACTTGGCCCCGGGATTATAGAAGCCAGAAAAACCGTCAAAATATATACGCCCCAGAATTCAATAGACACATGGACTCCAGTATAAAAAAGCTGTGGCTAAATTAACTCAGCCACAGCTTTTAACTAACTAAAACTTTACTTATAGAACAGAACTTACGTAAAGATTACTTACCTTCAAGCTCTGCTGCTGCTTTTTCTACAGATTCCACGAATCCCAAGCGGGCCTCGATAATTTTTGCAGCAATATCCTGATCATGAAGAGCAAGAATCTGTGCTGCCATCCATGCAGAGTTTTTTGCCCCGACTTTATCAAGAGCCACTGTTCCAACAGGAAATCCCGGAGGCATCTGAACTGTTGCCAGCAATGCATCCATGCCACCAAGAGCAGACCCGCAAATGGGTACTCCGAGAACAGGTCTGATTGTTTTAGCTGCTACAGCTCCGGCAAGATGGGCTGCAAGCCCTGCCGCACAAATAAAGATTTCACAACCATTTTCTTCCAGTTCCTTGACCAGCTTCGCAGTCCTTTCGGGAGTACGATGAGCAGAAGAAACTGTGAAAACGTGAGGAATACCTAGTTTGGTCAGCAAATCAGAACAAGGCTGCATAGTATCCTTATCCGAAATTGATCCCATAAAAATCGCTACTTTTGCACTCATTTTTTTAGACCCTTGTCACCGATGTCGCGACGGAAGTAGGCGTCCTCAAAAGAAAGCTTCGCCACAGCTTCATAAGCTTTTTTCTGGGCTTCTCTGAGATCCGCCCCCAGAGCAGTAACACCCAGCACACGTCCGCCGCTGGTTAATGTTTTACCCTCATCAAATGTTGTTCCAGCCTGAAAGACCTTCACACCTTCAAGCTTTTCAGCTTCATCAATACCAAATATTTCCTTGCCCTTTTCATAAGATCCAGGATAACCGCCGGCTGCGATGACAACACAAATTGTTGTTTCATCTTTTAGCTTAACGTCTACTTCAGGAAGCCTGTTCTCAACGCAAGCCATCATAATATCGACAATATCGCAATCCAGACGCATAAGCAGCGGCTGACACTCAGGGTCTCCAAAACGGACATTATACTCCAGGACAGAAGGACCGTCATCAGTGTACATCAGACCAGCATAAAGAATTCCGGTAAAAGGCTCTCCACGCTCGGCTAATAGTTTCAAGATTGGCTTGATAACAAGCTCAGCTGTCTCTTCATATTTTTCACGAGGCAGAATAGGAGCAGGGCTGTAAGCACCCATACCACCAGTGTTGGGGCCGGTATCACCTTCTCCAGCAGCTTTATGATCCTGTGCAGATGGCAGTAAGGCATAATCTTCTCCGGAGCAGAATGCCAGAAAAGAAGCTTCTTCGCCTTTGAGGGCTTCTTCTACAACAACCCTTTCCCCGGCTGAGCCAAATACTTTCTTAACCATCATATCGTCAAGGGCTTCAATTGCCTCTTCAACAGTAGAAGCAACCACGACGCCTTTACCAGCTGCAAGACCATCAGCCTTTACAACGATAGGTGCACCTTTGTTTTCAACAAATGTTTTTGCCTGATCAAATTCATCGAAGACTTTAAAAGGAGCTGTAGGAACGCCGGCATCACGCATTGTCATCTTGGAGAAAGCCTTACTCCCTTCAAGATTAGCTGCATATGCTCCGGGACCGAAGCAAGGAATACTTTCCTTTCTGAGAGCTTCCTTTATTCCAAGAACAAGAGGAAGTTCCGGTCCAGCTATGACTAAATCTATTTTATTTTCTTTAGCAAAATTAACCAGACCTGGAAGGTCATCGTCTTTGATAGGAACATTGGTACCCTCAAGACGGGTTCCACCGTTTCCCGGTGCAATAAAAATTTCAGAAACTTTAGGACTCTGACCTAACTTCCAGGCCAAAGCATGTTCTCTACCACCTGATCCTACAACAAGTACTTTCATGACTATCCTCTCAACTGATTAAGATAGGCCTCGTTTAGATAAATATCGCCAATTTGGCAAGGCAATGCAGACCAAAACCTAACTGTTTAAACGAACATCAGCGGCAATAACACCAAGGACCTCACCGCTTGAATTTAAAAAAGGTCCCGAAACGGTTATACAATTTGAACCTGTGGCTGAAGATTTATAGACATCTGAAATGTACATAGTTTTCTCTTCTAAAACCTCACGAAACCAATTACGACGAGACCAGTCTTTACCATAAGCAGTCTTATCTTCGGAGTAACTATCCCACTGACCACTTATATTACTTACAGTTTGTTTTCCTGTATTATCAGTAATGTAGAGCAACTCTAGAAAATTATTCCTGCGGACACAACTGCGCATATCCCGCTCCTGCAACTCACGGTTAAGTGACTTTATATCTGATGACTTAGCTAAAGAGTCAATGATCTCCTGAACCTTACCGTTACCAATCAGCTTAAACATACCGACCATATCATCCAATTCAGATATACGTCCACTAAGAACAGAAACAGCTTCGTCAGCACCGGACATAGCATCACCTGTTTCATCAGAAATAGAGTGCACTTCGTTAACTGCTTCGCGAACATTGCTGCTGGCCTCAGCCTGCTGCATCGCCTCTTCCGCTATCTTACGCACCCGCTCAGAACTTTTATCGGCAAAAACAACTATCTCACCAAGAGCTTTACCGGATTGAGAGGCAAGTCCGGAAGTATCCCCGGCCAGTCCGCTAATATGATTAACGCCTTCAACCGTTTTTTCCACCTGTTCCTGAATTTTACTGATCTCTGTCCCCACGTCACGAGTTGCCTCCATAGTCTTTTCTGCAAGATTTCGAACTTCAGAAGCAACAACAGCAAATCCTCGTCCGGCATCTCCAGCACGAGCTGCTTCGATTGCAGCATTAAGAGCAAGAAGATTAGTCTGATCAGCAATATCGGAAATCACGCTCATGATACTGCCAATTCCTTCAGCCTGCCTGCCGAGCGTTTCTACGCGGGTATTCAGTTCATTGGAATTTTCCATAACAGTTGTAATAGATTCAATCGTTTGTCTCAGTACAGTTTCACCAGACTTAGCAAGCTCTGCTGCATGCTCCGCATCTATTGCTGCAGATTCAGCACGCTCTACAGATGAACGGATTGAAACATCAATCTGCTCCATAGAAGTAACAACAGAAGAAAGATATTCCTGCTGTCGCCCTGCTCCTGCACGGGCTCTGGAAGAGGCTTTATCCAGCATGGTAGAACTACTGCGAATTCCTTCCACAGCATTTTCAATGGTACCGGCTGCAGACAGAAGCCCTTTACTGCGGGCCTGTTCACCATGAAGACGAGCTTCCTCAGCCATTTTATAGGCCGAAAGCTGTTTTGAAATTTCTATTTCACACTGCTCACTTGCTTTATCAAGTTTATAATTAAGAGATTTTATATATGCTTCAAGATCACTTGAAGCAGGAACAAAAGAATGAACTGTTTCCATATCTCCTTTGAAATCTGCACCGCTGGTAAGACATTCAATCCACTTACTGATGGAGTTACAATCATTTCTGACCTTGGTAGCAGCTAAAAAGTTTGAAGCACTTACCACCAGCAATGCACTTACAAATAACCCTAAAAGAGGAAATATGCTTTGAGCAGAAAAGATATAAGGCATGAAAATCAGCAACAGGCACAGGAAGCACAAGACTATTACTTCCACAACAAAGTGGACCACAAATCTGGAAAACATAATACAACTCCTCGCCTATAAGCAGATTTAAAAACCGTATTCTATTTGGACACCTAGATTTTGCTGGAGAAATTAATGATTCGAAAGAACATACTCCAGAGCGCTGACTAATTCCTTTGCATGCTCTGGATCTTGAATTTTTCCGCCTTCCGGACTTTCCACATGGAAAACATCAAAAACACTTTGCCCGGTCGTTGAAATTCTGGCCATACGCAAGTTTACATTCATACGTGAAAACAGTGCAGCCATATCATATAGAAGACCAGAACGGTCCTGTGTGATGACTTCAATAAGTGTACATGATTCACTGGAGTCACTATCCACCTTGACTCTAGTGGGTACTCGTATTGAAGCTGCTTTTGCATAAATTGTATTTCTTTTTTTATGCAACCTATAGTCGAGAGATAAACGCCCCGTCATAGCATACATGATAGAACGCTCCACTCGCGACCAGATATCGTCAGGAGCTGAATCAGGCGGAGTTTCTACAATAAAAACATTGAGAGCAATATTGTCAGTCCATGAAAAGATTTCAGCAGAAAGAATATTTATTGAATGCAGGGCCAAAACCCCACTCTGAGCGGCAAAAAGAAAATCCTGATCACGTGCAGCAATGACCAGCTTCACTCGGCGCTTATCATCAGTCTCAAAGGCCCGGACAAGATTAATTCCCTTCCCGCCTTTCCCTGCAGGTTTACGTATCAAATCTTTTTCATAAATCGAATTGAAATCCTGTACCTGCACCATATGCAGAACAATATCTTCAGGATCCTCAAGAAGCAGATATCGGTCGGGCATTGCCTCTATCATAGTTTCAACAGCGCTTGACTTTACCTTTCCGGCTGCACAATGCCTAATTTTGCTCACAGCATCAGCAACAAGGTCCTCGCTTTCCATTTCGGCAAAGCTTTCATCCGTCAAAACCAATTCAAGACCGGAATAAATCTCACGCAGCAGTGATTCGCTCCACGAATTCCAAACCCTGGGACCAGTGGCCATGGAATCAGCCATTGATAAAATAAAAAGCATACGCAATCTGCGAGCTGAACGAACTGTTTCAGCAATAGACCGAAGATCATCCATGGAGCTCAAATCCAGAGAACGGGAGGCTTTAATCAATAGCAAGTGATTACGGACCAGAAAAATTATATCTTCCTTAAATCGATGAGGATAGTCAGTTCCGTCGAGAATATCTTCAGCAATTTGGGCCCCACGCTCACTATGATTTCTTTTCCCTTTACCAATATCATGTAAAAGAGCTGCTAGCAGTAACGCATCAAAATCCTGTCCTGAAATACAATTACCTCCGTCCGCAAACTCATCCCTGAAAATATCACAGCATTTATGCACAGTCAGCAACGAGTGACGTCCGGGTGGATACTGATGATATCCATCATATGGAACCAGCTCCGACACTTTTGCAAAATCAGGTAAAAATGATTTAAACAAGCCGCTATCAAGCATCTCAAGAGATGTGCGCCAGCCGAACTCTCCTTTTAGAATATCAACTAACCTTGTCAAAGCCTCTTGAATATTAACTCCTGATTTGCAACTTACCTTAGAAACTGCTCGCCGTGCCTTACGGGTCAATGGATTACCTGTACGAGACTTTATTTCAAAAACATTCAAAGCAGCATCCAAATCAGCCGTACCGCTATGATCAATGAATGAAATTGAATTTCTTTCAAAAGATTCACGATACAGAGCATCACCCATAGACCGGATACGAATCATGGCCTTATGGATGGCGGTAAGGATATCATTACCCCGTTTGGCAGGATTGTATCCCTTTACTCCGCACAATGAAGCCACATCAGGCAGAATTTCAAGAATCAACTTATCCTGTTTACGCTTGCGGGCGAGATGAAGAGCACAACGGGCTCTCATCAACAAAGTTTCATCACGGCAAAGATCCGCAAGATCATCTTCATTTAATGGAAAATATCCGCCTTTAATATCTGCGCACCATTTAACAAACTGGGCATCACGCAAACCGCCCCAGCCGTTCTTAAGGTTCGGCTCAAGAACTACAGAATCCATGCCCACACCCATTTGGATACGATTCTCCCAAAGTGTATGACAAAAATTAACCCCTGATTTTGGAATCACCTTTTCTCTGAATTGGGTAAAGAGATCCCTAAACAGGTCTTCTTTTCCAGCTATGAAACGCAGGTCCAGCAAAGAAGCCAGCACCTTGAAATCAGACCGTGCAAGTTCAAGGTTCTGCTTAATACTGCGAACTCCATGTCCAACCTCAAACTTGAGATCCCACAAAGGATGAAATAAAAATCCAGATAATTCTTCGAGATCTTTTCCTTCCGGCATATCAGACAAAATCAAAACATCAAGATCCGAATAAGGAGCGAGCTGTCCACGCCCATAACCGCCGACTGCTACTATCGAGATATTTTCATACGAGGAAAGTATACCTTTTCCGACAGCTTCCTTAATCCTGGATATAAAATAATTATCCACTAGACGGGCCATCTGCTGTGGAAAATCCTGCGGCATGCTCTTGGAGCATGCCGCAAGTAGAATTTCCCGTCCTGCAAGCAAACTGTCTATTGAATTCTGCGCAGAACTAATGGAGGCTACTTCCGTATTCATCTTTATATAGCTTCCAAGCCTGTTTCACCCGTACGGATACGCACGACATCTTCAACAGGAATGACAAAGATTTTACCGTCACCTACTTTACCTGTCATTGCGGCCTCGCGAACGGCCTCAATAACTTCAGGAACACGCTCAGCATCTACAACAATTTCAATTTTAGTTTTGGCTATAAAATCAACCTGATATTCTGCACCGCGATAGACCTCCTTATGACCACCCTGACGTCCGAAACCTTTAACCTCAGTAACAGTCATTCCTTTAAGTCCAAGACCGGCAATAGCATCTTTAACATCATCAATCTTAAACGGACGAACAATTATCTCTATTTTTCTCATTTCAAATTATCCTCATAACATTTGATCCTGCTGTCACTCTATATGGAAACAACTGGGGTTTAGGCTTGTTTGCCAGCCTAAGGCACACACCCATCAAACACATGAAACAACGACCTTCAGCATGCCAGAAACTTAATTTTTTCTGAACTGCACTTAAATCTGATACCCGGCTTCACTGTGTTCAGAAACGTCAAGCCCGGCAACCTCAGCTTCTTCACTGGGGCGTAAACCATAAAACTTATCAATTAACTTGAACAGAATCCAGCTGACTGCAAAACAATATCCCCAAGTAGCAAGGCATGATTCAATCTGAATCCAAAGCTGCGAAGCGTTACCATAGAAAAGACCTTCAGCTCCGATGCTGGCGAAAAGACCGGTTGCGATTGCGCCAAAAGTTCCACCGAGACCGTGAATACCAACAACATCAAGTGAATCATCATATTTGAAAACAGACTTAAGCAGCACGCCACCATAACAAATTGCACCGCCACCAAAACCGATTACAATCGATGCCATAGGGGTTACAAAACCTGCTGCGGGGGTAATGGCAACCAGTCCGGCAACAGCACCGGATGCAGCGCCAAGAGTTGTGGGTTTGCCACCGTGCATAGTTTCAACCAACAACCAGCCCAATACAGCGGCAGCAGCAGCAAGGTGAGTAGTGACAAAAGCGTTAGCGGCTAGACCATTTGCAGCAAGAGCACTGCCGGCATTGAAACCGAACCAGCCGAACCAGAGAATGCCCGCCCCCAGAAGAGTCATTGGCAGGTTATGGGGGATAAAAGGTTCTTTGCCATATCCTTTGCGCTTACCCATAACCAGACAAGCCGCAAGAGCTGCTGAAGCAGAACTCATGTGAACAACGGCTCCACCGGCGAAATCAAGTGCGCCGTGAGCTCCCATCCAGCCACCGCCCCATACCCAGTGACACATCGGGGCGTATACAAGGATAATCCACAAAGTAGAAAATATTACCAGTGCACCGAACTTCATGCGCTCAGCAAAAGCACCCGTAATCAAAGCAGGAGTAATAACCGCAAACATACACTGAAATATCATAAAAAGAAGGTGCGGCAAATTATCAGCGGGACTGTTTAGAGTATCCATACCCACACCATTTAACGCAAAAAAATCCATACCACCGATAAATCCACCTATATCCGTACCAAATGCAAGAGTATATCCTATTACAGCCCAGACAATAGAAACAAGTCCAAGCATAATGAAACTTTGCATAATTGTAGCCAGAACATTTTTACTACGAACCATTCCACCGTAGAAAAGAGCCAGCCCCGGAGTCATAAACATGACCAGAGCAGCACAAATGAGGATGAAAGAAGTATCCGCTGAATTCATTGTTACCAACCCCCGTTGATTTTAATTTTTCTATTTTTTACATTTATGTCTCTACAGACACTTCTTAGAGACTATTTTTTTGCAATTTTGCAAAAAATATCCTTCAAAATTGAACTTTCACTCTTTATAAAGCACGCTTTATGCCAAAAACGGCTTTTTCTACACAATTATACACTAAAATGGAACCCAAAATACATATTTGCAATTTAACAAAAAATTAAAATTTCAAAAATGTAGACATTTTCATTAAAATAAATTCTCAATTCTTTAAGAAGATACCCTTATTCTGAAAAAAAAGTAAATTTTAGAACTTTATTTAGAAAAAAAGAATGAGATACTAGTAAAAATCATATTCAACCGCATCACGACAAACAGCATTGAATATAAAAATACTGACATCCTCAATTGACTTGGTATAGAATGTAGGTCAGCCATAGATTATTAGAAATCATCTATCATTCATAAGAGGAAAATAAACGTGAGAAAAATTAAATTACAAGCTGGCTTCATTCTGGCCATAATCTTTAGTTGTACAGCAGCTTTGGCAACTCCCCTACAAATAACCGTCTCGATTGCCCCTCAAGAATACTTTGTAAAAAAGATCGGAGCAGATCTCGTAAATATCAATCTGATGGTAAGAAGCGGCAGCAGTCCAGCTACTTACGAGCCACAGCCGAGACAAATGGCCCAACTCAGCAAGGCAGATTTATACTTTGCGATAGGAGTGCCGTTTGAAAGGGCATGGCTACCACGTTTTAAATCCGCAAATAAAAAACTTGAAATAATTAATCTGGGAGACAGCGTAACGCACATCCATATGCAGGATCACATACATAGTGAAGAAAGCACTCACGAGCACGGATCGCAAGAACAGCATAATTCTGAAAATTTCATAGCGGACCCACACGTATGGCTGGCTCCGCAACTAGTCCGCATCATGTGTATAGAAATTAGAGACTCCCTCATTACAAAGGACCCTGCCAATGCCGATACATACAGAAAAAACTATCTGGAATTTGCACAGGAGATCAATCAACTAGACACTAAACTGCTAAAACTATTCAGCCGCTCAACCAAAAACAAACGTTTCATGGTCTACCACCCTTCATGGGGATATTTCGCAGCTAGTTATGGCTTAACCCAAATCCCAATTGAACTGGAAGGAAAAGAACCCAGTCCCAAAGAACTTGCCCAACTGATAAAGTTTGCAAAAAAAGAGTCTGTAGCCGCAATTTTTGTTCAACCCCAATTCTCTCAAAAAAGCGCACGGGCCATTGCCCACTCTATTGACGCACAAGTTATTACTGTAGACCCTCTAGCTTCTGATTGGGCAACCAACCTTGAAAAGGCTGCGCAGGCATTCCTTAAGGATCTAAAGTAAAAAACTAAAAAGCCCGCCAATCATGAGATTGGCGGGCTTTTTATGGCGATACCCAGTTAAACAACTGGGCACAAAATTTTGTTAATAACTCAAAACACCTAATAGTGCTGCCATCAATGTAACTGCACCTCTAAGCTTTGATGCAGGTGACATATGAGGAAGATCTGCACTCAGCTTTGTACGCAATTCTTTGAATGACTGATCCAAAGCACGACAGTCACTCAGCCGTTGTTTTCTTGCTGTACGGGACTCATCCCGCAAAAACTCCATATCCTTACGATGCATAGATATTAACGATTCTACACTGTTCATTAAACTATCTCCGTGTATGGTAGGAAAACTGAGTCAGAATTGTTTTCACATAAAAAATTTATGGCTGGAGGTCCCGGAGGGGTCGGGGAGGTGGAGTGGGACCTCCAGTCCATACTTGACTAACAAGCTGATCTTCTTAAAGCACCTTCCGTGCCAAAAAAAACAACTTCCTGAAAAACCCACTTAACACAAGGGCTTCACACCAGTTTACTACATCAGTCCTTATCAAAACCTTCACTTTCAATGTTGATAAAACAGTATTTTAATGATATATAGTAATTTATACTAAATAAGACTAATTACTTACAACTCTAAATAAAAAGATTTTACCATGACTCTATCTATAGATGACTACAAAGCTTTATCTCAAGAACTTGATCCTGATAAACTGCAACAGACTATACTCACACTTTTATTACAACTTCAAAACGTCGAAAGAGGATCTCTCTGGTTAAAAAAGGATGGGATGTACGAATGTGTCGAGGCGCTTGGCACTAAGAGTGAGAAGGTTGTCGGGGTCAGACTATCCCCAAATGAGCAAAGCATCGTCGGCTGGGTTATCCAAAACGGAGAGATGACAATTGCACAAGCGGGAGACAGTCGCCACAACAGTAGTATTGAAGAAAATTTCAAAGTAAAAAGTAAGCTTATATTATGTTTTCCTCTAATCTTCAAAAACAATGAAGTATACGGTGCCGTACAGGTCATTGATACTAGCGCAAAAGGAGATCAGCTAAACCTTTCCCCGGAATATCTTACTATGCTGCAGGACCTTGTTGATATCGGGTCTATATCATTACACAATTCACTTGAATTTCAAGAACAGCGCCATAAATATGCCCAGCTCAGCCTGACTCTGAACAATATTCACAGCAAAAAATCCATTGTAGGCAAAAGTCAATCTATCAATAAGGCTCTTAAACTTGTTAAGAATTATGGAGCAACCAACTATCCGGTTCTTCTGTACGGAGAATCAGGAACAGGAAAAGAACTTTTCGCAGAAGAAATACATGTACAGAGTTCACGCACTCATAAACCTTTTCTGACTCAAAACTGCAGTGCAATCCCCGAAAATCTGCTTGAGAGTGAACTCTTTGGATATGTTAAAGGGGCATTTACAGGCGCCACATCAAATAAATCAGGACTTTTTGAAGCGGCTGATGGCGGGACTGTTTTTTTAGACGAAATCGGAGACATGGATATTAACCTGCAAGCTAAACTTTTACGGGTTTTGCAGGAAAATGAAATCAAACCACTTGGCGGAACGCAGACTAAAACCATTGATATAAGAATCATTTCAGCAACTAACCGCAATCTTGAAGAAGATGTTAGATCGGGACGATTTAGAGAAGATCTATATTATAGACTGAATGTGCTGCCACTTAAACTTCCGTCTCTACGAGAGCGTCGTGAAGATATTGCAATGCTGACAAACTATTTTCTAAACCGCGAGGCATCATATAGCCATATGCTGCCCAAAAAAATGGATGAACAGTCCATGCTGGCTATGGAAAAATACCAATGGCCGGGCAATATTCGTGAACTTGAAAATATGATAAAACAATTTCAGGCTATGGTTCCCGGTGATACGGTTTCTCTTAAAGATCTTCCGCAGCACATTGCAAGCCCTGGTTCACCTCCCCCTCCTTCACTTCAAGATACAAATACAGTTTCCAAAGCAGCCCCTGAATCCCAGACTAAAAATCCTGACTTATCAGAATTTACATGGCAGGAAATTGAATATTCATATGTAATGAGCCTGCTTGAAAAATATCGCTGGAATATAAGTCAAGCCGCACGCGCAGCTGGAATTAACCGATCGACCTTTGATTCCAGGATGAAAAAATTGGGAATAAGTAAAAAGGCAATATAATCTATTGTCCACCAGTAGAACATGATCTTCATTTATATCTGCATGATAGGTATACAGAAAAACAGAAAGTATCATAAAACATTCTGGCTGGCTTTATATCGTCCACAATAATATCAAAACGATTTTGCCTGCGATGGCTTCTATAGCGAAAAACCACTTACGAGCCTGTTAATACCGTTTACGGTAAAACCTCTGGACTCAGGTTACAGGCGGGTGCTAATTAGGTGCTGGTATAGAATTCAAAAATCACATTCAATAAACACTTAGTGCCTTCAGAATTTCCTTAACCATGACTATAAGGTTCCCGTAAATTCGGAAGAACTCTTATTCAAGGATTTATAACATGCTTCTTCTTGGAATTGATGTCGGAGGAACACATACAGATGCTGTGGCAATCGGACCGGATGGACTTGAAGCGCAAGTAAAAGTTCCAACGGATCACGACAACCTGCTTTCCTCCATTAAGAACGGACTGAGTGAAATTGTCCGCAACATTGACCCCTCACGAATAAAACAGCTAAACTTGAGCACCACACTCTCGACCAACTCTATTGTAGAAGGTAAATTTGAAGATGTTGGGGTTATTGTTTCAGCTGGTCCAGGACTTGATCCCCACTCTTTTATGACCTGCAAAGACTTTCATGTTATCCCCGGGGCACTTGACCATAGAGGTTCGGAGACGAGAAGACTGGACAACCTAACCCTGGAGGAAGCCATTGCTTCCTGCCGCAAATCAGGTGTTAAAGTCTATGCAGCAGTCACTAAATTTTCTCCACGAAATCCAGCCCACGAAAAAGAGATCGGTCTTGCAATTGGTGACAATGCCGATTTCATCACACTTGGCCACCAGATAACAGGTCGCCTGAATTTCCCAAGACGCATATCAACTGCATTTTACAATTGTGCAGTGTGGAGAATTTTCAATAAATTTGCAGATGCCATTTCAGGCACACTAGACGAAATGAACCTTGGTCACATCAAGGTAAATATTCTGAAAGCAGATGGAGGGACCATGCCTCTGCCACTTTCACGCAAAATACCGGTACAATCAATTTTCTCAGGTCCTGCCGCCAGCGTCATGGGCATAATCGCTCTTTGCAATATTACACATGACTCTATCATCTATGATATCGGTGGAACGACCACTGACATCGCAATTTTTGCAGGGGGAAGCCCTCTGATAGAGCAGGAAGGCATTGATATAGGATCACATCCAACTCTGGTCCGCGCTTTGAAAGTACAGTCCATCGGTATCGGAGGAGATTCAACAATATCCATATTGGAAGGAATCGTACGAGTTGGGCCGAACAGACTTGGACCATCAATTGCTTTAGGAGGAGAAATCCCGACTCTAACCGATGCACTCATCTGGAAAGACTCCTGCGTATGCGGAGATATCGGAAAATCCAAAGGAGGATTTGCCGCATTTGCTTCACATAAGGGATTTGAACCAGATGAACTTGCCGACAAAGCCATTGCTTATGCAATTGATAAAATCCATAGTTCAACTCGCGAACTTGTTGAAGAAATCAATCAGCAGCCAGTCTATACAATTCATGAACTGCTTGAAAATGTACGCATCGTCCCTCGCAAAATTTACATTATGGGTGGCCCTGCCAAGGCCATGAAAATGGATATTTTCCGTAAGTTCAGACTTTCTACTGAAGTGCCGGAAAACTACGATGTAGCCAATGCTATCGGTGCAGCACTGACCCGTACCACAACTGAACTTGAACTTTTCGCTGACACTGAACGAGGTCTTATGTTTATCCCTTCCCTTGGGCACAGGGAGAACATTCCACGCAACTATAAACTTGAAGAGGCAGAAAAAGACGCTATGAACCATCTGCTTGCCCATTTGGGCGAGATGCATGTGGCTGCCGACGGCTCCAATGCACAGATAACGTCATCATCTTCATTTAATATGGTTAACGGATCAACAACAGTAGGCCGCAATATCAGGGTAAAATGTCAGATTAAACCCGGCGTTGTCCGGATACATTCATAATACGGAGTTATCATGCTCAAGGCTGAAAACAGGCTGGGAGTCATTTTCTTTCCCGCCTTTGACTGGGCAATT
This sequence comes from Maridesulfovibrio zosterae DSM 11974, assembly GCF_000425265.1. Lineage (NCBI taxonomy): Bacteria > Pseudomonadati > Thermodesulfobacteriota > Desulfovibrionia > Desulfovibrionales > Desulfovibrionaceae > Maridesulfovibrio > Maridesulfovibrio zosterae. Next base: position 93,050 of record NZ_AUDC01000015.1, read on the forward strand.
TCACCCACTCATCCAGAAAGAGAGGAACGCCTGCTCTATACTCAGGATCAACTTCGTGAGGAAGGACTTTTCGACATCGAAGGCATCCGCGAATACAAGCCGGAAGTAGCCCAGACTGAAGATATCGAGCGGGTTCATTTCTGCTTTCCAGAAGCTGAGGCCATAGCCACCCGGTCACATTATATTTCTTCAGGCGGTGCCATTAAAGCAGCCAAATTAATCATGAGCGGAGAACGCGATCGGGCATTTGCCCTTGTACGTCCCCCCGGACATCATGCCATGAAAACAATTCAGGGCTCACGAGGTTTTTGTGCCATAAACATTGAAGCTATAATGTGCGAATATATACGTGAAAAATATGGTCCAAAAAGAATCGCTATTATTGATACAGACTGCCACCACGGCGATGGAACACAAGACGTATACTGGCATGACCCCGACACATTATTCATTTCTATGCATCAGGATGGCCGAACCTTGTACCCGGGAACAGGGTTTCCTAAAGAGGCAGGAGGGCCCAAGGCTTTAGGTCGTAACATCAACATACCTCTTCCTCCAGGAACTTCGGATGCAGGGTTCATGATGGTCATGGAAAATATTGTTATGCCAATTCTGGATGACTTCAAACCAGACTTGATAATCAACTCAGCAGGACAGGATAACCACTTCACTGACCCCATAACCAATATGAATTTTTCGGCCCAAGGATACGCTGCGCTCAACTCCCTGCTCAAACCGGATATAGCTGTACTTGAAGGAGGCTATGCCATTCAGGGGGCACTGCCATATGTTAATCTGGGCATAAGTCTTGCCATGGCAGGAATTGATTATTCACATGTACGCGAACCAGGCTTCAATCCTGAAACCCTGCGAGAGTCAAGTGAAGTAATGAACTACATAGCAAGCCTTTGCGACGGAATCAGAGACATTTACTTCAATCCACCCAAGGAAAGCAGTGAAGGAGTTATAAGCGGAAAATGGTCTGTACGACATCGTAATATATTCTATGATACAGAAGGGTTTACTGAATCTCAGACCGAGTCACTCCTGCTATGTGAAAACTGCAGAGGACTGCTCAAGGTTGAAACTCAAAAAGAAAACGGCCCCATGGGATTCGGTATCGAAATACCTGCTGCTGCCTGTGAAAAATGCCGTAATACAGGATATTCTCTTTTAGAAGAGGCGCAGATTAAAAGTCGTTACCGATATATGCAGATGATCAATCGTAAGGATAAGGATTATCTGCGTTACGGATTTTGACTAAAGAAGAAAAAAAACCTTATGCATACAGGCCTGAGGATTAAGTAGCTTATTTAAAAAAGCACCGACCTTACCTGGCTCGACAGCATAAATAAAAAATGGGTAGCCCCTGATAATAATTATCCGAGGCTACCCATTTTCTTTTTGACTGTATTAACTAAAACAGGTTTAGGTTTGCCTAACAGGCGAACAACCTTAAGTATTACTCATGCATTTCTTTAATAATCTTGGATAAATGTTCAGCAAGAACTGTAAGTTTGTCGATAGCTTCTGAAGATTCAACCATAGCCTGCTCAGTTTCATGCGAGATACGGCTGACTTCAACAGTAGACTGACTTATCTCATCACTGGCTGAAGCCTGCTGTTCAGCAGCAGTAGCGATAGAACGAATTCGATCAGCCGTTGAGTCAGACATTGACACAATCTCACCGAGCGCATCACCTGAATGACTGGCAAGTTGAGTACTTTTTGCAACAGACTTTACTGCGGCCTCAGTGGCACGAACATTAGCTTTGGCGCCTTCTTGAATCCCGGATACAGCATGATGAACCTCAGAAGTTGCCTGAACTGTCTTTTCAGCCAACTTACGTACTTCATCTGCAACAACGGCAAATCCACGCCCGGCCTCACCGGCACGAGCTGCTTCAATAGCAGCATTAAGGGCAAGAAGATTGGTCTGATCGGCAATATCTTCAATAACACCAAGGACATTTCCAATAGATTCTGATTTTTTGTCCAAATCTTCCATGGAATGCCTGAGAGAAGCGGCCTGATCTGCAACTTCAGCAATAGCTCCGACCACCTCAGTTACAACCCTTGCACCATCTTGAGCCTGATGTTTTGCACTCTCTGCATTACCAGCTGCTTCTTGTGCATGGCGGGCAACCTCAAGGACGGTGGCATTCATTTCTTCCATAGCAGTAGCGGCCTGACCTGCCTGCTCAGTCTGGACAACAGCTCCTTGACGAGCTTCATTTACCAGACGATGGAGCAGGGATGCCGCATCACTCAGATCATGAACTACAGTATTAGCCTGCTCTGCAGCAGTTGCAATGCGTTCATTCTGTTCCAGAATATGTGCTTCACGCATCTTAAGCTCGGTGGTATTGATATATAAACAACACCCTCCGTTAACCTTTCCAACCACATCATGTAATGGAAAAAGATTTGCAAGGACATTAATATCACTGCCGTCAGTGTGTTTGAAAATGGCATCAATATTCATTTCCCGTCTATCATCGTCCATACAGTAGCCAATACGGGATTTACGGTCATCTTTATAAAAAATCTGTGAAAGCATGCGACCATAATATGACTCTGCTTTATCAGCAGATCCAATCATATCCAGACATTCTTGATTTAGAAAAGTGACTTTCTCTTCAGTATCAACAATACAACAGGAAATAGGCAGCCCATCTAAAAAACTTAGGCTGAACCCGAGTCTCTCCTTATAGCTATCTCCCAGTGCAGTAACCATATCACGTAAATCAGTAAGTCCCGGAGATGTGCATTTGTCAGCCCCATTGTAATCGCCACTCAATACCCGCTTTGAAAAGGCAGTAATACAATTAACAGGGCGAAGAACCTGAGTGTTCAACATTGTAACCAGCACAAGACCTAACAGAGCAAAAACAACGAAAATAATTGAAACCAACATCCCCGGATCTACAGAATTGTCAGACATCATTAAATAAATGCCACAGCCTAGACCAGCTGCTAATAAAAAACCAAAATAAATTACGGCAAATAACCGCAAAAATTTTACATTACCAGTACCCATGAAGCTCTCCTTGGTAGATAAAAAATCCTTTTACCGGACCTCTATATTCATGCTGTTCATGTTGTTTAATCTTGATTTTATTAATTTTTATTTTGAATATCTTCAAGATCTGCTCTAAAACAGCAAAAAAACCAATTAAAGCCCCCATACCAATATATCTTCAAAACCTCGCGGAATTGAAGCTAAACCCTTTATAATACATTGTCTATACATTTTACAAAAGGCTACAATACTACTTTCGTATACATTTCAAAATACATGTTAGCAGATCTTACTTATTAACTCTTTATTACACCGGAGTTGCATTAAAATATAAAACATATTGTTCAGATAAACATCTCTTAATATTTCAAAACAAAAAAAATGTGAGCCAAAAAAAAGGAGAGTTGTTAAACAACAACTCTCCCACACTGCAACACTCAATTTCAACTGTTAGCAATAAATTCATTTATCTTGTTTCAGCAAACAAATACCATGAAAACAGATTGTGACTTTTAACCTTCTTTGTCTTGAAGTGGCATATTTTTAATAAATACATCCTGCTGAGGAAAGGGAAACTCAACACCATTCTCATTAAATGAATCCCAGATAGCAAGCATAACATTTGATATGATCCTGCCGGTACCTTTTTCAGGATCACCGATCCAAATACGCAGTTCAAAATTGACAGAACTGTCAGCAAATGCACGTAGACGACAAGCAGGAGCAGGATCTTTAAGTACACCGTCTACTGCAAGTGCAGCCTCTTCACTAAGTTTCATAGCCTTGCGAAGATCTGAAGAATAAGCAACACCAAACGGAATTCGCAGTCGGACATTATTATCTGCGTAAGTCCAGTTGATTACCTGTCCGGTAATAAGCGTATCGTTAGGTATCAGGTACTCTTTCTTATCAAAAGTCTCCATGGAGATAAAACGGGCATTCAGCGACTTGATCTTACCACGGGCATTGCCTATTTCAATAATATCTCCTGGCTTAATTGATTTTTCAAGCAACAAAATCACACCACAGACCAGATTTGAAATAACCTTCTGCAAACCGAAGCCGACACCGACACCAACAGCACCTGAAAAAATAGCCAACCCTGTAAAATCAATACCGACGCCTTTAAGACCAAGATAAAGAGCCAAAGTCATTAACCCGACTTTGGAACCTTTAGCCAATAGCACCTGAATAGACGGGGAAAGATTTCTTGCCTTCTGGATTCTGTCCTGAGCAATTTTATTTACAAAGGAAGCAGTCTGAATAAGAGCCAGCAACAATACGATACCTTTAAAAAGAACCAGAATAGAGAGATTCTTCTGGTTATAAATAAAACCTACGGTATCGAGAAAATCCAAAGTTCTGCCAAGCAATCCAAAAACATTCAGGGCAGCAAGAATCCAGGCTGTAGCTGAAATCAATCTTGCCCAGAACTGGTTCATAACCAGACTGGAAGCAATCTTAATTATGACCCAGGCTAAAGTCAGCGAGCTGGCAATCACCAATAAATGAGGGCGTATTCCCTGAGTCCCAATGATAAAAGCCGAAAGCTTCAAAATAAGAACAACAAAAATCAGCCAAAGCTGCTTAAAAACAGTATTAAAGAAAAGACTGTTTCTGACCATTAAAGGCAGTTTGTCTTTAAGTACTTTCTCTATTCTAGGAGTAATACGTTTATGAAATAATAGGCCCAGCAGAAAAGCAACAGGAACAAGCAGCAGTTCAACTGCTCCATGAATTGTCAGAAAATTTTCTACAAACGAAACCTTCAGTTCATTACCCCATTTGACTAGGTCATTTCGCAAAAAGTGCTCTATCTGTGAAAGATCCATAAGCAAACTCCTAGATTAATATATCAGCTAACGCTCCTGCAAAAATAAGTACGGCAATTACTCCGTTGAGAGTAAAGAAAGCCATATTTACCCGACTCATATCCTCTGCGGATATAACCTGATGCTCCACAAGAAGAATTGCACCGACAATAGCAACTATAGAAAAATAAATCCATCCTAGCCCGGCAGATAATCCTGCCAGAAGGAAAAAGATAATCGTATTTACATGGCTGAAAGTAGAAATAGTCAAAGCTTTATTAAGGCCAAGGTTAGCAGGGATAGAATTTAGTCCGCGATTACGGTCAAATTTACGATCCTGAGTTGCGTAAAGGATATCGAATCCTGCAACCCAAAACATGACACCTAGAAAAAACAATACTGCAGGCAAGGTAATCTTAGGATCTACACAAAGCCATCCAGCAACAGGAGCAAGTCCCAGAACAGATCCAAGCACATAATGACAGAGCATAGTAAAACGCTTCGTAAGCGAATAAAATGCCGACCATGCAAGAGCTAAAAATGAAAGCTTGTAACACAGATCATTCATCCCCTTACAGGCAAAAACAAACACCACACCGCAGGCAACTATAAAGCAAAAGGTAAAGAACGGACTAAGTTCTCCGGTCACCAAAGGGCGGGTCCTTGTACGTGGGTTCTCACTATCAATATTAATATCAAAAAGTCTGTTCACTGCCATTGCAAAAGAACGGACAGCGACCATCGCGACTGTAAGCAACACAAAAGGCTTAATCCCGGGCCATCCACCGGAAGCCAAGAAAAGCCCCATGTAAGCAAAAGGCAATGCGAAAATTGAATGCTCAATCTTAATCATGCGGCAGACAAGAACTGTATTTTCCAAAATTTTATTCAACTGCTTACGTAAACAATCTGACAAAACCGACTCCTTTCTCTCAAATTAATTCGATTAAAATTTTTCAATAAGGACAGCACCGACAATAACCAGTGCAGCCCCGGTAATACGTCCAGGTGTTGCTTCACGGACGGCATATCCTATGACTCCATAGTGATCCAGCAGAACAGATGCAACCATCTGTCCACCAACCATCCAGCACATCATAGTCCCTGCCCCCAGTACGGGAGCAACAATGACAGCCGCAGCTACAAAAAAAGCACCCATGAAACCGCCAGTCCACATCCACCACGGTCCTTTAAAAATCGACGCAGCAGGAGGGACCTGTGTTCGCATTATCAATACATAAGCAAACAGCACCAGTGTACCGACACCAAACGAAATCAATGCCGCAAGTATCGGATCACCCACAAAACCTCGTAAACGTAAATTTACGCCGGCTTGAGTAGGAGCCATTGCTCCGAAACAAAAAGCCATGAGAATGAAAAAAAGGCGCATAATATAATCCTCACCAAATGTTATGCCACGATACATAGCTTAATCTTAAATCCAAAGACAAACTAGCTGACTCTCGGTGAACAGAGATTTTTAATACGCATTATACTTTTACTTATATTTTAGATTTCTAATATAATTTTTTGAATAAAAAAGGGGGCATTGATATTTTGCGTCAATAGCCCCCATATAATTCTTTAAAATGCGGAGTACATTGACTCCACACCAGGATAAACAAGTTGCAACAAACTACTTTAAAGTGACCAGACCATAATTCTTTTTACCTTTACGGATAAGCATACATTCTCCACCAATAAAATCAGCACCTGAAGGAATGTAAGCAAAGTCTGAAACACGTTCGTTGTTTATATACAAACCACCGGCCTGAATATCTTTACGGGCCTGGCCTTTGGACTTAGCCAGTCCCAGATCAAGAAGAACCTGAGGCAGGTCAGGCAGTTCATTTGCTGCATACTCAACGCCGGGAGCTGCTTTCATAGCTTCACGCAGAGTGGCAGCATCAACAGACTTGATATCTCCTTTACCGAAAAGCGCATCAGTAGCAGCCTTCACTTTTTCAAGCTCATCCTTGCCGTGAATCATTACTGTTGTTTCTTCAGCAAGACGCTTGTGTGCTATACGGGCATGCGGAGCTTCCTCATGCTGCTTTTCCAATTCAGCAATTTCTTCCTGAGTCAGGAATGTGAAGTATTTAAGAAAATTAATAACGTCACGATCATCAGTATTGATCCAGAACTGATAGAATGCGTAGGGAGATGTCATTTCAGCATTAAGGTAAACAGCATTCCCTTCACTTTTTCCAAACTTCTGACCGGAAGCGGTCGTAATGAGCGGAAAAGTAAGCGCATAACCTTCCCCCTGAGCCTTACGACGAATGAGCTCACAACCGGCAGTTATGTTACCCCACTGATCGCCTCCGCCAATCTGAAGCTGACATTTTTTATCTTTGAAAAGATGGTAAAAGTCATATCCCTGCAGAATCATGTAGCTGAATTCAGTATAGGAGATACCTACATCCTCACGACCGAAACGACCTTTCACTGACTCTTTAGCAAGCATCCAGTTAACAGTGAAATGTTTACCGATATCACGCAGCATTTCAAGAAATGAAATTTCTTTTGTCCAATCATAGTTGTTTACAACATCAGCTTTTTCACCAGTGTTGCGTTCGCAAAAAGCTTCAATCTGAGATTTAATATTAGCAGACTGAGACTCAATCTTTTCAACGGAAGAAAGTTCTCTTTCCTTATCCTTACCACTAGGATCACCGACTCTTCCGGTTGCTCCGCCAAGTAGAAAAAGAGGATTATGCCCAGCCTTTTTCATGCGCACCAGACAAAGCAATGGAACAAGGTTACCGATGTGCAGACTGTCGGCAGTGGGGTCAAATCCACAATACATACTCTGACCGGGGGTATCCAGATATTTACGGACTTTTTCTTCGTCAGAGACCTGATTGACCAGCCCACGCCATTTTAACTCATCAAAAATATTCATATTAACCTCTTTATTTAATTCATTGCGCTGATTAAACGCTTTTTCTTAACATTTAAATTAGTTACACACCTGTGATTTGACCAGAATTCCATGTTTCAATAGATGTAGTCCTACCGGAATCTGCATCAATTTCCACAAGAACTCCCTGTAGCTCGACTGGACCTCCAGCTACTTTCCACTTCTGCGGTAATCCGGTAACGAATCTTTTAATTACCGGATTTGGAGTAAGCCCCAGACATGAATCTATAGGTCCGCACATGCCTGCATCAGTAATATATCCAGTGCCGCCTTCTAAAATTCTGGCATCATTGGTCTGTACATGGGTATGCGTGCCGATGACAACACTGACCCGTCCTGCAAGGTATCGCCCGAGGCACTGCTTTTCAGATGTGGCTTCTGCATGAAAATCAACTAGAATTACTTTCACGTCTTCAGGTAGATTATTTAAAATTTTATCCGCGGCCATAAATGGACACTCTGCAGGCTGCATAAATGTACGCCCCTGAAAATTTAATACAGCAACAGGCAGGTCATCATGAATTCTATAAACTGTCCAGCCCCGACCGGGTGATCCTTCAGCGACATTTGCAGGGCGTACAATTCGATCACAGGAATTTAGATATGGATATAAATTCTGATATTTCCAGATATGATTTCCAGATGTAATGATATCTATACCGCAGCAAAGCAGATCTTTAGCATTTTTAATGGATAGACCTATCCCTTGTGAGGCGTTTTCACCATTAGCAACAACAAGATCAAGATCATGCTTTTTGCGTAGCGCATTTACCTTGAGAGCAACACCCTTTCGGCCGGGCCTGCCAACGATATCACCGAGGAAAAGAATCCGCATCAATCTGCTCGCGGGAATATGTTTGTGAAAAAAAGGCGGCTGGAAGAAAGGCCCGAAGGGCGATCCCTCCGGGCCGCTGAATAAACTCTAACTATTTAGCATAACCAACGGAACGACGTTCACGGATAACGGTTACACGAATCTGACCTGGATAAGTCATATTGTTTTCAATCTTGGTAGCAATATCTTTACAGAGCATATGAGTATTATCATCAGTAACTCTTTCAGAATCAACCATAACTCGAATCTCGCGACCAGCCTGAATAGCGTATGCTTTGGATACTCCATCAAAACTTGTAGCAACATTCTCCAGCTCTTCAAGACGCTTCACGTAGTTTTCAAGAAGTTCTTTTCTTGCACCTGGACGAGCGCCTGACAATGAGTCAGCAGCCTGAACAAGTGTGGCCAGAATAGACTTAGGCGGAACATCTTCATGGTGAGCCTGAATTGCGTGGATAATCTCTTTAGATTCACCATGCTTTTTGGCAAGATCAGCACCAATTACTGCGTGAGGGCCTTCGATTTCATGGTCAACAGCCTTACCGATATCGTGAAGAAGTCCGGCACGTTTTGCCATTTTTTCGTCGATACCAAGTTCAGCAGCCATTATCCCACACAAGAAAGCCACTTCCAGAGAGTGCTGAAGCACATTCTGAGAGAAACTGGTGCGATACTGCAGCTGACCGATAAGTTTTACAATCTCAGGATGAATTCCATGAACGCCTACATCAAAGGTAGCCTGCTCACCTATTTCACGCAGCTTAACGTCCATTTCCTGCTCTACCTTGTTCACGATGTCCTCAATCCTTGCAGGATGAATACGGCCATCATGAATAAGTCTTTCAAGAGCCTGCTTAGCTACTTCACGGCGCAGAGGGCTGTATGCAGATAGAACTACTGTTTCAGGTGTATCATCAATGATCAGATCAACACCGGTTGCAGCCTCCAGCGCCCGGATGTTACGACCTTCACGACCAATGATCCGCCCTTTCATATCTTCAGATGGAAGAGTTACAGCGGTAACAGTCTGCTCGTTCACATAATCCCCGGAGTAACGCTGGATGGCGAGAGCAAGAATCTTACGAGCCTTGCGAGTACCTTCCTCTTTTGCCTCCATCTCGATTGCACGCACCATTTTGGCAGCCTCGTGACGGGTCCGGCTTTCTATTTCTGTCATAAGCTTTTCACGGGCTTCTTCCACGGTCAGTCCGGAAACTTCCTGCAGCTTACGCTCGTGATCATCTTTACGTCTTTCAAGATCCTCGCGGAGCTCTTCGAGCTTCTTTTCCTGCTTAATCATGCGTTTTTCAAGAGACAAAACTTCTGACTCTTTATTCGCAACTTTTTCAAGCTTCTGCTCTAAACGTTCTTCTTTTTCCTGGAGACGCTCTTCCTGTTTTTTCAGGCCGCGTTCCATTTCCTTGTACTCGTTTTCCTGCTCTTTTTTGAGCGCATAAACTTCGTCTTTAGCCTGAAGCTTAATCTCTATTTTCATAGCTTCAGCTTCTTTGCGGGCTTCCTGGACAATCCTGTCAGCCAGCCCCTGTGAATCGGCCAATCGCTTGGAATTCACATATCGGTGCAGGGCATAACCGCCTGCGGCACCTAGGGCCATTCCAAATAGAATCAGAAAAAAATCCCCGAACATGCCATTCTCCTTTTATGTTGACAGGCCTATGCAGACCTGATTTTTCATTACCGATTATTCATCGGGAAGATTATAACAATCTGCAATGGAGAACAGAAAATAGATAAGGGCTGGTGAGGTGAGAATTTTAAAAGGCAGGAAGATAAACAAAATCATTAAAATGATTCTGCCCTATTGCCGAGAATCCCGTTTGGGGACCCCGGAGATGCCGTGTTGCCGTATAAGTTAGAACCTAGTCTAACAGGTGGGCGCTGCCCCCGAAGTTTAAGGCTTCCCGGCTAAACCGGGCCTGCACACCACTCCGGTAATGCCTGCTCCCGTACTTTTTATATTGGTTCAAAAGCCATAGGGCAATCACGCACTCCCCAGGGAAATTCATTATATCTTATATTGCCGTGCAATGCACAGCTTATCATTTCTCTAACAGCGCGTTAATCTTATTTTCCATCGTTTCAAGCTTGCGGCTGTGCTCAAGGTAGTCATCGGCAAGACTAAGAGCCAGACATGTCAGCAGCTTTTCTCTACTCACATTTTTACCGCCCCTCACCAGTTCTTCGAATCTATCTTCGAGAACATCTTTTGCGGCTTCAATTCTTTCTTTATCCGCATCAGTCTTAAATGATATTTCAAGACCTAGTACGGGTATTGTATAGCGGGGCATATTTATCTGGCTACCATCATCCTCTAGAATTTTATATAAAACCTGGTCCCGTTTTCAGAACTAGGTACAAAAAACTCTTAATCGAGAGTACCTTCAACTTTACTCAGGAGACTTTCAATACGTCCACGGACTTCGTCCTTACGCAGCTTCTCCTGCTCAAGTTCCTCAAGAAGAAAAGCATTTTCCTCTTCAAGTTGCTTAATTTTTTGCAGCATTTTTTCGAAACGTTCTTCCAAGTGAGCGATTATTTCCATAGTTCTAACCTAATACCTTATCTTTACAAAATCAAGACTTCTTAGAAGTCCGGGGAATGTTGACCTGTCTGCCTCTAGCAACACCGAGGTCTCCATCTTTAACATTTTTCGTAATGGTGGAACCGGCTCCGATAAGCGCTCCTTTGCCAATTATGACCGGAGCGACCAAAGCTGAGTTGCTTCCAATGAAAGCCCCTTCACCTATCACTGTCTTATGTTTGTTCTTTCCATCATAATTGCAGGTAATAGTACCTGCTCCAATATTTGCACCTGCCCCGATTTCACTGTCACCGAGATAGGTCAGATGGCTGGCTTTGGCACCTTTGCCAAGAACAGCCTTTTTCATTTCAACAAAATTGCCGACTTTAGAATCTTCCATAAGAACAGCACCTGGGCGTAACCGCCCATAAGGACCAACCATGCAGTTAACACCAACTTCAGCGTCTTCAAGATGACTGTACGCTTTGATCAATGCATTTTCTGCTATATTACTATCCTTAATTCTAACATGAGATTGAAGAACAGCACCGCGGCGAATTACAGAATTTCCGTAAATTTCGCAAGGGCCTGTTATTTCAACTCCGGGCTCAATCACAACTCCGGGCCCAACAACAACAGATTCCCAATTGTGCAGAGTAACCCCGGACTTAAGCAGTTTTACAGCAGCACGCTCACGTAATTCAGACTCAGCATGTGCAAGCTCAAAGGGATTGTTAATCCCCATAAGATCAATAGAGTTTCCACAATTGACCGCAGTTACATGCATGCCACATTCAACAGCAAGATCAACTAAATCTGTAATATAATACTCGCCGCTTTTATTTTCATTGGTAAGCTTACTGAGAAGTCCATCAACTGCCGAAATTTTGAGACAATAAATTCCTGCATTAACTTCACCGCTAACAGGACCGTGAACCGCCTCATCAAAATCTTTGGCTTCAACTATTGCAGTAACCTGCCCGGCTTTATTTCTAGTCACGCGGCCGAACTGGCAGGGATCATCAGGAGTAATTGTCACAAAAGAAAGATCAGCTTGATCTTCTTTAACCGCCTCAAGAAAATCCTTAACGGCAGCTTCACTGATAAGAGGAGTATCACCGTTAATGACAAGACAGTATTTACTGCCCGTAGCCTTAATACGCTCCCACCCCTGCTGCAAAGCATGACCAGTTCCAAGCTGCTCTGCCTGAAGAACAAACCTGCCCTTCATATCAGAAAAAGACTCTTCAACATATGAAGAACCGTAGCCGACTATAGTAAAAATATCGTCGCCTAGCGATGGGCGCAAGGCATTATATACATAGTAAAGCATAGACTCGCCAAGCAAAGTTTTAAGAACTTTAGGCTTATCTGAATGCATACGTGTCCCTTTCCCACCAGCGAGAACAAGGGCGCAGGCAAACGAATTCGTCATCATATAATCTCCATATTTGTTACTGGAGAGGTGTTACCAGTTTGCAAGGTCCGAGTAAATGAGCAATAAAACATTATTTAAATTATTTATTACGTATTTCCAACATGATAAAAAAATATTTACTCAAATAGGATTATAAAGAAAACATCCCGTTAAATATTTACAAATCAATCAACTGATAATTTATTGCAGATTCTTTCCAAATTTTAAAGACCTATTTCGCTGCATTATTCAACTTCCCCGCTTGTGAACAAAAACATATACAAACCCGGCAACAAAGAAAATCACATTTTTTGTATTATCAAGTAATAGCAGAATATTTTGAATAATTTTCTATCTGAAAAGAATAACATGAAATAAAAAAAAGGAGCAGACTGTAATTACAGTCTGCTCCCTAATAGCCTTGGGGCTTTTAGACGTGAACTAAACTCTAGTGAGTAGTAGATCCAGCCTTTTGTGCCGCATCTTTACAGCTGAGGCGGGCCAGTGCTCTCTGAAGAGCAGCCTGCGCGCGAGCTGATTCAATACGATCCTGCGCTTTAGCCAAACGAGCCTTCGCTTTATCCTGAGCTTTCTGAGCCCGAGCGATGTCGATCTCAACGGCCTTTTCAGCAACTTCGGCAAGAATGGTCACTTTATTGTTTCCAACTTCAGCAAAGCCGCCGGAAACAAAGATATAGTGAGTGCGGTTACCTTCTTTAAAATAAAGGTTACCAACGCCGAGAGCCGAAAGAAAGGGTATGTGATTGGCCATAATACCAAACTCACCCTCAATCCCGGGAGCGCCGACATAGTCGACTTCCTGAGAAAGGACCTTGCGATCAGGAGTAACGATTTCCAAAAGGAGCTTACTAGCCATAATCGCGTCCTATGCTATTTGTTTTTCTCTTTTTCAATGGCTTCGTCCATTGCGCCAACCATATAGAAAGAGTTTTCAGCCATGTCATCGTATTTACCGTCAAGGATTCCTCTGAAAGCCTTAACTGTGTCCTCGAGCTTTACGTAAACGCCGGGGGTACCGGTGAAAACTTCAGCAACGTGGAAAGGCTGGGAAAGGAAACGCTGGATGCGGCGAGCACGAGCAACAGTCTGTTTATCTTCATCAGAAAGTTCATCCATACCAAGAATGGCGATGATATCCTGAAGGTCTTTATATTTCTGCAGAACCATCTGGACTTCACGAGCAGTAGCGTAGTGTTCAGCACCAAGAATATTGGGGTCGAGAATACGTGAAGTGGAGTCAAGAGGGTCAACAGCTGGGTAAATACCAAGCTCAGCAATCTGACGGGAAAGAACAAGAGTACCGTCAAGGTGAGAGAAGGTAGTTGCCGGTGCGGGGTCAGTAAGGTCATCCGCAGGTACGTAAACAGCCTGAACAGAGGTAATGGAACCTTTGTTGGTGGAAGTAATACGTTCCTGAAGTCCACCAAGGTCAGTACCAAGAGTAGGCTGGTAACCAACAGCAGAAGGCATACGACCAAGAAGTGCGGACACCTCAGAACCTGCCTGAGTGAAGCGGAAGATATTATCAATAAAGAGAAGAACGTCTTCACCTTCAACATCACGGAAGTATTCTGCGATGGTCAGTGCTGTCAGAGCAACACGAGCACGTGCCCCCGGAGGTTCGTTCATCTGTCCGTATACTAGAGCCGACTTCTCAAGAACGCCAGCGTCTTTCATTTCATGGTAGAGGTCGTTACCTTCACGGGTACGCTCACCAACACCTGCGAAGCATGATTTACCACCGTGCTGTTTCGCAATGTTGTTAATCATTTCCATAAGAATAACGGTTTTACCAACACCTGCGCCGCCGAAGAGGCCCATCTTACCACCCTTGGGGAAGGGAACAAGAAGGTCAACAACTTTGATACCGGTTTCAAGCAGTTCAACTTTAGTAGACTGCTCGGTAAAACCAGGTGCTGCACGGTGAATAGGCATATCTTTGTCGCAGTCAATCGGACCCAATTCATCAACTGGGCGACCAACAACGTTGAGAATACGACCGAGAACTCCGTCACCAACAGGTACGGAGATAGCCTTACCCTTAGCAACTACGTCCATGCCGCGAACGAGACCTTCGGTTGCGTCCATAGCGATGGTACGAACAACGTTATCACCTAGGTGCTGTGCAACTTCACAAACGAGATCAGGAGCATCAGAGTTGTTCGGGTTATCAATCTCGACCGCAGTCAGAATGTTGGGCAATTGCCCTTCAGGAAATTCGACGTCAACAACCGCGCCGATAACCTGAACAATTTTACCTGTAACTTTACTCATCAGAGTAACCCCCTATATTATCCTTTCAGCGCTTCTGCGCCGCCGACAATGTCCATAAGATCCGCGGTAATCGCTGCCTGTCTGGTTTTGTTGTAAAGCAAGGTCAGAGTTTCGGTCATATCATCGCATGCTCTGGAAGCGTTATCCATTGCAGCCATACGTGCAGCGTGTTCACTGCAGGATGAATCGAGAAGACCGCGATAAACCTGTACTTTAACAAAACGGGGCAGAAGCTCCGCGAGAAGACCTTCTACAGAAGGTTCATAAATGTACTCACTAGATGCACCGGATTCAACCTCTTCACCTGCTGCCTCGGAAGACATAGGCAGGATCTGGAGTCTGGTCGCAGGCTGACTGGCAACACTTACAAACTTTCCGAAAACAAGGAAAACTTCATCAAGCTCTTCGGTAAGGTAGGCATCGATAACTTTATTACCGACTGTGACAGCCAGGTTAAAGTCAAATGAACTCATTTCATCAGCATAAGCCTCGATGATTTCGAACTCACTTTTCTTAACAGCATCACGGCCTTTTTTACCTACACAGTAGAACTTTACAGTTTTACCTTCAGCCTTCTTCTCTGCGGCCAGTTTAAGGGCCGAGTTTATCATATTCGTATTAAAACTACCGCAAAGTCCGCGATCAGACGTGACAAGTACAATGCCGACAGTCTTGATTTCTTCGTGAACTTCGAGCAGCGGGTGAACTGAAGAGTCAGCACCTGCTGCCAGATCTCCAAGCATTTCATAGAATTTATCAGCATATGGACGGAAACGCTCAATTCTATCTTGAGCTCCGCGCAGCTTAGCTGACGCAACCATGTTCATAGCTTTGGTAATCTGCTTAGTCTTTTTAATACTGACTATTTGGTTTTGGACATCCTTAAGAGAAGCCATCAGTACCTCCCAGGATTAAGCTGTGAAACCTTTTTTAAACTCTTCCAGAGCGGCCTTCAGCTTGCCTTCGAGATCAGCATCAAGAGCCTGTTTGGTCTTGATTTCTTCCAGAATTTCAGGCTTTGCATTAGCAATGAATTCCTGAAGATCATCTTCAAACTTACGAACGGAAAGAACAGGAACTTCATCCATGTAACCGCGAGTACCGGCATACAAAGAGATAACCTGCTGCATAACGTTCATAGGTTTGTACTGAGGCTGCTTGAGGAGCTCAACCATACGAGCACCACGGTTCAGCTTCTGCTGAGTGGCTTTATCCAGGTCGGAACCGAAAGCCGCAAATGCTGCAAGTTCACGATACTGTGCAAGGTCAAGACGCAGAGTACCGGCAACCTGTTTCATAGCTTTAATCTGAGCAGCACCACCAACTCGGGAAACGGACAGACCTACGTTAATCGCAGGACGGATACCGGAGTTGAAAAGGTTAGGCTCAAGGTATACCTGACCATCGGTAATGGAAATAACGTTGGTCGGAATGTATGCGGATACGTCACCGGCCTGAGTTTCAATGATCGGCAAAGCGGTCAATGAACCAGCACCGAGACTATCGTTAACTTTGCAGGAACGCTCAAGGAGACGTGAGTGCAAGTAGAAAACGTCACCGGGATAAGCTTCACGTCCCGGAGGGCGACGAAGAAGCAGAGACATCTGTCTGTAAGCAACAGCCTGTTTGGAAAGGTCATCGTAAGCGATAAGAGCGTGCTTGCCGCCGTCACGATAATATTCAGCCATTGTTGCACCGGTATATGCAGAAATAAACTGCAGAGGTGCTGGCTCAGAAGCTGTTGCAGAAATGATTGTGGTGTATTCCATAGCACCGTGCTTACGCAGAATGTCAGCAACAAGAGCAACAGATGCTTTCTTCTGACCGATAGCTACGTAGAAGCAGTGAATACCGGAATCTTTCTGAGCAAGAATTGCGTCAATACAAATCGCAGTCTTACCAACCTGACGGTCACCAATAACGAGTTCGCGCTGACCACGTCCGATAGGTGTCATAGCATCGATAGCCTTAAGACCGGTGTACATGGGTTCATGTACGGACTTACGAGCAATGATACCTGGAGCTTTAAGCTCAACAGGACGGGTTTCTGTAGCTTCAATAGGTCCGAGTCCGTCAATAGGCTGTCCGAGAGGGTTTACAACGCGCCCCATAACAGCTGGTCCAACGGGAACGGAGAAGAGTTTGCCAGTACGTTTTACCGGGTCACCTTCTTTAATGCCTGTGTCATCTCCGAGGAGAGCGACACCGACGTTATCTGCTTCAAGGTTGAGAACCATGCCCATAAGGCCGCCTGGAAACTCAAGGAGTTCCATCGCCATTGCGTTCTCAACACCATGTACACGAGCGATACCGTCACCAACGTACAGTACGGTACCTGTTTCGCTCATCTCGACCTTGGATTCATAATTTTGAATCTGATCTTCAATGATTTTGCTGATTTCTTCCGCTTTAATCTGCATGGCCCTACACACCCCTTTTAATCTGTTCTTTCATCATTTGCAGCTGAGCGCGAATGCTTGCATCAAGAACCTTGTCTCCAACCTTAAGGACAACACCACCGAGGATATCTTTGTCCATTGCGAACTCAAGTTCGAGTTTGCACTTCAGCTGATCTTCAAGACGTTTCTTAATTTCATCCTGGCGTTTTCCGGCCAGTTTAATCGCAGTCACGAGTTTGCCACGGACGACACCCTGAACGGTATCCAGCATTCCGGAGAAATCGCTTGCGATTTCTGGAAGTACAGGAAGACGTCCTTTGTCGGCCAAAAGGCTGCAAAAGTTCTTCACCACAGGTCCTGCCGAGGTCTTCTCAAGCAGTTTCCCAAGCACGGCTTTCTTTTCATCCGCACTGAAAACAGGATTCTGAAAGAGCCTCAGGGCCTCCGGGGAATCTTTCAGGATCTGGGACAACTCGGACAGTGCCTTACCATACGCCGCAAGATCTTTGTCTCCCTGCTTCTGGCCAACAGAGAACAGTGCCTTTGCGTATCTGCGTGAGACTATGTTCCCGGTCAATTGAGCACCACCTTTGTTAAGTATTCATCCACAAGATTCTCATGCTGAGCTTTGGTCAGTTTGCTCTTAACGATTTTCTCTGCAGCTTCAATGACTTTATCAGCCATTTCTGCACGCATTTCGTCGAGAGCAATGATGACTTCCTGTTCAGCGGAGACTTTTGCCTGAGCCTTGATCTGCTCAGCGCTCTGCTCTGCCTTCTGGATAATTGCTGCCTTCATAGCCTCGCCCTGAGATCTGGCTTCGGAAAGGATTGCTTCCTTTTCCTGTTCCAGATTAGCAATACTCTGCTCGACGTCGCGGAGTTTACTTTCTGCAGCTTCCTTACGGGACTGCAAATCGTTAAGCTCCTGCTTGATTCCTGCCTGACGACCTTTAAAAAGACCGGCGATTTTTTCACCTGCGAACTTATAAAGGACCCCAAGGACGAGAATCAAGTTTAATACACGCCAACCGAAGTTTGCCCAGGGAATCTCGTGTGCCCCCCCTTCTCCGCCACTTGCGTAGGCTGCGCCTGCTGCAAGCAGTACAGAAAGAGTGGCTGTTGCCATGATCATGTTTTTCCGCTTCAAGGCTAAACCCCCCTTCGATATTGATTAGGCCTAGCCAAGAACCTTGGCTGTAACCTTCTGAGCAAAAGCTTCAACTTCGCTACCAAGAACCTTCATTGCTGCACCCTTGTCAGATGCAACCTCTACACGAGCTGCTTTCATAGTTGCTGCTGCAACTTTTCCGGCTTCGGAGAGTAATGTGTGTTCATGGGAAGCGCCCTGTTCTTTGAAGTCGTTCCGGATGTCCATACCCTGCTTACGGGCACCGTCCAAAGCAGCTTCGTAATCCTTAACCTTAATATCAGCCTGCTGCGTGAAGTTCTCCACTTTAGAAAGCTGGTCACTCATAAGCTCCGCACGTCTCCGGATAATTTCACGGATAGGACGAAACATGAGAAGGTTGAGAACAAGAAGGGTGATGATGAAGTTCGCTAACTGGATAAAAAAGCTAATATCTAAATCAATCATGCCTGCTCCCGAAAAGGTTGTGAATTTTTGTCCAAAGTCAGTCGCCATTTAGCTAATTTTAGAGGTTGTGTCAAAGGGTTTTTCGTTTTTAAGTGACTACTTTTACCCTCTCAGCCCTTGTCATTACTGGCTTGTTATTTTTTTAACTAATTTCTTCGTTTTTGGATTCAACTGTTTCAGGAGCTCTTGAACTCATAGTTACACGCCCCTCCAGAACAGCTCCTTCCTCAACAACCAGTACAGGGGTTACCAGATCACCCTGAAGGTTTGCGGTCTTGTGAAGAACAGCCTTCTCACTTGCATATACTTCACCATTAACCCTGCCACTAAGGACTAACTGACCGACTCTCAAGACCCCTTGGACACGGGCCTCTTTGCCCACAACAAGGGTTCCTTCAGACTCAACTTCACCATTGAAGTTGCCGTCAATGCGGACTGCACCCTGAAAATTTAATTTTCCCTGATAATCAGTTCCACTACCTAAAAAAGCATTTATTTCATCTCTAGCCATTTGATCTCCTTTTGCCCCCGAACCGTTTTTTGATAATCCAAACATACGGCTTTTACCCCTGTTTAAATACATAACGCCTCATGGATACGTTTAAAACGAGTCCCACAAGACAAAGATTAACCACGGTGCCGCTGCCGCCGTAACTGATGAATGGTAAAGGGATGCCAACTACAGGCATTAGCCCGAGGACCATACCCATATTGATTAGGATTTGCCAGAAGAAATAAAAGAATACACCTGCCGCAAGATAGCTTCCGAAAAGGTCTTTTGCCTCTCTGGCGGTAACCACCATCTGATACAAAAATACGCAAAAAAGACTAAGCAGAGTCATCGCTCCGACAAAGCCCCACTCTTCACCAAACACTGCAATAGCAAAGTCGGTGTGCTTTTCCGGTAAAAAGCGCAGTTGAGATTGAGTTCCACCTAAAAAACCTTTCCCCCACAACCGACCGGAACCGATTGCAATCTCAGACTGAATGATATGATATCCAGCACCAAGAGGATCGCTGGCAGGGTTCATGAACGAAACAATTCTGCGTTTCTGATAATCATGAAGAAACAACCACCCGACCGGGATTAAACATGGACCTAGAATAGCTAATGTCTTAAATAACTTAGGAGTTAATCCGCGATAAAGAATCATTCCGCCAAGAATAAGAAGAATATTCAACCCTGATCCAAGGTCCGGCTGGATAATAACCAGACCGGCGGGAACCAGTCCCACCCCCACTGTGTAGGCAAGTTTAGTCAGCCCGAGAGGCTCACTATCACGTGATAAAATTCTGGCCCCGATAATAAGAATTGTGATTTTAGCCATTTCACTTGGCTGGAAATTAAAAAAACCAAGATCCAACCAGCGGCGGGCACCATAGATAGTTTTACCAACAAAGGGGACTGCCAACAGCAAAAGAACTGTCACCCAAAACAAAGGCCATGCGATAGTCTTCAAATGCCTATAATCAAAGAGCATGAAAGTAATCATGCCCACAAAACCAAGTAATCCCCAAATAAGCTGTTTCTGATAAAATGAACTTACACTTATTCCCTCTTCAAGCCTGAACCCGCTTGCAGAATAGAGGTTCATAACTCCTAACAAAAAGAGTAAACCTGCAAGCCCCAGCAGCAGCCAGTTCATATGGATAAGCAGCCGTCTATCAATGGGTGACATTCACAGGCTCCTTTTTTTTGTCCGAAAAGATATGATCATATATAGCTTTGACTACAGGGCCTGCTCCCGAGCCTCCATGCAGGCCGTGTTCAACCATGCAGACAACGACATAGCGTTTGTCTCCTTTTTCAGCAAAACTGGCCATCCATGCATGGTCTCTATATTTAAAGGGGATATCTTTATCTTTCATTTTTTTGATTTCATCGGTAAGTTTAACAACTTGCGCAGTACCGGTTTTACCACCGATAACAACTCCTTTAATACGCAGCCTGCGAGCAGTTCCATGAGAACTGTCCACGGTCTGGATCATGGCTTTGCGAATTATTTCACGTTGTGCATCCGTGACCGGCAAATGTCCCTGTTCTTCTGCCGGCTCTCCGGCTAAAAGCTGTGGACGCAATAACCTGCCCCCATTTATCAGTGAAGAAATAAAACGAGCGACCTGCAATGGAGAAACAAGCGTGTACCCTTGACCGATTGCAAAGTTCAGATTTTCACCAGGGTGCCATATTTCACCGTAACGACGTCTCTTCCACTCACGGGAAGGAATTAATCCCGGCTTTTCATGGGGCAATGAAATCCCTGTGAGACTGCCAAACCCTGCTTTTTTGGTAAATTCACTTAGCTTATCAACACCAAGTTTCATTCCCAGCTTATAATAATAAACGTCACAGGACTCGACGAGTGATTTTTCAAGATCGGTCTCACCGTGGCCACCTCTTTTCCAACAGCGGAAAGTATACTTTCCAAGCTTGGTAAACCCCGGACAATAAACGGTGTCTTCAGGCGTAATTACACCATAATGCAGCCCTGCAGCAGCTACAGCCAGCTTAAAAATTGATCCCGGGGGATAAACACTCTGGATAACCCTGTTCTGTAGAGGAGTTCGTGGATCATCTCTAAGAGCAACCCATTGTTTCTGACTCAGTCCAACAGTAAAAGCATTATTGTCATAAGACGGAGCACTGACGAAAGCCAGAATCTGGCCATTATCAGGATTCATAACCACAACAGCTCCTGCTTTGCCTTTCAGAAGCTTACCGCCAAGCTCCTGCAGATCAAAGTCAATTGAAAGATCAATATCCTCGCCGGCGACAGGAGAATTTAAAATTCGTTCTTTCAGCCGACGCCCGGTGGCATCAACTTCACTCTGCCTGCGCCCTTTTATTCCACGAAATCTTTTCTCCAAAACATATTCCAGGCCCTGCTTGCCTACATAGTCTCCCACGGCAAGCCCCGAGTCGGACTCGAGCTCCTCCTCATCAACTTCAGCAACATAACCAAGGACATGAGAAAAAAGAGATCCTTGAAGATATTTTCTCCGGGGACGGACCACTATTTCAAGGCCGGGCCAGTGTAAGGAATTTGCTTCGATTACAGCGACCTGCTCAAAAGTAAGATTTGGCACAAGAATAAGAGGTTCGAAAGGTTTTACCCTTCGCTTGGATTTTTTAAATACTTTTTTAATATCGGCAAGATCAACTCCGGTCCACTTAGAGACAGTCTCCAGGGTTGCATCAAGTTTTTTACAGTCTTCCCGGACAATTCCCAAAGCGTAAGCAGGTTCATTTACTGCCAGCAAAACACCATTACGATCACGGATAAGACCGCGTGGAGCGTAGAGTTTATCCTGACGAAGCTGGTTATTCATAGCCTGCTCGGCAAAATAATCACCCTTATGAATTTGCAGATACCAAAACCGTAAAGCAAAAATGCAGAAGAGCAATAGGATCAATCCCTGTAAAAGGAATAGACCATTTCTTGGAGGTTGCTGATTTTTGGACTCATACAGACTCATGTTTAAAACCTGCTGGATAAAGGTACTTCAAAAGCAGCCATTCTATCGGAAAGATAAGGGCTTGAAGAATGCCCTCAAAAATATACCTGTCAGACACCCAGACCATGTCAGCCAGCATTGCCATTACAGCAGTAAGCAGTGGATGTAGCACTCCAAGAACGACACCGCAAAGCAATGCAAACATCATACTTTGCACATCAAAGAACATTGCACCGCAACGATATAGAATTAAGATGGAAGAATACCAGAGAATGGAATAACCGAAAGGAAGGCCGCCGATACCGTCTTGAATCAGCGCCCAGATAAGAATCATCCAGAAGAAATATTTACGTTTACCAAGCTGGATACACAACAGGAGTCCCGGAGCCATAAAATCAACCCCCGGCAACATCTTCTGTGCCCATATTGCCACAAAAGTAAATGCGGCCCACCACAAAACTGACTGCATACTACTCTCCCAAGGCAGTGGTTCTATTGCCTGTACCTATAGAAGTGGAGTTGGAATTCGCTCCTGTGGCGTTAACCGGATTAAACTGTTGAAGAAGAAGCACTTCTTCAGTGTTTTTCATATCCGCGAGAGGAACAGCTTCAATTTTAAGGAAAAGTGAAATGTCTGACCGCTCAACAGAAACGACTTTTGCAATGGGTAATCCGGGGGGAAAAATACCTGCAAGTCCAGAAGTAACAAGAATCTCGCCTTCATTAACGGCAGAATTAAGTTTCACATACTTAACACTAAGCGGTTCGCCTTCCCCGTTACCTATGAGTAATCCGGCAGAACGGTTTAACTGCCCTCGCACTGAGATACGACTATTACGATCTGAAATCAGCATGGCTTTGGAAGCAGTAAGCCCAGGTTGAACAATACGCCCGAGAACTCCACGAGAAGTCATTACCGGAGTATCGGGCAGAATCCCTGAACTGATACCCTTCCCCAGAATAACAGAATCAAGAGCTGCGGACGGTCCCATTCTGTGAGCAATAATCCGCGCTCCGTCTGTGGTCCAGCCGTCAACAGGAGAGATATTCAAAAGTTTTTGAAAGCGATCCGCCTCGGCAGCCTTTTCACGCAACTTCATAATCTCAAGCCGCATAAGATTGTTCTGGGAACTCAATTGGTCATTGAGCTGCTTGAGCCCTATAAGATAAATATACTCATCCCAGAAAGCCTCGGACTTATCATGAACCCATTCACCGGGCCATAAAACCCATTTAACAATTTCAAGGCCAGTAAAAGCTGAAAGACGGTCAAGCTGCCCGGACCTCAAATTCCATGAGTACAGGCTAAGATAAACAAAAAGAGCAATGATGACGGCTATAGCGGCACGCTTGAGCTTCACACTTAATCCTCTGAACATGTAAAAACAGAGATTAAAAAAACGCTGAATCAGAAAAAATGAAAAACAATAACTCTGAAAACAAGAATCCAGCCTATCTGGAAATTTTCAACTATCCGCTGGCTGCAACTCAATTGTATCTAAGGCCATAGCTTCTCAAGAAATAACTCCGAAAAACTATGACCTCAGTAGCAATCGATATACTGGATTCATCCGCAAAAAGCAGAATTAATCAATAGTTACGTCTTTATAGATATTTATTTCATCTAAAGCTTTCCCGGACCCTACAACAACAGCATCAAGCGGCATATCAACTACAGTGATAGGCAGGTGGGTCTCCTGACTGAGAAGCTGATCAAGGCCTTTTAACAGTGCGCCACCGCCGGTAAGAACTATACCACGGTCTACGATATCTGCTGCAAGCTCAGGAGGAGTTTGTTCAAGGGCAACACGTACCCCCTGAACAATTGAGTCCACTTGTTCTGAAATAGCTTTTCTGATTTCCTCTGAAGTAATGAGAATATTCTGTGGGATACCAGTCACAAGGTCACGACCTTTGACTTCCATCTCAATCTCTTCTTCAAGCGGAAATGCGGAACCGATTTTAATTTTAATGTTCTCAGCAGTACTTTCACCGATAAGCATGGAGTATTTACGCTTCACATGCTGCATGATGGCCTCGTCCATTTTATCACCACCGACTCTTACAGAGCGGGCATAAACAATACCGGACAAGGAAATAACTGCGATTTCTGAAGTTCCGCCACCGATATCTACAACCATGTTGGAAGTAGGTTCGGTAATAGGCAGATTTGCACCTATAGCTGCAGCCATGGGTTCTTCAATGAGATATACCTCACGGGCTCCGGCACTCTGGGCACTTTCTTTAACTGCCCTTTTCTCAACCTGAGTAATTCCCGTAGGCACACAGATCATTATGCGCGGACGCACTAGTCTGCGACTGTTATGGACTTTTGAAATAAAATGGCGCAACATAGCTTCAGTGACTTCAAAGTCAGCAATAACACCGTCTTTCATAGGTCTGATAGCAACAATATTACCGGGTGTTCTACCAAGCATTCTCTTGGCTTCAAGCCCGACAGCTAAAACTTTGCTACCCCCGTTGACATCCCTCTTCACAGCAACAACAGAGGGTTCACTGAGCATAACGCCTTTGCCTTTAACATAGACCAGGGTGTTAGCTGTACCGAGGTCAATGGCAAGGTCACTTGAAAACGAACCGAGTATCTTATCAAAAATTGAAGCCATATTATACTGGAAACTCCAAAAAAAATGTGATTCATAAAAATGCCACGCACAGAGCGGACTTCCCGTCTATCAAAAGAAATTCCTTTGAGTTAACTAGCAGAAGAAACTGTCACAAGCAACACATTACATATATCTTGCTTGTGTAGTTTCAGCCTACTAATATATTGTAACTTTTATTTATTTTCATAACATACACCGTAACTCAGCCAACATATTCAAAAATAAGGATTCTAAATGAACCGTTTTTACGGACTAGCAGCGCGCCTGAAGCAAACCTTCGGTGAGCGCGTCCAAAAAATACCCTTGGATTTCGGGTTTACATGCCCAAACCGTGATGGAAAAATTTCACATAAAGGATGTATCTTCTGCAGTCCTCAAGGAGCAGGTTCAGGACTGCATGAACAAGCCATGAATATTGAAGACCAGTGGGCTTACTGGCAAAATAAACTTAGCGAATTTTATTCGACAAAACTCTATCTTGCATACCTGCAATCATATTCAAATACATATTGCAGTGCCGAAGAATTGAAACACGCTCTGGACCAACTTAAAGGCCTTCCCGGATTAGTCGGAATCTGTATTGGTACCCGCCCAGATTGTCTCGACTCAGAAAAGCTTAGATTGATTAAGAATCTTGATTTAAAAGAAACATGGATTGATCTTGGACTTCAAAGCTCGAATGATAAGACCCTTAAACGCATCAATAGAGGCCATGATGCTAAATGCTATGCAGATGCGGTGAAACTTACTCACTCCAACGGTATTGATGTTTGTGCTCATGTTATTGCCGGGCTTCCCGGTGAAGGAGAAAAAGAATTTTTAGAATCAGTTCAATTCCTGAATGAACTTCCTGTGTCCGGCATTAAATTTCATAATCTCTTTGTAGGAGAAGGATCACCTCTTCAAAAACTATATCTATCAGGTAAATATAAGGTGCTGGAGCAGAATGAGTATGTGGAGATGCTGGTCAGAGCCATTTCCATACTAAGACCTGACATAATCATTCATCGCCTTAGGGCTGATGCTGTACCAGGTGAACTTGTTGCCCCTGAATGGGCGCGTATAAAACGCAAGGTTCTAAATGCAATCAACATGAAAATGAAGGATAACCATTTATGGCAGGGCAGCGCTCGCCCGGATGCCTCAAAAACGCTGCCTCAATGGTTCAATCCGGACTGTAAACCACCACTTTAAACTATAAAGTCAAATCATATTAATGGGAAAAGGCCCGCATTCTCAGTGAGAACACGAACCTTTTCAAGCACGGTCAAGAGTGTGGGAATATAAATTTATCGACCTATTTTTTTCTGCATCTTTGCCCGGATATAGATTGCTATCAAATTCATGCCCAGAACGAGTGCAATAAGAACTAATGATGTACCGTACTGAATGTGGCGTGTTTTTTCTATTTCAGTACCTGCGGTTGCAAGCACATAAATATGATAAGGAAGCGCCATTACATCATCAAAAAGTGACTGCGGCATTTCCGGAGTAAAAAACACTGCAGCGGTAAACATAATTGCAGCAGTTTCACCTGCAGCGCGTGAAAGGGTCAGGATGGCTCCGGTAAGCATACCCGGTAGCGCAGCGGGAAGAACTACTTTATAAATTGTCTGCCATTTTGTTGCGCCAAGTCCGAGTGAAGCTTCACGGTATGTCTGTGGAACAGATCTTAAAGCTTCTTCAGATGCCCCGATTACGAGAGGTAAGGCCAATGCTCCAAGAGTGCAGACCCCGGCCATAATACTGACCCCCATCCCCATAACAGTCACAAACAGGGAAAGTCCGAACAATCCAAAGACAACAGAAGGAACTCCGGCAAGGTTGTTGATACCAAGACGGATAATTCTTACAAGCTTAGGCGATGTCGCATATTCATTCAGGTAGATAGCTGTTGCAATTCCCCATGGCAAGGCAATAAGTAAAGCACCGTAGCTGAGTACTATTGTCCCCACTATACATGGAAAAATTCCACCTTCGGTCATAGAATTTCGCGGAGATTCAGTCAAAAACTCCCAACTCATGGCGGGAAGACCATAATAAAGGACGAATCCGCAAATTATGATGAGAGCGAGCCCGTTAATAACAGCGGCTCCTTTGAAAATTAAGAAAACCAGTTTTTCAATTTTTTCTCTTATGGAATAATTTCCATGCCCCGGTTCCAGCATGGTCTCTGCGACCAGATCATTACTATCCATCATGGAATTCACTTGCTCTAAAGTTTCAGCGGAATTATTCATTTTATTCCTCATAATTATATCTTCAGGTATCCAGACTACAGAGTCGCGGAACCGACCTGCTTGTATTTATGTGCTACATAATCAGCAATAAGGTTGAATGCCATGGTAAACAAAAAGAGCACCATGCCGATGGCAAACAGTGCATGATAATGTTCACTATGAAAGGGAGCTTCACCCATTTCTGCGGCGATAGATGCAGGCATAGGGCGAACTGGGTCAAATATTGAAGTTGGGAGAAGTCCGGCACCACCAGCAACCATTAGCACAACCATTGTTTCACCTATGGAGCGGGCCATCCCAAGAATAACTCCTGTAGAAATCCCGGATAAGGAAGCAGGGATAAGCACTTTGTATATAGACTGCCAATGAGTTGCGCCAAGAGCCAGTGAAGCCTCTTTAAGCTCTGGTGGCACGGAGTAAAGAGCATCTTCAGAAAGACTGGTAATTGTTGGGACCGCCATAAATGCAAGCATTACCGATGCATTAAAAAGATTTAGTCCGACTGCGATATCGAATGTATCCTGTAAAAAAGGAGCAACAACTACCATACCAAAAAAACCGATAACGACAGAAGGAAGTGCCGCCAGCATTTCGACAGCAGGCTTAACGATGCTGCGTACTCGCGCAGATGCAATCTCGGCAAGATAAATCGCCGTCATGACTCCTAGTGGAACCGCGATAAGAGATGAAAGCATTGTAACCGCACCGGACCCGACAATAAGCGGCCAGATTCCAAGAGCTGGAGGTTCATCAGTAGGATACCACTCAAATCCAAAAATAAAATCAGGTAATGAGACATAGTGAAAGACCGGCAATCCTTCGACAAATAGAAAAACCATAATTAAAAAGAGAACTAGGACAGAAGTAAATGCAGTTACGAGGAAGCAGGAATGTATAATACGCTCTGTAGTTCTTCTGCTAAAATTAAAAAATGAGATTATGAAAATTACAATTCCTGCCAGTCCTAAAAATAGACTGAAAAGATACCATCCACTTGAACGCGCTGAGATCATTGATTCGGTACTTGATTTAATGAGGTTGAAATTTCCATCCTCATTTTTTTTAGCGCCCATTGCAGCTGCGTTTGTCCGGACATATGTGTAAATTGAATTCAAGTCTGAATTAAGCTCTTTCACTCTGAGTTCTTTTTCAGCCTTTGTCAGACCTGATTCTTCAATAGATTCTGAAACTTCATGAGTGGAAAGCATCATGACTTTCTTGAGCACACTAATAGGGCTCATAGAATAGTCTCCCCTCTGCGCTACTTTATCTGTAGCGGAAATAAAAATCTGTTCAGCTTCAGTTTTAGTACCGAGTTTATAGGCATAAACTCCGGAGAAAACTGACAGTATGATAAGAAGTAAACAGATGTTACGGGACGTAATCACGACTTTTCCCCTGATATAAAATTTTAAGTGACAATAAGTAAGTATGTTTGAGAATAAGTACTCTGAGGAGCCTCAGCTCCCCAGAGTACTTTTATTTTAGACTAGGACCATCAAAACCATTTACTATTTTACAGGAATGAAACCAGTGTCAGCAGCAAGTTTCTGACCGGCAGGACTCATCATGAAATCAACGAGAGCTTTTGTTTCGCCTGTTGGTTTACCGGGAGTATAAAGATTAAGCCCACGTGCAATCGGGTAAGATCCGTCTTTTGCAGCTGCAACAGAAGGTGAAATTCCGTTTACAGATACACCTTTGAGTTCTTTATTCAGATAAGCAAGACCAACATAGCCGATTGCTTTTTTGTTTTTTGATACAGCCTGTGCAACAGCACCATTGGAAGCCTGTAGCAGAGCCCCTGGGAATACACGGTGTTTTTTACCGTCTTTCTTCATTATTTTGCTTTTCCAGCAGTCATAGGTACCGGAAGAAGTATCACGTGAAATCACAACGATCTTTGCATCTTCGCCGCCAAGCTCTTTCCAGTTAGTGATCTTACCAGTATAAATACCGAACAACTGAGCTTTAGTTAGTGCGCCTACCGGGTTTGCGGGGTTAACAACAGGTACAATGCAGTCAAGAGCTACAATGAACTGCTCAGGAGCACGGCCATTGGCTGTTGCTTTCTCGATTTCGCTGCTTTTCATATCGCGGGACATCATTCCGATATCGGTTGTGCCGTCGATAAGTGCCTTAGCACCATTTGAAGAGCCTCCACCAGAGATGGAAATGGAAACATTAGGGTTAGCCTTCATGAAAGCTTCAGCAGCCTTCTGCATGAGAGGCAGAACAGTGGTAGAACCTTTAACCTGAAGAGTTCCGGCAAATGCGGAACCTGTAAATGCCATAACCATAATAGCTACGAGTGCGATAATTTTTTTCATGACCTTTCCTCCGAATGTAGATTTTTTTCAAACACAGTTAGATCGTGTCCGTTTCTTTCGTTGCACAAAGGTCTATCTGAACTTGGTTACAAACCTGTTACGACCAAGAGAAAGCTCAGTTACAGTATGTTTTTTCTAAATTTCTTATTTTTGTTCACTGGCATACCCTTTGCTTTATTTATTCCTAAAAAATAAATTTTGTACGGAGAAAGTCCTATGAAAACCAAGTATGTCATTATTGGCGCGGGTCCTACGGGGCTTGGTGCAGCTCGAAGGCTTTCTGAATTAGGGGAAAATTCTTTCATTGTGTTGGAAAAAAATTCCTGGGCAGGAGGACTTGCCTCCAGTTTCACAGACGAAAAAGGCTTTACCTGGGATATCGGTGGCCATGTAGCTTTCTCTCATTACAAATATTACGATGACCTTCTCGACGAACTTCTGCAGGATGAATACATTGAGCATTTAAGGGAATCATGGGTGCGAACACTGAACACATGGGTTCCTTATCCTTTCCAGAACAACATCCGCTACCTTCCTAATCAGGAAAAATGGGAATGTGTTAGAGGACTGCTGCCAGGTGAAAGACCTGAAACAACTCCCCATAACTTTGAGGAATGGATTAACAGTGTATTTGGTAAAGGCATCGCCAAATATTTTATGCACCCATATAACTATAAGGTATGGGCAACTTATCCGAAGGATATGGCATTTTCATGGATAGGTGAAAGAGTCAGTGTTATTGATCTTCGCTCTGTGCTGAAAAATATTCTTCTCGAACGCGATCAGCTTTCATGGGGACCTAATAATAAATTTCGTTTTCCTCTCAAGGGAGGAACTGGAACTATATATCGCAAGCTTGCAGATACTGTTTCTCGGTTTATTAAATATAATACTCAAGTTATCGCCATTAATCAGCAGGATAAAAATGTGGCAGATTCTGAAGGTAATATTTATAACTATGAATATTTATTGAATACTGCGCCCCTTGATATTCTAACGAACAAATGGCTTTCTCAACCATCAAGTCAGCTTACTAATGCTGCATCAAAACTCAAGCATAATGGTGTTGTAGTTGCTGGAGTAGGACTTTCCACATCAAAACCAGACTCTCGATGCTGGATGTATTTCCCTGAAAGCGACAGCCCTTTTTACAGGGTGACCAATTTTCACAACTACTCTCCTAACAATACACCAATTCCGGGTCAGGGACGCGCATTAATGTGTGAAGTATCTTATTCCAAAGACAAATTAATCAATACGGATAATATTCTTCATGAAGTTGAGGACGGGCTCGTTAAAACAACAATGCTTAAAAACAGTGACCGTGAAAATATCATTTCACGCTGGTCAATTAATGTTGATTACGGCTATCCTATCCCTTGCCTGCAACGCGATGAAGCGTTAAAGATTCTACAACCTGCACTTGAATCCATGAATATTTATTCTCGCGGTCGTTTCGGTGGCTGGAAATATGAAGTGTCCAACATGGATCATTCTGTCATGCAGGGAGTAGAATGGGCTGAAAGGATGATCAGTGCCAAGCCCGAAACCACATACAGGATCAGCTAAAAAAATGACAATTTCCCCCGCCACTTACGAGCAAAGGCGTGAGAACGTCCGCAAACGTCTTAAAGATCGCGGTCTCCCCCCTTTATTGGTCAATTTTGCTGCAAACAGATACTACCTAAGCGGATTTGAACTTCATGATCCTCAGTGTAATGAGACTGCCGGCTGGCTGATAATATGCCCTGACGGCCGTGACTTTCTGCTAACTGATCCCAGATACCTCGACGCCGCACGCAGGGTATGGAATGAAGAGGATATATTCATATACTCAGGTCGAAAATATGATTTGTTTCGTGATTTTTTTAAATTAAATTCCATTTCAGAACTTTCATATGATCCTAAATCAATCAGTCTCTTTGAGCATGAAAAGCTGAAAGAACTTTGCAATCTGAAAGCTGTATCAGGACTTATTGAAGATCTTCGGCTTATAAAAGATGAGACCGAGATCAGACTGATGGAAGAATCGTGTGCTTTGAACCATAAGGTTTATGAACTTCTTCAGCCTAAGTTAGTGGAAGGACGCACTGAGGCCGAAATATCGTGGGATGTGGAACAACTTTTCCGTAACAACGGAGCAACTGAACTTTCTTTTCCTACAATTGTCGGAATAGGTCCCAATGCGGCTTTGCCCCATGCAATACCCGGAAATGATAAACTTAAAGACGGTGATCTGGTTCTTATCGACATGGGTGGGCGTATGGGTGACTACTGCTCTGATCAAACTCGCACTTTCTGGGTCGGTGATAAACCTTCTGACCGTTTTTTAAAGGTCAAAGAACAGGTTCAGGAGGCCCAGATGGAAGCAATTAAAATTCTGCGCCCTGGCCTTCCCATTCAACATGCCTATCACACTGCACGAAATGTTTTTGAAAAATACGGTGTTGAAAAACACTTCACACATTCCCTCGGTCATGGCATTGGACTGGAAACACATGAACAGCCTAGTGTGAGTCCTGTTGCATCTGGACAGCTGAAACCCGGTATGATTATCACCGTTGAGCCCGGTTTATATTATTCAGACTGGGGTGGTATTCGCTGGGAGTATATGGTTCTAATAACTGAAGACGGACATAAGATTTTGTAATTACATTCAAAGTTTTATTAATTATCATCCGTTTATAATCTCATACATAATAACTACTAAGAGTATCACAATAAAAATATGGCTCGTAAAAAAAGAAAACCACGCCCACGTCCGCTGCCACTGCCGCCGGAGCATTCGTGTCGCTCCTACATTCAAATAGCGCCGTCCGATATTGCCTTCTTCAGATTTTTGCTTGAGGCCGTGGATAATCTAGCTCTTTTTACTATAGCTGATAGGTTCAAAGGAATCCTAATGTTGCGGTACAGTCCACATCAAAAACGTGAATATCAAGAATTTATGGAAGGGATTAAACAGGAAATTAATATTAAGTTTCTGCCTAATCCATCAAATTTAAATTCATAGATTCAGAAATATTCAACTTACTTCTGTATCCTTTAATATACCAATATTTAGCAGCTATTGTTCAGAGGACAGATATTGACTGATCCAAGTTATATCTGTCCTTTTTCTGTCTTAACTCCATTTATATAGAAATAAATGAATTCCCCCGGATTATTTCAAGTACCACCCTGATCATTTGTGCAATAGAGTTAATTATATTCCTGAATTTATACTAATATGAATATTCTTTCATATTAATTGACAATATGAATATGAACTTATATTCAGATTAAAAGAATATATTCAGGAGTAGCTATGTCCAGAACCCCGGTGCAACATAGAAGCAAAGAAAAAAAACGTAAGATAGTCGTGGCTGGGATGAAACTTTTTTCTGAGAAAGGTTTTCATGGGACAGGCATAACTGAGATTGCACAACAAGCAGAAGTCGCTGTAGGCTCTTTCTACAGCTATTTCAGGGATAAAAGCGACTTACTTGATCAGGTAACAGAATCATATGCACAGAGCATTATACGTGGAGTGTATGGAAATCTTTACGAAAACAGTAAGAAAATTAATAACGGTGAAAAACTTACAAGATATCTTGTAAATGCTGCCCGTCAAGCCCATTCGCTTTCAACAGAACTACATAGAGAAATGCTTGCCCTTAAAAACCGCAATCCAAAAATGGCTGAATTAGATAAAGCTATAGTTGATACTTTCACTGCTGAGACTCAAAAAATTTTAGATAACTTCGACAAAACTAAAGTTACAGATCATAAAATTTCAGCAGGCCTTATCACCGGCGCCATTGAAGAAACCATGCATAGATGCTTAATTGAAAAACAAGAAACAGATGTTGATAAAGCTTTCAATGAACTCGTTCAAATGTGTGCAGGATATCTCTTCCATGAATAAATGAAGAAAAGATTGTCTTAAGTCCAAGTCTTATCTACGGATTAAAAGAATGGTTTCTGTTGACAGTTTTACTGAAACTATTTCATCATAAAAGTATGCTCGGTATTGTACATAATACAAATCAAATTTCTGAAACTGAACATGAAAACAGCGGGGCAGAACATGAAAATTAAGACAAGAACACTGTATGGCGTTGGACCTAAAATTATGAAGCCGACTATAATCTATTGCGTGGTAACAC
Organism: Maridesulfovibrio zosterae DSM 11974; assembly: GCF_000425265.1. Classification (NCBI taxonomy): domain Bacteria; kingdom Pseudomonadati; phylum Thermodesulfobacteriota; class Desulfovibrionia; order Desulfovibrionales; family Desulfovibrionaceae; genus Maridesulfovibrio; species Maridesulfovibrio zosterae. Next base: position 126,691 of record NZ_AUDC01000015.1, read on the forward strand.
TTATTATAACCCTAATTTTTCCGAGATTATTCCTGATGACCTTTTTACCTAGTGCTGTTTTCAATATTATCGGAGGAATCCTGCTTGGAATAGGAATTGCGATCCTGTTTATAGCTGGAGTGGAAATGAAGAAAGCTCTTCATGAAAAAAAACTCGAAAAAACAGGGATGTTTGCCATTATCCGAAATCCGCTTTATTTTGCGTGGATTGCCTTCGTATTCACAGGAAGCGCAATAGCCTCACAAGCATGGCTGCTTTTTGGAATGAGCATAGTCGCGTATTACAAATTTCTGCAGCACATACCGGAAGAGGAGGCTGATTTGGAAGAGATTTTCGGCAAAGAATATATCGACTACAAAAAACAAGTACCTGCAATCGTACCTAATTTAAGAGAAATTTTATAAAAATATTTATGATCAGGAATTCTACAAGAGGTCTGAGCCCCAAAATGGGGTCGGGCCTTTTTCTTTTTTACTCCAACTGGAGCAATTTAAGAAATTATCACGTTCCCCCTGGACAATGCGGCTGAGTTCGTGACCTGTTTCTCGCCAGAGGAACTATACTTTCATCATTTTTGGGGAGAGGAGGAAACGAAGGGGCATAACGATTGGAAGACTTCTTCATTGTAACACAAAACAGATCACGAGGGAGAGTTCCCTCTTCCATACGCTCTACTTCAAGAAGTTTGAAACCACTGGCCATACCGCGTATTTTATCTTCAGAAAAAAAATGAACTGCAAATTTCCCTATCTCAAAAAGATCCTCGCCGAGATGTTCCCCTGCTCGGTAATGACGATCAAAAATGCTACGCACAGAATATGCAGCAATACCACAGGGTTTTAAAACTCTGTGAACTTCACTAAGAGCACATGCAATCTCAGCAGTTGTGAGTTCCATACACATCAGCATATGTGAATAAAATGCATCGAAGCTGTTATCATCAAAAGGAAGTGGTCTGCGCACATCGTAACAAAGCATTTCAATACGAGGGGTATGCTCTTTGAATTCCGTCAATCCTTGAACGTAGTTGACAGCATTACTAGAGTAATCCAGGGCAGTAACATCTAGTCCATTCTTGGCAAATAAAAAGGTATCCCGTCCCTGTCCACATCCTGCTTCAAGTACAGTACGGACTTGATTCTCTTGAAAAATTTTCAAGCTTTTTTGCGCAAAAGTACTAGGCTGCTCACCAAAATAGAATTCAGATTCAGAAAAGATCTGATCCCAGAGAGACTGCTGCTCAGTAACGGTGCACAAGACAGATTTCATTCACACTCCTATTAATAACTAACTTGGTAGGTAATATTATAGCTAGGAAAACTAATCAACATCTCAAGTACGGAGATTTCTAAAAAAATTAATACAAAACTTTTAGCAATGATAAATTAACTTCTCGTTAAAAAAAGGCTTTATAAGTAAGACTAGATATGGCCTAAATATCACATGTTGGCGTGTCAAAATCGTTAATAAAAAAAGTTCTTATCCTTTACGATCCATACTTCGGTAATTGATAGCCTCGGCAAGATGAGCAACCTGAATCCGCTCTTCCTCAGCTAGATCTGCTATAGTCCGGGCAATTCGTAAAACACGGGTATAAGCTCTGGCTGAAAGCCCCAAACTTCTTACTGCCTGCTCAAGAAATGTATGCTCTGCTTCAGTCAACTGACAATATTTTTCAAGAGAAGAACCGGAAAGTTCACTGTTGGTAAGAATATTTATATCCTTATACCTATCCGATTGGAGAGCTCTTACCCGCTCAATATTTTCCCGCATAGAAGCAGAATCAAGTCCCCTGGAATCACGTAAATCTTTGTAATCAACAGCAGGAACTTCAATCTGCAAGTCGATACGATCCAAAAGAGGACCGGAAAGACGTGACATATAACGGGCTACAGACTGCGAGGAGCATGTACACGTATGATGATCATCAGTGTAATAACCGCAAGGGCAGGGATTCATAGCAGCGACCAACATAAAATCAGCAGGATATGAAAGTGACATGGCAGCACGGGAGATGGTTACTTCTCCTCCTTCGAGAGGCTGTCGAAGAACTTCGAGCACATTCTTTTTAAACTCAGGCAGCTCATCAAGAAAAAGTACTCCACGATGAGCAAGTGAGACTTCACCGGGCTTTGGATAAGCACCGCCGCCGATAAGCCCGGCATCTGATATTGTATGGTGAGGTGAACGAAACGGACGGGTAACCATCAAGGATTTATCACGGTCTAACCGACCGGACACACTATAAATCTTCGTAACTTCAAGCGCTTCCTCAAAAACTAAAGGAGGAAGAACTGTTGGAATACGCTTGGCCAACATGGTTTTACCGCTACCGGGAGGTCCTATAAAAAGGATGTTGTGATTCCCTGCTGCACCTATTTCAATAGCTCGTTTGGCATGCTCCTGGCCTTTAACTTCCGCAAAATCCACTCCGAAGCTCTGACGTCCCTGCCATAAAATTTCAGTGTCAATTTTTGCAGGTTCCAGAGCATCTTCACCAATAAAAAAATCAACTAACTGTGAAAGGGTCGCAACTCCATAGACATCCAGCCCTTCAACAACAGCTGCTTCATTCGAATTTAGTGCACTGACAATCAGACCTTTGGCTCCTTTATTGCGTGCTTCAATAGCAACCGGCAATACGCCGTGTACAGGTTTGATACTTCCATTTAAAGATAATTCTCCGGCAAGAAACCACCCTTCGAGAGCAGATTGGTCAATTATCCCCGCGGCCCCCAGCAAAGCCACAGCCAATGGCAAATCATAAGCTGAGCCGGCCTTTCGAATGTCTGCCGGAGCAAGATTGACAGTAATACGAGACGGAGGAAGCCTGTAACCACTATTCTTAAGTGCAGAAAAAACTCTTTCCTTACTTTCTTTAACAGCACCTTCGGCAAGGCCCACCATAGTAAAGGCTGGCATACCCTGACGGGTCAAATCTACTTCTAAATCAACTTTAAATGCATCTATCCCCATAAGGGCGGCGCAGGATACTTTTGCTATCATCAACTACTACTTTTAGTTATAAATTCACCATTCTGATAATTTAAGTTGTAAATATAATGTTTTGCGAATCAAATCAAGGTAAGAGCTGGACAACATTTTTTTAAATAAGCTCAGAATTGAGGACCAGCATTCTTTGCATACTGAGCTATTTTATAATCCTCACGCAAAATATGATGTATCAGCCATTTTGACAGTAAAGCTTTAATTTGATCTATTTCAATATCTTCTTTATGAAACCGCGCCGATTGCAAGGATTTAACACGTTCTTTGAGTTGGCGGTGCAACTGACGATGCTCATTAAAATCTGGATAATCAATTTTCTCCATATATTTCTCTTCAGAAGAAAAATGGTGGATTGTATATTCACGTAATTGCTTTAAAAGAAGATCTATAGATTTCTCATTTTCGCCGTCTTTGAAAGCCTTCAAAACCTTATTAATGATACTAATTAGCTCCTTATGCTGGTCATCAATTTCCTTAACCCCAAGATTAAGCCCATCATGCCATTCTAATGTACCCATTCTTGACTCCGTTAAAAATTCAGATGCAAGACTTGGAAATGAATTCTTATTATCCTTTAATTAAAATATTATGAATTTTATGCATGTTACCCGAATTACTATCCTGAGCACAATATTCGCAATAAGAGATAAGTCACAGTTCCCATACACTTTAACTTGAGAATTAATTCATTACAATATGTGAATGAAAAAAGATCATTAACAAGTACAAAACACAGATTATTGCGTTATGTATATAATGCAGCTAAAAATAAGAATACGTCCGCAGACAAACAACGAACTTGGAAAGTATTTATAATGCCATCCCTTCTACCCTGTGGTGAAGTATGCATTGCTGTAACAGCATTTAACAGAAGCAAGCAAACTCGCAAAACACTTCCGCATTACCTGCGTACAATCAGATATACGCAAGACATTATTGCTGGCATCTGATAGCGACATTGAAATTGATAGAATCACTCCGGCAATACTGTTTAAACTTGTAAAAGCAGTCAATCCCCGATCCACAATTGATCAGCTGAACGCTACATATTAAAAAACTAAAGCCCCGACACATACGTATCGAGGCTTTCTTATATCCAGATTTCAACCTGAAGCGCTAATGAAGCACATCTCCGATGCGTTCCCAGCGTACGGTCTTGGGACCACCCCATGACCAATAGATTATCCACGCCTTTCCTAAGATATTCTTGCGGGGCACATTGCCCCAAAACCGGGAATCATTGGAGCCGTCGCGGTTATCACCCATTACAAAAAATTCATCTTTTGGAATGACACGCGGAGGCATATTATCGCGCAGAGTTGAAACGTGGGCATTGTCAGTATACTGTACGTAAGGTTCATCAAGTTCCTTACCATTTACGAAGACCTCTTTATTTTTGATCTCCACAGTATCTCCGGGTACGCCGATGACCCTTTTTATGTAATCCTTGCTGGTATCACCCGGGTACATGAACACGATGATATCCTTATACTGAGGTTCGCCAACAGGCACAATAACCTTTCCGGTAAAAGGAACCTTCACACCGTAAGAAAATTTATTAACCAACAGGTGATCCCCTATCTGCAAAGTCTGCAACATAGAGCCTGAAGGAATTTTAAAAGCCTGCACGATAAAAGTTCTGATAAAAAGGGCCAGCAAAAGAGCAATAAAAAGTGCTTCAATATACTCTTTAACAGTGCTCTGCCATTTAGGATTCATAGTTTTATGTCCTTATTAATTCCTGCAAATTATATGCAGGCATAATAGTTATAAATTGCAGACTGTTCCAAATAGTGAAATGCGAGACTCAATAAAAATTCAGAAACAGATTAAACAGACCCTATCTCTGATTTTCTAATAGAGACTTAAAAAGTCGCTATTCTGGACATCCTGCTATTCTTCACCAGCCTTTAAGACTGCCATAAATGCTTCCTGCGGAATTTCCACATTACCCATTTTTTTCATACGCTTCTTACCTTCTTTCTGTTTTTCAAGAAGTTTGCGCTTACGGGTGATGTCACCGCCATAACATTTGGCTGTAACGTTCTTTCTAAACGGGGCTACTCTTTCCTTCGCAATAATCTTACGACCGATAGCAGCCTGAATAACAATTTCAAACATCTGGCGCGGAATAGCTCTCTTAAGCTTTAGTGCGAGAGACCTTCCGAAAGGATATGCTGAATCCTTATGCACAATGGCGGAAAAAGCATCAACAGGATCTGTGTTGATAAGGATATCGAGCTTTACCAGATTTGATTCGCGGTAATCAATAATTTCATAATCAAGCGAAGCATACCCTTTGGTATGAGATTTCAGCTTATCAAAAAAGTCATACATGATTTCCGCAAATGGAACTTCGTAAGTTATAATAACCCTTGAAGAAGTAAGATAACGCATATCCTTTTGGATTCCACGTTTCTCTTCACAAAGCTTGAGAACTGCACCGACATAATCATTAGGAACATGAATTTCAAGGCGGCAGTAAGGCTCAGCAAGAGCTTCAAGTTCACCGGCATCAGGCATCTTGCTAGGGTTATCAATCTCTAGAAGTTCACCACTATTAAGCTTGGCCTGATAAACAACAGAGGGCGCAGTTGCAATCAGTTTAGCTTGAAATTCACGTTCTAGGCGTTCCTGAATAATTTCCATATGCAGCAATCCAAGAAAGCCACACCGAAAACCAAACCCAAGAGCAGTTGAAGTCTCCGGCTCATATGAAAATGCGGTGTCATTAAGCTGTAATTTCTCTAAAGCACCTTTAAGTGGCTCGTACTCAGAAGGTTCCACTGGATACAGACCACAGAAAACCATTGGCTTTACTTCCTGAAATCCCGGAAAAGGCTCTTTAACAGGATCAGCGGCGAGAGTAATTGTATCCCCCACAGGAGCATCATTAAGCTCCTTCATGCTTGCACAAAGAAAGCCTACCTCTCCAGCAGAAAGAGTTTTAACTTTCTGAGGCTCAGGAGTGTACACACCAAGCGTCGTCACGTCGAATGTACGCTTGGAGGAAAAAATCTCAATTTTATCCCCTTTACTGATGGTCCCGTCCAAAATCCTGAAAAGGACAACAACACCCTGATATGAATCATACCATGAGTCAAAAATAAGTGCTTTAAGCGGTTTATCAGGATCACCTGCAGGAGCAGGAAGATCATTCACAATAGACTCGATAACATCTTCCACATTAAGCCCTGTTTTAGCACTGATCATAAGCGGTGCAGAGCAATCAAGACCGATCACTTCCTCAATTTCCTGCGCCACAAGATCACAATCCGAGCTGGGCAGATCGACCTTATTAAGAACAGGGATAATCTCGAGATCGTGATCAAGAGCAAGAAAGACATTAGCCAGAGTCTGCGCTTCCACACCCTGAGTTGAATCAACGACTAGAAGAGCTCCTTCCGACGCAGCCAGACTCCGCGAAACTTCATAACTGAAATCCACGTGACCAGGTGTATCGATCAGATTCAAAATATATTCTTCACCGTCTTTAGCCTTGTACGGAATACGTACTGTCTGGGCTTTAATGGTGATTCCGCGCTCCTGCTCCAGTTCCATTTTATCAAGATATTGATCTTTCTTTTCACGGTCTGAAACCATACCAGTTAATTCAAGGATGCGGTCCGCAAGAGTGGACTTACCATGGTCGATGTGAGCTATGATGCTGAAATTTCTTATTTTATCTATTTTTGCCATATTTAATAATGTCGGCGGTTATTATTGAACCGCCGGCTATGTGTTATCTCTTTTAAAGAATTTTCTACTCTCGAAAAAGAGGGTAAAGGGATTTCTTATTACGGTATTTGTCAGCAACTGTCTAATACTGAATTAATCGCCAGACAATACAAAAATGAAGAGAAAAAATACCTTTCAGTAGGACTTTAACTGATGGGTAATCAACAGATTTATATAAATGATAAGGCCATGCTCATGCCCTGATACTGGGGTAAAAAAATATATTAATGCAAATTTTGTTGTATAAGACAACTTCAATATTAAAGAGTTATCTACAGCTTACGTTTTCAACATAATTATGTATTTATGCTGAAAATTTTATTTCAATTTTATTATTAAAAAGATTGATTGACCCATCAAATTATATTATTAAAACAATCAATGCTTCTATAAATTTTGTAAAACAACACTGTATTCAGAACAGAATTGTTTGCATCTTTAAGTAGTTGTGTAAAGACAACACGAAAACAAACGTGTAAATAAAAGCTACTACTTTAGCAGTATATTTCTGAATGTTCTTTGGAATCAGACTTTGCCTAACGCGCTACCCGGAAGCGTAGACTCTAGAGCCCCGGATTGTCGTGAATAAGCGTTAATGGCTCTTGTTCGCATATAACCGGAACTACCGGGATTGAATGTGGCGGAGTCCTCCGAAAGAGCTGTTTGAGTCATCGCCAATTGCTGATAAATATTTTGTACGTGGCGCTCTTCGCTCTGGGTTCGAGGATATGTTTTTGAACGGAAATCTTGTGAAACTTTTTCAGCTTCAGCCGGCTCAAATTCGAGGTCCTTTGCAGTGAACTTAACGCCCAGCTTGCCAATATTAAAACCAAAACTGCTGGTTTTTACACGCGCAGTCATCCTCTTGACTTCTTTTTCAGTCTGGCCGGACCATTTTTTTGCATTTTCAGCGTATCTGCTAATGCTTTGCGCTGCTACTTTCATTACTTACTCCGTCAGGAAAACCGATCCACACGCACAAAAAAAGGCTGACTACCTGCATAGGCAATCCGCCGTATCTGCGAGAAACTCGCAATCATCCCTGAGAGATACGTGGGAATTCGACTTCCATCCGTGGAAGCTCATAAAAATAAATATCTGCTAAGATATATTAATATATAATATGTTGAAACAGATTTGGCAAGAGGTACAAAAAGACTAAGTCTTGCTTTCCGGGGGCCAAAGAATTAACTTCCCCATAAACTTAAGCAGTGTAGGAGATTATGAGCAACAAAATTCTGACTAAAAAGGCACTCATCCCCGGCCAGACAAGCATGCTGGTCATTGACTGTCCCCAAATTGCCAAAAAGGCTAAACCGGGCAACTTCGTAATTCTGCGCATCCATGAAAAGGGTGAACGCGTCCCCCTCACCATAGCTGATACTGACCATGAAGCAGGAACCATCACCATCGTATATCTTGTAGTTGGTAAAAGTTCCGCTCTGCTTGAAACTTTGAATGAAGGCGACATCATTCTTGATGTGTGCGGCCCTCTTGGCAAACCAACGCATATTGAAAAATCTGGTACAGTTATCTGTGTCGGCGGTGGTACCGGAATCGCAGCCATGCACCACATAGCTAAAGGCCATCACAGGGCCGGAAATCATGTTGTCGCTATTGTCGGAGCCCGCAGCAAAGACCTTCTCCTTTTCTGTACAGAGCTAGATTGCTTCTGCCCAGAACTCCTTATCGCAACTGATGACGGAAGCTCCGGACACAAAGGATTTGTGACTGATGTTCTGCGCGAACGACTTGAGAAAGATAAAAATGTATCAGAAGTTGTCGCCATCGGGCCTGTACCCATGATGGAAGCGGTCTCTAAGGTAACCAAACCTTTTGGAGTCAAAACAACTGTCAGCCTGAATTCGATCATGGTAGACGGTGTTGGGATGTGCGGAGCCTGCCGCTGCAATATCGGCGGGGAAACAAAATTCGCCTGTGTGGACGGCCCTGAATTCGATGGACACAAGGTTGATTTTAATGAATTGAGAATGCGCCTTGCCCAGTACAAAGAACAGGAGAATGTTTCTATGGACCTGTTCAGGAGGGATCATGGTTAATAAACAGAACTTCACCCCCACACGAACTCCCATGCCGGAACAGCCTGCAAACGTGCGTAATAAAAATTTCAGCGAAGTTGCTCTCGGCTATTCTAAAGAAGAAGCAATGGCAGAAGCAGCTCGTTGCCTGCAATGTAAAAAGCCTCTCTGTCAGAAAGGTTGTCCTGTTGAAATCGATATTAAAGAATTCATCAAACACCTTGCGGACGGAGATATTCCTTCTGCCTACCGCACAATCAAAGAAACTAACGCCCTGCCGGCAGTATGTGGGCGAGTTTGTCCGCAGGAAAATCAGTGTGAAGGTTCCTGCATACTCGGCAAAAAGTATGAGCCGGTCGCTATCGGACGTCTTGAGAGATTTGTTGCCGATACCTTTGACAGTGATTCTGCATGTGAAATGATTACCGGACACACAGCATGTAGTCTGCCGAATGAGCAGTTTAAGGTTGCGTGCATAGGATCAGGACCTTCCAGCCTGACAGTATCCGGATATCTTGCAGCGCGAGGTGTACCGGTTACAGTATATGAAGCTCTTCATGAAGTTGGCGGAGTTCTCATATACGGTATACCTGAATTTCGTCTGCCCAAGTCTATAGTTGCACGTGAAGTAGGTGCACTGTGGTCCAAAGGTGTAACGTTCATGCCCAACTATGTTGGTGGCAAGACCTTAACTGTTCAAGACCTGTTTGATGATGGATTTGATGCAGTATTCATCGGAGTTGGAGCCGGACTTCCATGGTTCCTTAATATCCCCGGAGAAAACCTCGTTGGCGTATATTCATCAAACGAATACCTGACTCGTATCAACCTTGGCAGGGCTTATGATTTCCCTAAATTTGACACCCCTGCTCCCAAAGCCCGCAATGTGGCTGTAATCGGCGGTGGTAACGTAGCTATGGACGCTGCCCGAACAGCTTTGCGTCTGGGTGCAGATAACGTCTACATCACATACCGCCGTACTAAAGAAGAGATGCCTGCCCGCCTTGAAGAGCTGCATCATGCTATAGAAGAAGGCGTACAGCTTGAACTGTTGACCTCTCCCATTGAAATTAACGGAGATGAAAATTCACATGTTAAATCAATGACTCTTCAGGTGATGGAACTTGGCGAACCGGATGATTCAGGTCGCCGCCGTCCGGTACCGGTTAAAGGCAAGACCAAAGAGCTTGAGGTCGACATGGTCATTCTCGCAGTAGGAACAGGCGCAAACCCGGTTCTGCTTGAGGCAACACCCGGACTTGATCTCAATAAATGGGGCTACATTGTCACCGATGCTGAAACAGGTGAAACGTCTATCCCTAATGTATATGCAGGCGGTGATATTGCCGGAGGTTCTGCTACCGTTATTTCTGCCATGGGTGCGGGAAGACGTGCAGCAAAGACCATTGCAGACAAGCTAGGTGTATAACGGACTAGACTCAGCTAGCATCTTTTAGATCTAAGCTTAAAAATAAAAGGCGAAGTTTTTCAACTTCGCCTTTTTTAATTTTTTCAAGTCCAGTTTAACTGGAACATTCATTCAAAAACACAAAACATCCTTACTCTCAATTTTCAATATTAATACGATATATACCGTATTTAGCTTTCGGTTTATCTCCCTCATGTATCCGGGAAGTCGTGAAATAAAGTTTTCCATCAGGGCCTAGACTGAATGAATCAGGCCAGCTTATTTTTTTGTCTTGAATAACAGTTTCCACTCTCCCTTCAGGGGTGGTTCGCAAAATGGCATTTTTTTCTAATCCCGAAATATAAATTTTCCCGTCAGGACCAAAGAAAAGTCCATCAGCAGCTCCTGTTTTGCCTACAACTTTTACCCTTGCAGCGACCTCTTTATCCGCAAGCGAAAAATTACGCAGAACTGACGCAGGCAGACTGTACATAGTGCGCCCGGTCAGAGCCTGATAATAAAGTATATCATTTGAGGAATCGTAGGCAATGCCATCAGCGTTAACCTCCGGTCTATTTTCACCGAACATCCAAAGACGACCACCAATTGTGAGAATTATATTTTCCGAAGAGGTAGAAGGATCAGCATCAAGAAACCGATGAGCTTTACCTGTTTCAAGATCTAGAGCAATCAGTGCACCTGCTCCAGAATCAGTCATGTATGCAAACCCGTGCTTTATATCAATACGAACATCATTCAGATAACTGTTTGAAGGTGCTATTTTGTTATCGAAAAGATAGGTGCGAATAATTGAATTTGTCTTAAGATCAACTTGAATAAGCTTTGGTCCACTGGGCACAACTCCTTTGAATTGCGGGTTGGCAGGATCTAAAATCCAAAGCCTGTTTTTACTGTCAATAAATACAGCTTGAACACAGACCAGATGTTTCTCAGGATCAAGACCTGATTTCCACGTATTAATTAAAACATTCGGATATGGGACAGCTTTACCGGCAATTATTTCTGCAACAGATATCGGAACATTATCTGACCAACGCGGATAATTGACAAATAAACGTCCTTCCTTGGATACAGCAAGTCCGGTCCAGTGAGAGTCAGAAAAAGCTATGGCCTCCAAACCACACTCAGAATCAAGTACTGCCTTTTTGTGAGAACAGCCAGCTAACATACCTGCAACAATAATCAAAAGTGTCCACCAAATTTTCTTTCCACATGTAAACATTCTTTGTTTGTTCATAATGCAATCTCACTGGTAAATGGATATCACAGGTTAAAAAAATACATATTTTTAAAATATAAAATAACTCTCAACATTTTTTTTTACAAGGACTGAAACAACGTAATTGCAAACACCTCGATAACTGCTCAAAAAAATAAAAAAGCCTTTACCTGCGGATGGTAAAAGCTTTTTATTGTTAATCCTGATATGGCAAAGGATCAACCGAGGGGTGTGTGGTGTTTAATTTTTAAGTAAAGGAAGGAGTAGCTCTTTTATCGGTCATAATTTTTAAAATAACTTTATCAGTCTGAGCCATACCCACGGAACCCAGTTCACCTACGTTGCGGATGCAGGCTTCAATATCATCGTCAAGGATTCCATCTTTTCCTGGGATGGCAATCCCTTTCATGGCAAGTAATGCAGAGTTAATTGCAGCTTCAACAGCTGAAGCGACTTTAAGAGCGCAAGAAGTCTTAGCTCCATCGCAGATCATTCCTGCAATATCGCCAAGAGTATTTTTGATCGTATTTTCAACATCTTTAAGTCCACCGCCAAGCAGCAGAACAATTCCACATCCGGAAGCAGTGGCGGCAAGACTTGCACCGCACAACGCGGAAAGCTTGCCCAAATGACTTTTCATATGAATAGCGGAAAGGTGACTGAGAATTAAAGCACGTATAAGCTGTTCCTCAGTTGCATTGCGACGTCTTGCAAAAGCAAGAACTGGCAAAGTTGCAGTAATTCCCTGATTACCACTGCCGGAATTGCTCATTACCGGCATATTGATGCCTTCCATTCTAGCATCTGATGCAGCAGCGGTCATTTTTATAGCAAATGAAACAATGTCATCAGAGCGAATTCCATCTTCAATATCTTTGGCAATTGACTTACCTACCTGTAATCCCCAGTCATAGGACAACCCTTCAACAGCAACAGCTTCATTTAATTCAGCAGCTTCGAGAATAAACTGAAGGTATTCAACCGGAGCCTCTGTGGCAAATTCATAGATATCTGCCATTGTCATTTTGCAGTCAGAAGATTCCTTATCATTACTTAAAAGCGGAGTAGAAAAAATCTCTTCACCATTTTTTTCAACCAATGCTATGGCATTGTGAGCTCTGGCAATCACACATCGGGCACTTTCTGTACCGGCATCTACAAAAACTTCAGCATAAAGCAACTCTTCAGTATCAGCCAGTTCAACACTGAGACGTCCTTCAGCCATAAGCTTCTTGGCTTTTGCTAACTGATCAGCATCAAGATCACGCAACACTTCAAGTGACAGTTCTGATTTTCCACCAGTCACACCAACAGCTGCTGCGATATCAAGTCCGGTCATTCCTGTACCTGGAACGCCAACGCCCATACCATTTTTAAGAAGATTTCCGCTTACAAGAACCTTAACATTTTCAGGTTCCTTCCCAAGAGTCTCAGCCGCTTTGGATGCTGCAAGTGCAATTGCAATAGGCTCTGTACACCCCAGAGCAGGGACGACTTCACGCTTAATTATTTTTGCGTATTCAGACCAATTCTGCTTAATCATTATTATTCCCCTGCATTATCAGCGAGGTCGTATATTTCATTAATTTTATTAAAAAACTCAACCAAAATTCACATTAGAATGAGAACAAGGATTTACCAATTTTCTGCTGAAATATAAAAACCGTTAAACCCCAAAATATCACCACCCAAGTGGCATCCGGCTGCCACTTGGGTGATGTAGAAACAATTACTTAAGCTCTAGCCTTTTCTAATTCACCATTACTATTGAATAAGCCTTCAAGCATAAGTGCAAGGGCACCGTCACCGGTAACGTTGCATGCAGTACCGAAGCTATCCTGAAGAGCAAATACTGCCATCAGAAGAGCGACCCCGGCAGGATCAAAACCAAGCACGCCTACAACAATTCCGAGGGAAGCCATAACAGTTCCGCCGGGGACGCCCGGAGCCCCGATTGCAAAGATACCGAAAAGCAGAATGAAAAGAGCCATTGTACTCACAGCAGGAAGATGACCATAAAGCATCATAGAAATAGTCATTGCAAAAAATGTCTCAGTCAGAACTGAACCGCAAAGATGAATAGTCGCTCCCATGGGAACCATGAATTCAACTGTATCCTTGCAAAGAATTTTGGATTTTCCGGCACATTCAAGAGAAACAGGCAGAGTGGCAGCGCTGGACATAGTACCTACTGCGGTCAAGTAAGCCGGCGGATAATGCTTAATGACTTCCATAGGATTTTTCTTGGAGATTATTGCTGCAATTGTATACAGCACGGTCAACCATATAAACTGTCCGGTCAGAACAAGCACAATTACTTCCAGAAATACAGGAAGCTGATGAGTCAGACTGCCTTCGTATGCAAGGCCGGCAAACGTTGCTGCAATGAAGAAAGGAAGAATAGGAATAATGATACGGGTAACAACCTGCATCATGATTGATTCAAATTCACCAAGAATATTTTCAAAAGTGACTGCCTTAACCCAAATAGTTGCAATACCTATTATAATTGCAGTCACCAGAGCAGTCATTACAGACATGATTGGAGGAATGTTAAGTTGAAAAACAACCTTAGGAAGTTCGACCAGACCTTCAACAGAAGTGGCGATAGAAAGATGCGGAATAATTACATATCCGGCAACTGCTGCAAATGTTGCTGCTCCGGCAGCGGAAAGATATGCCAGACAGACTCCGGCTCCCAGCATTTTATGAGCATTCTGCCCCAGTCTGGTAATTGCAGGAGCAATAAACGCAAGAATTACAAGAGGGACAGTGTAAAAAATAAACTGTCCCATTACATATTTTGCAGTGACTACGACTTCCATCACAGCGTCATTTGCCATAAGTCCTATGACAACACCCGCGGCAATACCTACGACCAATTTTAAAATCAGTCCAAAATCTTTTAATTTTGATTCAGCCGACATGTTCATTCCTCATAGAAAACCAACTCATCGTCAATTTTCAATTTTTACCAGACAGCAACACTTGCTCAGGTATTAATTATTTAACCGCGATAACCTCAATTTCAACTAAAGCGCCAAGTGGGAGTTTACCAACTTCGAAACAGCTGCGGGCAGGAAAAGGCTCTGAGAAATAAGTGGCATAAACTTCATTAATTGCCGGAAAATCTTCAATATTCTGAATATACACAGATGTTTTAACAACATTTTCCATGCTTGTTCCAGCAGCTTCAAGAACATGCTTCACATTCTCAAGGGACTGTCTGGCTTGCTCAGATGCGGACTCAGGCATTTTTCCTGTTTCTGCATTTATAGGCAGCTGGCCGGATGTAAAGACCATATTCTCTGTTTCAATTGCATGAGAATAACAACCGATTGCTGCGGGAGCTTTCTCACTGATTACTACTTTTTTCATCATATTCTCCTTTTTTTGCTCTTCGTATTTAAATCAAACTTTCACTTTGAAACTGGAGATCTTGTATCGATAAGAAAAAATCATGTCAATAAAATTTTATTATACAAATAAATATTTATTATTAACCGCAACAAATTCATCAAAAACAATATTAAATTGGTATAAATTTATCAAAACATAAAATTATGGCAACATATAGTCAGTAAACAAAAAATGCCGAAGTACTTTTATAGTGAGTACTTCGGCTGATAAATGATGGAAAGATGTACGTAGCTAGAGAACAGCTCTCAAAATATGCAAAAGTTGCCTTTTTATTATCCGCTAACCTTATGCAAATAGCGATAAGCTGTTGCTTCTGAAACAGCTAGATGTTTTGCGACTACTTTGATTGCCCCTTTGAGCATGAATACTCCCCGATCATTGAGAGTGGAAACGATCTCTATTTTTTCATCTGACGTCATGCGTTCGGGCAAAATATTGGTATCAGATACAACCTGCGCAATAAGTGATTCGGTCAGATCTTCCATTGATTTAGGAAATGTCTCGCGATGAACTTCTTCCTGACGACCACTGACGCATTCTTCTTTATCCACTTGTTTTTCAAAACCGGCACTGCTTATAACTTTATTAATCATTTCCCGTACAGCCAGAATATCTGACGTATCCATATTCAGGCAAAGCATTCCCAGCAGTTCACCTTCAGCATCTTTGATAAAGTATGTTGCAGAATGAAGAATATGTCCGTTACGAGCCTCGGTAGTGTAGCCCATCATCCAATCATGATTCTTGTAGACTCCATCAACCAGAAATTTCAAAGCAAGATCAGTCAAAGGGGCACCTATACTGCGACCTGAAATATGAGAATTTGCAATAGCAAGGACAGACTTTTCTTTATTTGCTGTCCCGTGAAGCACAACCTCACAGTTCTCACCTATAAAAGAGCCTAAAAACGCGACAAGTGGAATATAATTATTGATCGATAGAGTTTGAGAATAGACTTCGGCTGACAAAAGATTCTCCCTGTTAATAATTTTTTATTAGCAAATAAAAATTTTGTACTCATGATAAAAAAATTGTCAATATTGAAACTCTTCAGAATAAAAGTAATCACCAATTACAATGTAATAACCCAGAATACCCTGAATCGAGGACTATATTTTTAAATTCAAGCATAGTACATCTTCCCTTTAAATAATAAACCTTAAGCCCTGATGAGCTATGACCATAGATAAATTCGACTTTGAAGCCACCCTGCTGACGACCAACTTCGCCACTAGACTGCTTGCAATGCAGATAAATATAGAAGTTTTAATTGATCGAGCCTTAGAAGCATTCTGTGATCTTGGATCCTGTAAAAATGCCACACTCATTATGTATGACGAGAAGCAGGAACTAAAAGGTATTGCAGCTTCTGTAAATGGACAGAGATTTCTTATTGATGAAGAACTCACGATGACAGAAGCAATGATGGAAGCAGCCAAAAGTCTTAAACCTGTTATACGTCCTGTTTGTAATAAAACAGAGTTTCCTCTTCCTACAGATAGTTGCTGCAAAAACAATACATGTCTTTGCGTCCCACTTGTTGGCTCACGAGATTCAATCCGTGGATTTGTCACTTTATACCGCGAAAAATCAAAACCCTGGGAAATATCAGAACTTTTTCAACTTGGAATTGTTTCTACTGTTGCAGCAATCTCTTTTGAGAATTCAGAACTTTTCCGCCAGACCATTGAAGACAGTCTGACCGGGCTTTATTTGCGCCGTTATCTTTTCATCCGTCTGGAAGAAGAAATTCAAAGACTGAAAAGGAGAGGTGGCTCCATTTCAATAATAATGTTGGATATAGATCACTTCAAACGTGTAAACGATACCTACGGCCATGACATAGGAGATAAGGTCCTGAAAGCTGTCGGTAAAGTATTGAAAGAAAGTTGCCGTACCGGAGTTGACCTTCCCTGTCGATACGGAGGGGAGGAATTCGCAGTAATGATGCCGGGATCAACAAAGGAAGAAGCTGAAGTGGTGGCAGAACGAATTCGGTTAGCCTGTGAAAAAACCGTTATTTCTACAACAGAATATACTATCAAGGTAACCCTTAGTTCAGGGGTTGCTTCGGTCAACGAATGTAAGACAATCTCAGGTGACACATTGATGAAAAAAGCTGACAAAAGACTCTACAGGGCCAAAAAAACCGGTCGCAACAAGATTGTCTGTGTAGATTGCTGAGATAATTAAATTTACTATGGAGCGACACTGGCGTTCAGACTTGCCCAATAGCTCAATTTACAATTTCTGATTAATGTTTCAAAGCTCCAATAGCTTTATAACATTGCCACACAATTCATTTCTCAAATAATTTGAATCAAATTCCGTTTGGAGTTATACAGTACATATTAATTTTTATGCTCCACGGAGGGAGATGATGGAGTCCTTGCAAGACAAATTTTCGAAAATAGCGGAAGAAAACGATAAATACACTCACGGCGGGAATCTGCGTAAACTGTCAGAAAGGGCAGGCTGTCCCTCCTGCGAGATCGTTGATTTTTCAGCCAATATCAATCCTCTGGGTCCTCCATCATGGTTGCAGCAGGAAACAGTGTCTGCTTTAGCAGAAGTAGACCGCTATCCTGATCCAGAATGTACCGAACTGACTCTTGCCGCCTGTGAAAAATACTCCGTATGGCCGACCGAATGTGTAGCAGGAAACGGTGCTTCAGAACTGATTTCAGCCATTACCAGAATAGGTGGATTCAAGAGAGCTGTTATCCCTGTACCCTGCTATGTGGACTACGAACGGTCCTGCAAAATGGCAGGACTCAAAACGGAGCAAATACCTCTTGATCCTCAAAAAGCATTTGCACCTGATTTTGAAACTCTGTCTTCTTTTTTGTCAGCCTCTCCCGCACTGGTTTTTCTGGCCCAGCCCAATAATCCTACAGGAACAGCATTTGATCCTGCAGAACTCAAAGCACTTGCCAGCAAGCATCCTGATTCTCGTTTTATCGTTGATGAATCTTTTGCGGACTTTGTTCCGGGACTGGAAAGACTGACTGGCAACCGCCCTCCGAACGTAATCACAATTGTCTCACTAACAAAATTTTATGCTATCCCCGGCCTGCGTCTGGGACTGGCTTTTGCTTCACCAGACATCATTATGGAGATCAAAAATATACTGCCCTGCTGGTCAGTTAATATTCTGGCCCAGAAAGTAGGATTACGATGTCTGCGTGACAACGAGTATGAACGCAGGACAATTGAAGCAACAATCCGCCTGCGTGAAGAATTAGTAGAGGGGATAATGCAGGTTCCGGGAATCAGAGTACTTCCCTCACAGGCAAACTTCATGCTGTGTCAGGTCCAGCGGGTAGGTATGGATGCCGCAGGACTGATTGAACACCTGCTTAAAAATAAGGTTGCGGTACGCCACTGTGACAACTTTGACGGACTGGATTCCACATATTTTCGCATTGCCGTACGCACTAAAGAGGAAAACCAAAAACTCATTGACGGACTGCGCTCTTTTTCCGGCATGGATGTATCAGCACCCAAAGCAAGTAAAACTCCAGCCCTCATGATTCAGGGAACATGTTCTAATGCAGGTAAATCCATTCTTGCCGCAGCATTTTGCAGAATTTTTCTACAGGACGGTTTTAAAGTTGCCCCCTTTAAAGCTCAGAATATGTCACTTAATTCATTTGTAACAGATGATGGACTTGAAATGGGCCGCGCGCAGGTCACACAGGCAGCAGCATGTAAAATGTCACCTAACGTGCGCATGAATCCAGTACTGCTCAAACCGGGCAGTGATATCGGGTCGCAGGTTATAGTCATGGGCAAGCCTGTGGGAAATATGAAAGTACAAGAATATGTAAAATATAAATCTACAGCCTTCGAAGCGGTTAAAGAAGCATACGATTCACTAAGTTCGGACCGCGACATTATGGTCATTGAAGGAGCTGGAAGCCCGGCTGAAATAAACCTCAAGCAGCATGATATCGTAAACATGGCTATGGCTAAATACGCCGAGGCCAAAGTTATCATCACTGGGGATATTGACCGTGGCGGAGTATTCGCTGCTCTTGCCGGGACAATGGACCTCATTGAGTCCAAGGAACGGGAGCTTGTCTGCGGATTTCTACTCAATAAATTTCGCGGAGATGCCTCACTACTGACTCCGGCCCTTGATTTCACACTGCACCATACAGGAAAGCCGGTACTGGGAACTATCCCGTATATAGGGAATTTAGGACTGCCTGACGAAGATTCCGTCTCGTTCAAAGAAGATATTAATAAATCCGGCAGCAAAGGTAAGCGTAAAGACTGCGTTGATATTGTCTGTATCGATCTGCCCCGCATATCCAATTTCACAGATCTGGATGCCCTGCGTGATGAGCCGGATGTCAATTTACGCATCGTTGATAAACCTGAAAACCTAGGTAAACCTGATGCAATTATTATCCCCGGCAGTAAATCGACATTAAGCGACCTCAA
Organism: Maridesulfovibrio zosterae DSM 11974; assembly: GCF_000425265.1. Taxonomy (NCBI): domain Bacteria; kingdom Pseudomonadati; phylum Thermodesulfobacteriota; class Desulfovibrionia; order Desulfovibrionales; family Desulfovibrionaceae; genus Maridesulfovibrio; species Maridesulfovibrio zosterae. The sequence goes on from NZ_AUDC01000015.1 coordinate 145,994, forward strand.
TCACCTACAGGAAACAGGATTGGCTCAGGCTGTGACAGATATGCGTGATAAAGCTGTTCTAGTCGGTATTTGCGGTGGCTTCCAAATGCTGGGTCAATATATCAGCGATCCGGACCAAATAGAATCAGACGGAGGCACAGCATCGGGTATGGGACTGCTTCCTTTGCAAACAACCCTTGCGCCGGAAAAGACCCTGACTCGTACAAATGGAATACATTCACAAAGCAAAATGGAAGTCAGCGGATATGAAATCCACCATGGTAAAACAGAACCACTACTCCCTATAGTGAGGGCTGCAATAGTCCCTCAAGGCTTCACGGGTGGAGTTCCAGTCTCAAAAGCCCTTGGATTTGGGACAAAATCGGGTATGATCTGGGGAACATATCTACATGGTATATTTGATGCTGATCCTTTCAGGCGTTGGTTCATAGATTCCCTGCGAACCAAGAATGGACTGCCCAAACTCGAAAAAATCCAAACAACATTTGGAATGGAAGAAGCTCTTGACCGCCTGGCCGATGTTGTAAGAGAAAATGTGGATATGAAAGCTATTTATGCAGCTCTTGGCTTTTAGGATAAATATGATTTAATGGATGATTTCGCCTCCGGTGACCGAAGGGGCTGATCCCCCTTTGGAATCCATAATCAGCGAAAGAAAATTAATTTGTACTGTATAATCTTCTTCATTATCTATCCCAGCACATAACCAATTCTGCAAATCCAGTATGCACGTCCTGCTGCTCGACAAGGATAGCAAAACCGTGTTTTTCATAAAAAACAACTGCCCCGGTGTTCTGAGTATAAACGGAAAGCTCCAGCCGAGATCGTAACTTTTTAGCTTTCTCTATCAAAAGTGCCCCAAGGCCTCTTCCTTGTTTTTCTGGAGCAATAAAAAGTGCAGCCAACTGATCATCAACTAAACACATAAATCCGACAATATTACTTTCATCCTCAATCAGCCACGTTTCTGATGCCGGTAAATATTCATCACGCATAACACTTAAGTTACTTACCCAGAAATTTTGCGGAACAAATGAATGTGCCTTAATCGAAGTCCGCAACCAAAGTTCACTTAAGTACTGATACTCATCAGATCTAACTTCTCTGATCATTTATCATCCCAGCAGTTTGGCGCGCATTAATTTCAGTGCAAAAAGAGTATTCGTAACCAGATACCTCTTCCACATGCGCTGCGGCTCCTGCAAAAATCTGTAAAACCACTCCAGACCGAACCTCTGCACCAACTTCGGGGCACGTTTTGATTTTCCTGCTACAATATCAAAAGTCCCGCCCACGCCCATAACAAAATCAACACCCAGCTGCTGCCGCCAACGGTTAATAAAATTTTCCTTTTTCGGCGATGTAATAGCCACAAAAAGCAACTTAGCCCCTGATTCAGCAATTTTTTTAACAACAGCTTCTTCATCATCCCAAAAATAACCATGATGGAATCCTGCAACAGTCAGCCCTGAAAATTTATTTTCAAGATTTTGAACCGCTTTGCTTACCACTTCCTGCCGTGCGCCAAGTAAAAAAACAGGTTCACCGTCCTTTGCCGCCCGGCCCAGCAATTCATGAAACAAATCAAAACCAGCTACCCGCTCAGGCACATCAATCCCCAAAAATTTAGCTCCCCAGACAACGCCCATGCCATCAATATTAACAATGTCACAGCTCTGAACCGACTCGTTCAAAACTTCATCCCTGCCCATATTCACCAGCTTAGCAACATTTACCACCACATGCTGAGTAAAAAGGCCATATTTCAAACGACTGAAAATTTCATCCACAGTCTCTCCCATGGTCCACGCATTCATACGTACACCCAATAAATTTATGACCTTGCTCTCAATCATCCGGCACCTTCAAAAGTAATACTTATACTGTCAACACCAGTTAATGCTGACAATAATGCTCTGACTAAAGGCTGAAAAACCTATGAGCATTCTCCGCACATATTGACCAGAGTTCGTTTACATCCATACTTTTCAACTCTGCAACTTTTGCCGCAGTAAAAACAACATACGCAGGTTCATTGCGCTTGCCGCGCCAAGGCTCAGGAGTCAGGAACGGACAGTCGCTCTCAAGCACAAGCCTATCAACAGGAATAGCCTTTACAGCCTCCTGTGCAATTTCATTCTTTTTATATGTAATAGGTCCGGGAACTGAGATATACCACCCGTGCTCAATTATCCTCTGCGCAGTTTCAGTATCTCCCCCGAAACAGTGCCAGAGCAACGGGCGACCGGACCAACCGAAATCCTCCAGTATTTCCAGAGTACGCCTGTGGGCATCGCGACTATGAATAACAACCGGAAGATCAAGTTCACGAGCCAGTTCAAGCTGCTCACGAAAAACAGATTCCTGAACATCACCGGGGACCCTGTCCCAATAAAAATCAAGACCTATTTCACCAAGAGCTTTCAAACGCTCATCACTTTGAAAAGCCGAGCGCATGGCATCAATATCAGTCGAAGCAAATTTATCAGCATCGTTAGGATGCACACCCACCAGAAAAAAGACTTCCGGATATTCATCAAAAAGTGCTTTATTCATTTCGTAAGCTTGCGGCCCCAGAAACACATTACCAATACGGCCGACACCGCATTCTTTAGCACGAGCCATAACTTCAGGTAGATCTTCACTAAAATCGTCCAGATCCAGATGGGCATGAGTCTCAACGCCCGGAGCAGTGATTCCAACAGTCTGCGGCAATGCTCTGTTTTTTTTCTTAGCCATAATATGAAAATGCCTCCAGCGGCTTAAATCCTTTAACAAAAAATTATGGATGCTAATTCTTTAATAGGAAGCGGAGGTCTTTTTAAAATTTATTCCAGATATCAAGAACAGTCTCAGCTTGTATTTCCATGGAGTAAGACTGGACGGTTTGTTGCCCGGCTTCTAATGCTCTGTCAAGATTGACTCCCCCCTGCTTCCAAAGCTCAATGGCTTTTTCAAGATTGAGCGCAGCATCAAGTACATCTGCATCTGCAGACCAGAAGCCGTTACCGGACCAGGCAACATCACGTAAGGGCCACCACGGTTTAAATACTGCCCCATCTATCTGGCGCATATAATCCCAACCTCCGAAACCGGAAAAGCCTACAGGAATACAGCCCGAAGCAAGAGCTTCAAGCGGAGGCAATGGACACCCTTCAGGAAAACCGGAGACCAGAAAAATATGACATGCCCGTAGAGTTTCAGCTACGCCCTTCGCATCCATTCCCGCAATTTCAATCCAGCGAATATCTGTATCAGGATTTCTGGCCTTATAAATAGATTTAATCTGGCTTACTAACGCCTTATTTTTGCGTGGCATATAACCTATTCTGATAGGACCGGACGGTTTTTTTTCCGGCGCGTGAAAAAGATCGGTATCAATACCGGGTCTTAAAATAGGGGAACCCCTGCTAAGAGTCTGCTGCATAAACCACTCAACAGGATGCGACACAGCAAGAAAAGAAACAGGCAGATTCCGCCATAAAACGCCATCCGGCAGTGAAGAAAAAAGGTATGCCCAGTTCTGGCAGTAGACTACACATTTTGCTCCGGCATTAAGCCCCGGTGTAAGGCTGTTCACCCAGCCTTCAGGAACAAGCCATAGATCATCAGGAGTCAACCTCAGGTCATCCCAATGAATAGGCTCAGGATACCCCTCAGCAATTTGTGGCATCCAACTGCCGGACTCACGCATTACCAATTGAACGCTATGTCCTGCGCGAGCAAGAATGGACGCAATCTGGCAAAAAACAGTAATGCCACCGGTAGCCTTTCTGACCGGTGGTATAAATATATATGTATTCATAATTTTCCCTTACCGGAACATACAACTGAATCCCCGAATTGAAAAGAAGCTCTTCAACAACCCAGTATTGGACATTTGCAAAAGAGCTTAGGCCATCATGAAAAAAGAAACGGGCTGAAGGTCTATTCAGCTAAACACTGGAGATTACCCGTGACTAGTGCCAGCAAGACGTGCTATCCAAGTATCCGTGAAAAATGAAACATCCTATCTGATCAGTGGCCTGCTGGGACAGCAGTTTATTTTACCGGACCTTCTTGATGAAGTTCCTATAGGTATTGCTGTGCTCAACACCGAGGGCAAAATTGAAGTCGTTAACCGCACATGGCAGATTATCACTGGGGCTGATCCTGATTCCATGATAGGCCTGAAATGCAGCTTAGGACTTCGCTGTGACTACTGCTTTAAGGGATGTCCGGTCATGGCTGATAAAGCAGATTTTCAAGCTGTTGCAGTTGATGCTAACATCATTGACCGCACAAGAACAAAAGTTCCCATCAGACTGACCGTTGCCCCCATTGTAAATAAACACAATATTATTTCCGGATTTGTAGAGACCATTCAGGATATCAGGCAGGTTGCTGAGCTGAGCAGTACAGCCAGCAAAGCATACTCACTGGGCGGGCTTATAGGAACAAGTGCGCCGATGGTCAAAATTTTCAGCATGGTTCCTTCTATTGCTGCAACAGACTCCTCAGTATTGATTACAGGCGAGACAGGAACAGGTAAGGATGTTCTTGCAGAAGCTATTCATAATGCGTCTGACCGTGCCGGAGCAATGTTTATTAAAGTCAATTGCGGAGCATTACCTGAAACATTGCTTGAATCTGAGCTTTTTGGACATGTCAAAGGAGCCTTCACAGGGGCAAATGAAAACAGACCAGGACGTATAAAACTGGCTCATAACGGTTCATTCTTTCTGACTGAAATCGGCGATCTACCGCTGCCTTTACAGGTAAAACTTCTTTCATTCCTTGATGACAAAGTTGTCTATCCGCTTGGCAGCTCTCGCGGATTTAATGCTGATGTCAGAGTTATTGTAGCAACCCATCGTAATTTAAGGCAAATGGTTCAGGATAAGACCTTCCGGGCAGACTTATTGTTCCGGCTGAATGTTGTTCATCTTCATCTTCCACCTTTGAGAGAACGCGGAGATGATATATTGCTTTTAAAAAATCATTTTCTTAAAGAATATTGCACTAAATTCAATAAAAAAATTAATGGGTTTACAAAAAAAGTAGGTAAAATATTAGCTGCCTACAGATATCCGGGCAACGTACGCGAACTCAGAAATATTGTTGAATACGCAGTTAATTTCTGTGATCGGGACATCATTAATACAGAACATCTGCCTGCATATTTGACAGAGCAAGACATTTTACGTCCGATAACAGAATCTGTAACCAATGAACTAGAAAAGGCAGCAACACCGGAATACAGCCCTGCTCAGAACTGGGATGAAGCGGAAAAACAAATGATTATCGAAACACTTATCAAATGTGGAGGTCGCAGAGGGGAAGCCGCCAAAATTCTAAACTGGTCCAGATCAACCTTCTGGCGCAAATTGAAAAAACACTCCATAACCGGATAACTCATGGCTCATAAAATACTTATCCCACTTTTCAACGATGATGTTGCACCGCGTTTCGACATGGCGACAGATGTTACCCTTATAAAAATAAGCTCTGACGGTGAAATAAATGATAGAATCATCGTTCTTCCTCAGGCATCTGCCGATGACCTGTGCGCTCTGGCGACATCTAACCATATTGATGCCGTAATTTGTGGTGGTATTGATGACGAGCACTATCAGTACCTTGTCTGGAAAGGCATTACAGTATTTGATGATGTCATAGGTCCGGTACAGCAAATTTTAGAGGTCTATAAAATAGGTAAGCTTGCGTCCGGAACAAACATTTATACCATCCCCCTCTCTTCTTTATAAATATTTATTAAATCAAACATATTTTATAACCAAAGACAAAACTTTGTTCCATTTTGTCTCATTATGTTTCTTGAGAAACTTTTCACAACGATTCATTATGTTTCAACAAAAAGAAACATATTTTGTTTAAACAAAGTTAACAATCAGTTATATTGGAATTTATTTATACTGGTACACACCATGCTTTATTCTGTCTTATGCTGCAAAAACCGAATACCCGGTTAGCAGTAAAGACACTTTATACAGCATGAAGATAATGGTTGTTGAAAAAGATCCTGAATTCCGTGAACACCTTGCTATGCGCCTTAAAAGCGCAGGCTTGAATATTTATGAAGCGGGCAGCCTTTGCAAAGCTGAAAAGTACATTCAAGAAAATGAACTTGACGGCGTTGTGTTGGGGCTATCCGGTTTTGGACGAAGTTCACTAAATTTGATGGAGATGATTTCAACAATTGCTCCAGAATTAAAAGTTGTTCTCATAAACAGGCACAATAAGATTTCGCTTTCTATTGAAGCTATGAATCTTGGAGCATGTGCTGAAATTTCAGTTCCAGTAGATATCGCTGCTCTGGTAAAAACCCTGCACCGCATTTGCATGGCATCGACAGATATCAAGCAGCAGAAGCGACCTACCAACTTAGACGGGGGAAAACATGAAAAATTCTAAAGTAAGAAATCTTATGATTCCAGTCCGCGAATACTGTCGTGTAAAAGCAGAGACCACGCTCTTCAACGCAATGGAATTTCTGGTTCAGCACGGCGAGCAGCAACAACTACCACATCCTCACCGTGATCTTCTGGTTGAAGATAATAACGGCAAGATTATCGGCAAAGTAACTATGCTCGATATTTTTCACTACCTTGAACCGGCTTATCTAAAAATAGATAACCGAAAGCACTCCAGTTCACTGAGCATGAGTTTTGTACAGAAAGTATATACAGACTTTAATCTCTGGGCAGAACCTCTAAGTACACTGTGTCAAAAAAGTGCAGGAGCTAAAGTGAAAGAAGTAATGCATACTCCAAAACCAAGCGAGATTCTAGGTGAGGACGACAGTATTGATAAAGCGCTGCATGCATTTGTCCTCGGAATACATCAGCCTATTCTGGTACAAAAAAATGGTATCATTACAGGAGTTCTTCGTCTTGGAGACACATTTGAAAAAGTAAGAGATTCAATCCTTTCTTGCGAGATATAACCAGCTGGATTCTTTAAGGAGTGAAAAAATGACTGCTAACATTGGATTGCAGAATAAATTTGATTTCAAGCGGCTGCTATTTATGTTGCTGGGAATATTCCTGTTTGCTTTTGTATACTATTGCCCGGCATGGCCTGATGCAATAGATCCGGGAGGACAGCACTTTGCTCTTACTAAAGAAGCAAAAGGAGCCATAGGCGTATTTCTACTGGCAGGAACATGGTGGGTATTTGAGGTAGTTCCTATTGGCGTCACCTCCCTAGCTATCGGAGTTTTACAGGCCATGTTCTTTATCCGGCCACCGAAAGTAGCTTTCAAAGACTTCATGGACCCTTCAGTTCTTTTTATCTTCGCATCTATTATGATCGGTCTTGTTTTCACCAAGACAGGACTGACAAAACGACTTGCATATAAAATGCTGATCGTTGTTGGAGAAAAAACCCGTAATATTTATCTGGGTGTATTCGTTGTAACTGCCCTGTTGACCCATATTATGGCTCACACCGCTGTTGCAGCGACTGTCTACCCGTTATTACTGGCAATATACTCTCTATACGGTGAAGGAGATAAACCTACTAAATTCGGTAAAGGGTTATTCATAGGTATGGCATATGTCGCCGGAGCAGGCTCTATTGTAACATTGCTCGGAGCTGCACGAGGTGCAGTTGCAATCGGTTTTTACAACGAAATACTGGGGAAAGATATTACCTTCTTCGAATTAACATATTACATGGCTCCCATTGGATGGACTATGGTATTTCTGCTCTGGGGCTTCTTCATGGTTTTCTTTAAACCTGAAAAAGACGTAATCCCCGGATTGCGCGATAAAGCGAAAGAATTAAATACCCAGATGGGACCATTATCCCGTGATGAAATAGTTGCGGCAATCCTCGTCGGAGCAGTCATCCTTGTAATGAGCCTGCGATCCTTCATTCCAGAGCTGAAAGCCATCGACAAAACTTCCATTATTCTGCTTTCCTCAATATCCTTTTTTGTCTTCAAAATTCTGGATATCAACGACCTTGAAGATATACCATGGAATATAATTCTGCTATTTGCAGGAGCAATGTCCATAGGTTTTTGTCTATGGGATACTGGTGCAGCAAAATGGATGGCAGTTAACTGGCTGGTTCTCTTTCAGAAATCAAGCGGGTTTATTTTTATCCTTTCCATTGCCTTCTTTGTAATGATGATGACCAACTTTATCATGAACGTTGCGGCAATTGCTATATCCCTTCCTGTTGCTCTGGTTATTGCTCCATATCTTGGAGTAGCCCCGGAAGTTATACTGTTCGCAGCGCTTGTCGTTGCTGGTATGCCCTTTCTGCTTCTGGTCGGCGCAGCTCCTAACGCTATTGCCTATGACTCCAAACAATTTACTACTGGAGAATTCTTCATATATGGAATTCCCGCAAGTATCATGCTGATGGTAGTTACAGCGATATTCGTTAAATTCATATGGCCTATCATGGGCATGCCCGTTGAAGTGTCACAGGTCTTGCCGGGTTAGCCGGATCAGGTTATAGCTATTCATTAGAGTTAATACTGGGCGGTTTCAGCAGCGGTGCTGAAACCGCCCGGTTGTACATAAACATGTTCCGGTTTCCGCCTACGACTTCCGGTACTCAAAAAGCGAGAAGGATATGAAACAACTACACAAACTTATCGACCATATTGTCAACAGAGTTAATATCAACCTGCGAGAGCCTCTCGTAGATGTAGGTCCGTATATTCGGGACCTCATTCCCAGAGACAGTTTTGCTCTCTACTACGCATTCTACGCCCTGACCAACAACCATCCACTTATGTTTCACTTCCGTCATTCCAGTGTCGGAGGAACATACTTCCTTGGAAAATGTAAAGTTAATCACTCTATCCTTTATAAAAGTGATATCCGTGGAGACGAGTTGAAAAGAAAAGGCAGCATTGTTGACTGCAACGGTCAGAAAGTAAAATTACGCGATGATGAGGTTATCAAAATCAGGGATAGTTTTCTTGCAAAAACGCTTGTACACAATAACTCTCATGATCCTGAAAATCTTGAAGCATTTAAAATATCTAACACCGTCTCTCTACACTACGCCAACATCCACGGCACATCAGTAGAAGGATGTTTCCTCGAACCATTTTCCTCAGTTGACCTTTCTATATGTCACGACTGCGCTGTCGGAGCATACTCATATGTTCAGGCAGGAGAACTCTCTCATAAACGCATTAGAGCTGGACGAGTCTGGGTTAAATCCAAGGGAGAATTTGAGTTCAATTATCAGTATCCTGAAGAAATTCTTACTCAATATATCCGCATGGAAAATCACCGTCCTAAAGGGCTGCTGATGGATTTCTTTGATGAGCGCAAGGAAGACTTTGTACCTATCTATTCTTCAGTAAAACCTGAAAATATGATCGTTGTCCCGGAAGGAGCATCCGTCAGCCCCTATGCGGTTCTAAAGGGGACATGCAAAGTTGATAAAAATGTACTGATTGCTCAGCGTTCTTACATTGAAGATTCTGTCTTAGGACCTGGAGCAAACGCACAGGAAAACTGCTATATCATCAATTCCGTATACGAAGGAGAAGATGTTACCGCTCATGGCGGAAAAGTGATACACTGCCACCTTGGGAAACAGGTTTTTGTCGGATTTAACTCTTTCTTGAAAGGTAAAGAAGACTGCAAAATCAAAATAGGTGGGGGATCAATTATCATGCCCCACACAATTATTGATGCAGAAGAACCGATAGAAATACCTGAGAACTCGCTTGTCTGGGGTTTTATCTGCAAACAAGCCGATCTTGAAATGCACTCGATTCCTCTTTCTGATTTCTCTGCTCTCAAAGGTCAATTCCGTCTTGGAAACATGACCTTCGAAGGGCTCGGAGCAAAATTTGTAGATGGATTCAGGCACCGCATTGAACATATTCTTGAGTGTAATGGTGCGTACTGGGACGGCTCTGACGAAACAGCAGGCCATTCTCAACAGACTCAGGATATTTCCTTCAATATCCTTCAGCCGTATCCTGAAGGAGATTTGCAGGGACTTTACCCGGAACTGTCAATTGACCCGTTGGAACCTAGCGACCTGTAATTCGTTCCACCGGTTTCCCTATAAAATGGCTATTATATAACGGAAAAGGAGTAACCCCGTGCCCAAAACAATGTCTCAAGCGCTACAGAAGAACCTTTTAGGTAATTCCCCTGACTGGTACAAGCTTACTATTATAGGTTTTCTTGTGCTCAACCCTGTTCTATTGGCTGTAGTTGGCCCATTCATAACCGGATGGGTGCTGATTGCTGAATTTATTTTCACTTTGGCAATGGCACTTAAATGCTACCCTCTTCCTGCTGGTGGTTTACTTGCAGTTGAAGCAGTAGCACTCGGTATGACAACCCCTGACGCAGTATATAATGAAACACTGCATAATTTCCCGGTAATTCTGCTGCTTATGTTCATGGTTGCGGGTATCTACTTTATGAAAGACATGCTTCAGTATGCTTTCACCAAAATCCTGACTAAGATTAAATCAAAGGTTCTCATTTCCCTGCTTTTCTGCTTTGCAGGTGCTTTTCTGTCTGCATTCCTTGATGCGCTGACAGTAACAGCTGTAATTATGGCCGTTGGATACGGATTTTATGAGATATACCACCGCTTTGCCTCTTCGGGTAAATGCTCCTTAAATGACGATTCACAAGTTAAGGCCGACTGCATTAATCACCTTTCAGATTTCAGAGGCTTTCTTAGAAACCTGCTGATGCACGGCGCAGTAGGTACTGCTCTTGGTGGGGTATGTACGATTGTAGGTGAGCCTCAGAATCTGTTGATTGGTCATGTTATGGACTGGCACTTTATAGAATTCTTTATCAAAGTTGCTCCTGTTTCAATACCTGTTCTGATTGTAGGTCTGCTGACCTGTGTTATGCTGGAAGTAACCGGTATCTTCGGATACGGTTTTCAGCTTCCTCAAACCGTGCGCGAAATACTTGAAGAAGAAGACCGTAAGAACGATGAAGAAATGACTCTCAAGAAAAAAGCAGCCCTGTTTATTCAGGCCTGTGCAGCTGTTTTTCTAATCATTGCTCTCGCTCTGCATCTTGCGGAAGTAGGTCTTATAGGACTGACCATCATCGTTGTTCTCACCGCCCTGAACGGCGTAACTGAAGAACATCGTATCGGTCATGCCTTTGAAGAAGCTCTGCCATTTACAGCCCTTCTGGTTGTTTTCTTCTCCATCGTAGCTGTAATCCACACTCAGCATCTATTTGCACCTATCATTCATTATGTGCTCAGTCTTCAAGGTAAAGTTCAGCTGGCTGCCTACTATCTGGCAAATGGAGTACTCTCCATGATTTCGGACAATGTATTTGTTGCAACAGTATACATTTCCGAGACTCAGGCTGCATTTCAGAACGGCATAATAAGTAAAGAACAGTTTGACCTGCTGGCAGTTGCTATCAACACAGGAACAAATATCCCCAGTGTTGCAACTCCTAATGGACAGGCTGCATTTCTGTTCCTGCTCACCTCAGCTATTGCCCCTCTCATCAGGCTCTCATATGGGGAAATGGTTAAGCTGGCCTTCCCATACACAATTACCATGTCTCTGACAGGTCTAGCCGCAGTATGGTGGCTACTGTAAAAACAGACACTTATAAATAAAAAGGTCCTCCCGGTCAGATGCCCGACCAGGAGGACCTTTTTATTATTTCACAGTCATCCTGAAAAGAAATCTTAATCCTGCATACGGGCAATAATCCCGTTAAGCTCTTGCGCCAGTTCCGACATCCGGCTGACAGCTTCAGCAGATTCATTCATTGCTTGTGCTGTTTCGCTGGCGATTGAATTAATCTGCCCTGTTGAGCGGCTGATTTCTTCACTTGCTGCTGATTGTTGCTCTGAAGCAGTCGCAATAGAACGAACCTGATCAGTAGTCTCTGCAACACAATCAACTATTTCTTTTAAAACTTCACCAGACTTGTTTACCAAATCAGTGACTTTATTTATTGACTCAGTAGATCTCTCGGTATTGGCAATATTCTTCTGAGCACTATTCTGAATATTTGTTATATATTCACCAACTTCACTGGTTGCTGTCATTGTTTTTTCAGCCAACTTACGGACTTCGTCTGCAACAACGGCAAAGCCTCGCCCGGCATCTCCGGCGCGTGCAGCTTCAATGGCTGCGTTAAGAGCCAGCAGATTAGTCTGATCGGCAATATCGCTGATAACACCCATTATATTACCAATTCCATCGGCCTGCTTACCAAGTTCGGCCATATCACTCTGCAATTGCTCAGACTGCTCATATACCTGTGAAATTGTTTCCACAGCGCTAGCAACCATTTTTTCACCTTCACCGGCCTTGTGCTGAGACTCAGCAGCAAGATCAGCAGCAGTAGCAGCATTCTTAGCAACTTCAAAAACAGTTGAGTTCATTTCATCCATAGCGGTAGCAGCTTCACTTGCCATCATGGATTGTTCTTCAGCCCCTCTACTGGACTGTTCAACCTGTGCGGCAAGGGCTTCAGAAAAACTTGAAACCTGATTAGAAACATCAGTAGCACTGACTGCGGCTTCAGAAATCATACGGTTGTTTGCTTCAATCTTTCGCTGCTGATCCCTGATTTCAGTCATATCAATCCACATAGTGACCGAACCAAGCATATTTCTATCCATGTCGTAAAAAGGAGTAGTAGAAACGCTTATATCTTTATGTGTGCCTGAAAAAGTAGTATACTTTACTTCAGCCTGCATCTGGCGTTTCTCGTCAATAGCTTTTTGAGACAAAGTCCTCCGACTGCTGTCGCCATAAAAAAATTCACCGGGATTAAGACCAACTGCTTTTTCAGGACGGACTTTACTTTCAATCAAATCACACATCTGAGGATTAACCCAGAGAAGATTGTTATCTGGACCGACAATCCCACAAGGCAGAACTAGACCATTAAGAACTCCCTCGGAAAAACCAAGCTTATGCTTAAGCTCACTAACCATATGTTTGATATTTTCAGCAAGATCCAACAATTCACAAACATATTCTCCATGTAACTCTTCTTTAAAATTACCCTGAGCTATCTCATTGGTAAAATCCTTTATATTATCCATGGGCCCGGTAACCTGTCTGCGAATAGAAAATACGATCACACTGACAAGAAGAAGAATCATCAATATTCCCATCCCGAGGAGAATATTACGCTGGTCACGGGCAACTTTGGTCAGATCTGAAACATAAGCTGACATGCAGACTACCCATCCGGTCATGGGAACAGTTTCAAAGTACTGAACTTTATCTTGCCCTTCCCAATTATACATCGTCTTGCCCTTACTTGATGCAAGACTGTCTTTGACAAATTGACGATCTGAGAAATCCTTCAAAATTATTTTATCATCGATTTTATGAGCAATCATCCTACCCTTTCCATCCAGTATATAAGCATATCCATGCTCTCCTATACTAATATCTCCGATGATTCTGCTGGAATATTTTTTCCAATCCAGGGCAGCAAAAATACCACCAATTAGTCTACCATCTTCACCACGGACAGGAACTGCCATCACAACAATTAAACCGTACCCATTCTTGGAACTCAAAACGTCAGAAACAACAAAGTCCTGACCATTAATAACCTTACCAACATAATCACGGCGGCTCAAATCAAGCCCGCTCATATCCTGACCATCACTCCCCATTCCAAAAACAACTTTACCAGCTACGTCAAAGGCAGCTATCCCAGTCAGGTTCTGGTAGTTGCGCAACATTTCCTTCAAAGACCTTGTAGCTTCTGGTACGGCCTCATTATTAACCAAAGCCTCTTTGAATTCTCTGTTGTTAGAAAAGCCGATAAGGTCAGTCTTAGAAAGGGCTAAAAAGTCTTCAACCTCACCGACTATCATATCATTCAGGACTTCCATGTTTTGTTCCTGAATAGACATCACTGCTGAGTTCGTCATATTGCTAACAACAAACACAAAACCAGCTACCGAAATCGACACTATCACTGTTATCAAAACAGCAAGTCTCGTATTTATACTGTTAAAATTCATTAAAAATATCCTCGTAATAAAAATATTAAAAATACATAAAGTTAAAATAAAAAAGTCTATAAATAAAGAACTCCTTGTCTTAGCACTAAAGAAAACAAATCATATTATTTTAATAAATATTATAAAAATTTATAATTGCTAAACGTCATAACAATTCAGTCACAAAAAAACATCTAAACTATTCAGCAGTTTAACAAAAAAAAGCCCTACACTTTGGTAGGGCTGATTCATTAAGAAAACTTGAGCAATTACTTATTTTGACTTGTTATATTCTTCGAGCATGCCTGTCATTTTATTCAAAAGTTCTCCACGCTCTTGCGCTACCTTTTTCCACTTTTTCTTCTCGCTTTTTAAAGCTTCTATAGTGTGTAAAAGATCCTGAATAGTGTTCGCAGGATAACCGTGCTTTGCATAGTTACCTTTGCGTAGCTCCTCATCATTTCTCTGGCGTAGGGCTCGTAACTGGCTGGCTGATAATATCATACTCATGCAGTGTTAAAGTTTAGCTGTATCAGTTTGTAAAACTACATTTAGAAAAGCACTTAAGCAAGTGCATTAATAAAATATTCATAAAAAACGGGTGCGACAGAGATTACTGTCGCACCCGGATAATATAGCATATCAGCAAATTTTATAAACGGACTGTCTGCTTATCTGTTACAGGCACAAGAGTCATAACTGTATTCAGTTCTCTGACGATACTCTTCCTGCTTGCCCTTGTTCCAACGATTTACAGGACGATAGTAGCCAACGATACGAGTATAAACTTCAGCTTCCTTACCGCACTCGGGACAATCAAAATGCTCCCCGTAAAGATAGCCATGCTCCTCGCACACAGAAAAGGTGGGGGTAACCGAGATATAAGGGATCTTGGTGTTAGTCATAGCTTTTATGATAAAGTTTTTCAAAGCTGTGGTATCAGGGACAGCTTCACCTAAAAATGAGTGAAACACTGTTCCACCATTATACAAAGTCTGAAGTTTGTTCTGGTGCTCAAGAGCATAAACAACATCCTCAGTAACTCCTACAGGCAGTAAAGTAGAGTTGGTATAGTAAGGATCATTATCACCGGAAGTATAGATATCTGCATAAAGCTGCTTATCAATCTTTGCCAGACGGTAGCATGTTCCCTCACCGGGGGTAGCCTCAAGATTAAACAGATTTCCTGTTTCTTCCTGAAACTCGACAGTAAGATCACGCAAATGATGAAGAACACGCTGCATTAAACGGCTACCGGAATCAGTATCAATCCCTTTACCAAGCAGGTTATGACAGGCTTCGTTACCGCCGATAAGACCGATTGTGGAGAAATGTCCTTTAAAACCATTCTTCAGGTAACGCTGAGAAAATGGGAACATACCCTTTTCAAAGTTATAGGAAACCAATTTACGTTTGTATTCCAGTGAATCCTTAGCAAGAGCTGCATACTCGGTGATCAGATCAAGAAAGTCCTCTTCACCCTGCGCAAGATAAGCAAGCTTAGGAAGGTTCAAGGTAACAACACCTATAGAACCGGTAAGGTCCCCGGCGCCGAAAAGTCCACCTGTCTTCTTGCGAATTTCACGCAAATCCATCTGCAGACGGCAACACATAGAACGGACATCTTCGGGATTGAGATCAGAATTGATAAAGTTCTGAAAATAAGGAGCACCATATTTTGATGTCATTTTCAAAAGCAGTTCACCAACTTCTGTTTCCCAGGGAAAGTCCGGCGTAACGTTGTATGTGGGGATAGGGAAAGAGAAAATACGCCCGTCAGAATCACCTTCAAGCATAACTTCAACAAAAGCTTTGTTAAACATCTCCATTTCCGCTTCATATTCCCCGTATGTGGAATCAAGGAACTCGCCACCAATGATGACTGGTTCATTTGCAATATGCTTGGGAGGAACAACGTCCAAAGTAAAGTTAGTAAAAGGACTCTGCCCACCCCAGCGGGAAGTGGTATTAAGATTGAAGATCAACTTCTGTACAATCTGCTTTACACGATCGTAATCAAGACCGTCGTGACGAATGAAAGGAGCAAGATATGTATCAACGTTATTGAAAGCCTGTGCACCAGCCCATTCATTCTGAAGGGTCCCAAGAAAATTGACCATCTGTCCGGTAACAGAATCAAAATGTTTTGCAGGACCGGAGGAACAACGTCCTTTAAGTCCAAATCCCTCCAGCAGAAGATCCCTCAGAGACCATCCTGCGCAATAACCGGCAAGACCGAAAGAAAGATCGTGAATGTGGAAATAGCCATGCTCGTGGGCCAGCCTGATTTCTTCTGGCAGTTTTTCAAGGCAATAACGAGCTTGAACCGCACCGGACATATGCAGCATGAGCCCTTGAAAGGAATGGCCCATGTTAGAGTTTTCATTAACACGCCAGTCAGAACGATCAAGGTAGCTCTCAATAGTTCCGGCAATATCAAGATATGTTTCATCCTGTTTACGCAGTTCGCGTCTTTTTTCGCGATATATGATGTAGCGTTCAGCTACGGAATAAAGACGATTTTCCATGAGTACAAGCTGAACCATATCCTGAACCATTTCCTGTTCAGGGACATCAACATCAGCCAGTTTTTTCTCAACTTTTCTTCCAAGACGCTTACTGAGCAAAGGGTCTTTGATTCCGCTGGCCTTAAGTGCTTTAAAAATAGCTTGTGAAATTCTTTCTGTAGACCAGGACTCGAGACAACCGTCACGTTTTAAAATCTGTTTTGGCATTAAACTACCTATTAAAAAGTTGTCCGCACACATCATATCCTGCCTGCAAAACACGCAAGTTAAATCAGCAACTTTATGGTTGCAATTATGAGAACCTTTCAGGTTCGGTAGGAGATGTGAACTTATGGCGCAGGAGACCCTGAAGGTTCATCCCGCAGGACTTTGAGACCGAAGAAATGTCAGAAACATCATATTTCCGGTCAATTTGAATTTACCTGTTTAGAAGAACAGGCATGCTTCAGGTCGGGGCACTGGCTATAATTTACAAGACCTGTAAAAAAATCACAGTGGCAGAACCGCCCCGGATTCAAACCGGGTTCCCATCAAAATCATTTGCCGCTGGCAAAATGATTCCTGAAGTGCTGACGACAAAAAACACTTTATCAGAGTTAAAATTATGGTCAAGAGTTTCTAGATTTTTTCATGAGAGATTGCTGCTATCCATTGGGAGAGTAAGGCTAATCATCATAGAACAACAGTTTTCCACAATTGTTCTTTAGATGTTCAAAACCATTTAACAGACTGTTTTGACATAATTATTTAAAACTGTTTTGTTCAAAAACATAAAAATATTCTTTAAGTCTACCCACTCATTTTAATTAAAAAGACGCATTCATTTTATCAATACATGATAACAACAGTTCCTTCTGAGAATCAGACAGATCGGTGGTAATTTCCTCAATTAGACGCAGATGCAGCCTGTCATGCTCTTCAAACATTTTTTGTCCACTCTCAGTCAGTTCTACCAGAATCGAACGGCGGTCAGTCTGATTCGGTATACGGCAGACATATTTCTTCTCTTCAAGTCTATCCACCAAAACAGTCAGTGTTCCGGTAGTGATCCCCATGTGCTTAGCAAGTTCTTTCATTCGTATAGACTCATGAATACCCAGAACTTCCAAAGTATGCATTTGCGAAAGAGTCAAACCTTTATCACGTACAACATCATTCTCCCATGAAGATAACTTTTCATAAAATTCCACGATACTATGATTTAAACTATTCAGCACTGGCATTACTCATCTACTCCTATAAAATCGTATAACTATAAACAGCAAAGCCGATAGTAAGTAACCCCGCAGTGCGCATAACCAGAGGTTCTACCCAACTATGTTGTAAAGCACGAACAAATGATGCAGCCTTATAGATAGCATAAATCACAGCTGAAAGGACAATCGCCGTACCTAAAGCATAGCTTGCAAAAACAGCAGTCCCTTTAAAGATATTTGCTGAATCAAGTGCATATGAATACATTATGGCTACAGTTGGGCACGGTACAATCATGTTCACAAAACCGATTGAAAACAATCCCCATATAGTGGCTTTACGCATAACTGTTGAAGACGTGAAGTCGGTGCTGCATCCGCAACATGCATGTCCATGGCTATGATGATGGTCATGCATGCATGTATGCTCGTGCTCGTGCTCGTGGTCATGCTCGTGACTGTGGTCATGCTCGTGACTGTGGTC
Source organism: Maridesulfovibrio zosterae DSM 11974 (assembly GCF_000425265.1). Taxonomy (NCBI): domain Bacteria; kingdom Pseudomonadati; phylum Thermodesulfobacteriota; class Desulfovibrionia; order Desulfovibrionales; family Desulfovibrionaceae; genus Maridesulfovibrio; species Maridesulfovibrio zosterae. The sequence goes on from NZ_AUDC01000015.1 coordinate 164,161, forward strand.
ATGCTCGTGACTGTGGTCATGCTCGTGACTGTGGTCATGCTCGTGACTGTGGTCATG
>NZ_AUDC01000015.1:164227-211131 GCF_000425265.1 Maridesulfovibrio zosterae DSM 11974
TCATGCTCGTGACTGTGGTCATGCTCGTGACTGTGGTCATGCTCGTGACTGTGGTCATGCTCGTGACTGTGGTCATGCTCGTGACTGTGGTCATGGTTATGATCATGGTCGTGATTATGCAAAAGCTCAGGCTTAACAATCAGAATTCCACCTAAAACTACAAGTATACCGATAGTTATAATATCTACGACATACCCCAGAGATTGCGGGATACTTAAAGAAATGGATCCAAGAGTAAATCCTATAATGAGGCAGGCTGATGATGTCCCTAGAATAAAAGCCGAAGTGAGATTGAAAACCCGCTTTCCACTCTTTTCACCATAAACAAAAGGGGCCAGAATAAGCCATGAATGTCCACAGGGATTAACCCCGTGTATCAAGCCCAGAAAAAAACTGGACTGCATAGCTACTAAAAATATTGTTTCGAATTCCATACTGTCTCCGTTTAGTTTGAATATCAAATTAAATGATGTCCAAACTTCTTGCCAAACTTTAGTTTGAACGTCAAACTATTTTAAAAAAATAAAGCCGGAAAAAATATTCCGGCTTTATATAAATAATTTATACTTAAAAATTTATAATATTTTAATCTGTAATACGAAGTAGATGTCATCAATTAACACCCATAAAACAAGTTTAAAACTGACCGACATAATGCAGTTGAATACGTCTACAGCGTATTAAAGATCCTATACAATCCTGACAGGTAACTTAAAATCATGACTTATCTTTAACCTACTATCTTTTTTACAAATACCCTTCTTCATACTGCTGTAACTTTGATTCAATCTCAAATTCACGTTGAAATGAATCAAGAGCATTTTCTGCAATATCCATATCACTGATACTGGCAACATGACTGACTGCATCTCCTTTATGAACAAGTGGACTTTGCAATTGCCCGATAACTATACCGCTGGCAGGAGATAGGATTTGATGTTCATGCTCTCCCAGAGGATCAGTAACTATTCCAATCACCTGTTTTTTATTTATAATATCACCTAGATTTACACGTGGTAAAAAAACTCCGCTAGATGATGCTCTTGCCCATGTTGAACTTTTAGCTAGAACTGAAGGAATACGTTTTGAATGAGTCTTTGCTTTCGGAAGCATCCCCAAGTAGCGCATTACCGAAATAACACCCTGTACTCCAACACGAATAGGAATCTGGTCAAAACGCATAGATTGACCACCTTCAAACAAAAGCATGGGAATATTTTTGTCATATGCAGCACTACGCAATGATCCATCACGAAGTTCTGCATCAAGCACGACCGGAGCACCGAAAGCCATTGCCATTTCTTTAACCTTCGGATCGCTTACGACAGCCCTGATTTGCGGCAGATTACTGCGCATATTGGCACCTGTATGAAAATCAATGCCATGCGTTGATCGCAAAACAACTTCTTCCATAAAAATAGAAGCAAGCTGTCCGGTCAAAGACCCAGTTGGAGATCCTGGGAAAAACCGATTAAGATCACGACGATCAGGTAAATAACGAGATCTATTAACAAAACCGAAAGAGTTAACTACCGGAACGGCAATAAGTGTCCCCCGTAAGGAGTTCAATAGTTTAAGCTTAAGCAGGCGGCGGATTATTTCAACACCATTTATCTCATCACCATGCACTGCGCCGGAAACAAACAATACCGGACCGTCAGATTTTCCATGCACGACATGAATGTTCATGAATAATTCATTGCGGTTATAAAGTTTAGCCGCAGCTATATCAATAGTCCCACGTGTCCCCGGATCAATAGATTCTCCGGCAATACTGAATGCTTTACGTCCTCTTCTCACTTTATCACGCGCCTCAAATTTAGTTGTCAAAATGTCTTTTTCATTTCTATTTGCTGCAATGAAGTTATCTACGACCTTCTTCAAAATTTAATTGTCTGGTTTTTCTAATAAATCTGTTTATAGATCTTTGCTTAAAAATCTTCCACACAAATAAATGCAATTGAGATGTTAACTCCAGTCGGCACACTAACTATTGGGCACAGATAATACTTTCTGAAAAATTACTTTAATGAGTGCATGTACAATATAGCAGAGTAAGAATCCGCCCCCTCTTCAAGAACCAGCTTCCAGCCTATACTTTCAATCAACTCCTGAATAAGCATCAGCCCTAGCCCGAAACTGTCACTAGAATCTTCACCGGCATTAGAAGCAATAGCATTTTTAACAATCAGCACTCCATCTAAAAGACTGATTTCAACGTCCCCCTCATAAGAGTGCTGGAAGGCATTACGGATAATGTTACTCCAGATTATCCTTCCCAGTATTTCTGGAACAAGCATGCTTTGGGCATGTATATCTTTCCTGACATGAACATCTTTATCAGCTAATAGATATGAATTTTCTTCAATAATACCAAGTAAATCTTTATCTACACATACTTCATGTCTGGGAACTGAACTCACATCCTTTTTCTCCACCCACAGCAGAGTAGCTATAAGTTCCTTCATATTCTTTACAGCTTTCCGCATGCTGCGGAAGGGTCTCTCAAACTTCTCGTCGCTTCCTACCCCCAGACGATTCAACCAGTCCAAATTGGTTTGCAGCACGGCAACAGGAGTGCGCAATTCATGACTGGCATTACGCAGAAACCGTTTCTCCCTTTGAATACTAGCCATTTGACGGCGCATATTATCCTGATACAGAGCGGCAAGTTGATTAAGCTCTTTATACTCAAAGTTTTGTGCAGAATCCTCCACATTGTCTTTATTGAGTTTAAAAGCCCAATCCACCAGATGGGAGACAAGTCTTGCAATACGGCGCATCATCAGCATGGCAACGAGGATTATTACCAAAAGTGATATCAGGCCTGTAGCTATGGAGTAATATAAAATCCCGTGAGCAGTTGAATGTATAATTTCAGACCTATCCGCATCACCCAGACTATATACAAAGTACAGGACCACATCATCCTGACGTTTCCATGAATAAACAAAATGAAATGTATCCTCATCATCTATATTAGGTTTAACTACGATAAATTTTCCTATTGGAAAATCAGAAGGGCTAAAAACGTCCTTAATGTCGGGAGATAAGTCATTATACTTTTCAAAAGTTCTAAAATTAGCTGCTTCGGGAAGTCTTGCCGCATGGTCTTTATCGTACGCTGCAGAATAAGAACTTGCCTCCAATTCCAGGCGATGCTGTACAGCAAGCCCCAAACCTTTTTCAAAAAAGATATTCACTAGTACAGAGTAAGAAACCACCATTACCGAACATGCAATAAGAACAAAAACAACAACAAGTTTTTTTATGCTCTGACTATTCTGCACATTCGTCCTCCTGTCTTAGAACAACCCCTACTCCGGGAACAGTGTGGATGATTGGACAGAAATCAGGACCGTCAACTTTCTTGCGGAGTTTATTTAGATAAACCTTCAAAAGACTCTGAGACGGAATTGAATCACCCCAGACAGCCTGTTCCAGTTTGGCACGTGAGACAACTTTGGGACTGTTCATCACAAGTTCCTGAAGCAATTTCCACTCAGTAGGAGTCAAATTGAGAGACTGCCCATTACGCCATACTTCATGAGTATCAAGATTCATTTCCAGACCGGCAGCAATAAATTTGCGTGACTGACGACTATAGCGCCTGGATAAAGCTCTAATACGAAGCAGCAATTCTTCCATATCAAAAGGTTTCGTCAGATAGTCGTCCGTACCCGCATTAAACCCGGCAGTTTTATCATCAAGTGTATCCAATGCAGTAAGCATCAGAACAGGGGTATCCAAGCCCTCCTTCCTCAATTTATCGCACAAACCAATTCCGCTCAATCGAGGAAGCATTACATCAAACATCAGGACATCATAATCATTCTGGGTAGCTAATTCATACCCATGCATCCCATTGGAGGCGTGGTCACAACTAATACCTTCAAGCTCAAGAGAGCCTACAACAGCTGCGGCTAAATCATAATCGTCCTCTACAAGCAATACGGATATTCCCACCGAATTCTCCTTTACAACTTTTCATCCTGCAATCAGGGAGACACATGAGTCGCGACTTAATCAACAACTCTATAAAATCAGCATTTACTTAAAAAATCGATAGCAAAAACCTATTTATGCAATCCCTCACTATAAATGACTCCACCCTTATGAAACTGATGACTGCCATTCCTATTTTTACCCCCCAACACAGCACAGGTAAGAGTCAAAACAATTGTCAGGATCAAGGCAACGTGAGCTTCCCTTTTGCTGAAATATTTAAGCAGGCATCTCCAGTTAACCATAATATGGAATGAGCAAAAGATAATAAATGCAAGACCAAGCCACTGATGAATACCTTTAATACCATCAAAGCGAACATGGAACAGCAAAAATAACCCAGACAAAGCAACCGGGATAAAAGTAAAAGCCACTGCCGGAGAAAGAAACGAACGGTCTGCAATTTTTTCAAACATATTATATCCTGCCAAACTTAACTTTAAACATACACTTATAAGTTTATATTAACTTTTCCCACCATTTAAATATCAATAATTAACAATAGCTGATGATGGGTTAATGCAAAGTCAACAAAAAGACATTTACCCTTCATCACGAAAAAAGCCGGAGAAAAACACTTTGTTTTCCTCCGGCAATACCTATTTATTATTTTATAACTAATTATTTTTCTGAAATGCAGTATTATGCATTTTTTCTTTTAAAAAACTCAACGACTGAAAGTACCCCGACAAAGAAAACAGGAGCGAAAATAACACCGAGTCCTGTTGCGCTGATCATACCCCCGATAACACCTACACCAAGAGCCTTCTGACTTGCTGCTCCTGCTCCTGTTGCAAGAGCAAGAGGAAGAACACCTAGAATAAAAGCCATAGAAGTCATAATGATCGGCCGGAAACGCAAACCGGCACTTTTAACGGCTGACTCCTTCAAACTGTAACCATCAGCATAATACTGTTTGGCCACTTCAACAATAAGAATAGCGTTTTTTGCAGCAAGGCCGATAATAGTGATCAGTCCAACTTTGAAGTAAACATCATTGGACATATGTAAAATGGTTACAGCAGCAACCGCTCCTAAAGCTCCAATTGGGACAATGAGCATAACGGAAAACGGAATAGCCCAGTTTTCATACAGAGCAACCAGTAAAAGAAAAACGACAAGCAGCGCGAGAGCGAACAAGATAGGAGCCTGCCCTCCTGCATATTTTTCCTGATATGAAAGCTCTGTCCATTCATATCCTATTCCGGGAGGAAGATCTTTCATAATCTTTTCAAGTTCGGCCATAACTTCTCCGGAACTATGTCCCGGAGCAGCATCCCCCATTATTTTGAAAGCATTGTAACCGTTATAGCGGACAATCTGTACAGGTCCGGTCTCCCACTTAGTGTGGATCAAAGACCTCATAGGAACCTGCCCTCCTCTTGAGTTAGGCACATACAGATTGTCCAGACTCTTAGGATTCTTACGACTTTGAGCATCAGCCTGAATAACGACTCTTTGCACCCTTCCGGCGTTAACAAAGTCTGCGACCATATTTGAACCGTAAGCACTGGAGAGCACTGTCTTGATATCAGCAAAACTTACTCCAAGAGTTTCCGCTTTCTCACGATCTATAACCAGTCGAAACTGCGGAGCATCAGGCAGCCACTGAGGCATGGCGTAGGCAATGATAGGGGAAGCATTAGCTTTGCCCAAAACCATTCCCAAAGCTTGTGTGAGCACAGCTCGACCAACGTTGGCTCGATCCTGAAGACGTAAGGCAAACCCGCCGGTATTACCCATCCCGTCAACAGGAGGGGGGTTAACAGTAAAAATAGAACCGTCAGTATTCTGGGAAAGGACTCTGTTGGCCATACCTACTTCATCTTGTGCGGACTGTCCCTTTCCACGTTTTGACCAGTCCTTTAAAACAGGAACTCCAAGAGCGGCATTTTCACCCAGACCGGAGAAACTGAATCCGATAACAGTAAAAGTCGATTCAACGGCAGGGCGTGATTTAAAATAACCTTCAACATCTTTTATAACATCAAGTGTTCTTGAATATGTTGCCCCAGGAGGAAGCTGAACACTGACAAAAAGGTTCCCCTGATCCTCTGTCGGAACAAATGACTCAGGGAGCTGCATATAAAAATAACCAAGAACAACAAGCATAATACCATATACAAGCATACATCTTACTGTCCGTGTAACAAGTGCTCCAGTCAACTTTTGATAACGACTTCCAAGATTAGCAAAAAGCCTGTTAAACCATCCAAAAAAGCCACCTTTCTCTTCATGATGTCCTTTTGGAATAGGCTTAAGTATTGTCGTACAAAGAGCTGGAGTCAGTGTCAGAGCCAAAAATCCGGAAATCAAAATTGAAACAGCAACTGAAATTGCGAACTGGCGATAAATAACACCGACAGAACCGCTCATAAAACCAAGCGGAAGGAATACAGCAGAAAGAACCAGAGTAATACCGACGATTGCGCCTGAGATCTGCCCCATAGCTTTGATTGTTGCTTCACGTGGCGGCAACCCTTCAGTAGACATTATGCGCTCTACGTTCTCAACAACAACAATCGCATCATCAACAAGAATACCGATGGCTAGAACCATTCCGAACATAGTCATCATGTTGATGGAGAAACCAACTAAATTCATAACTGCAAATGAGCCAAGCACGCACACGGGGACAACAATGGTAGGAATAATTGTATAGCGAAAATTCTGCAAAAACAGAAACATTACCAGAAAAACAAGTGCGATAGCTTCCAGCAGGGTATGAAGAACTTTCTCAATAGCAACATCGACGAAAGTGGAAGTATCCAGTGGAATGGCTATTTCCATATCCGACGGTAAAGTTTTGGCCAGCTCATCAAGACGAGCCCTAACGCGCTGGACTGTTCCAAGAGCATTTGCCCCGGGAGCGAGCTGAACTGCGGCAGCAGCAGCAGGAGTACCATTCAGACGGGAAACAACATTATAGGACTCAGGGCCTATTTCAATCTTAGCAACATCGGAAAGATGAACAGTTGAGCCGTCAAGTCCGGCATGAAGCAAAATTTTTCCAAATTCTTCAGGAGTTTCAAGAAGACCCTGAACCATGAATGTCGCTTGAATCTCCTGATCTGAAGCCACAGGACGCGAACCGAAACTACCTGCTGGGACCTGAACATTCTGAGCCTTAATAGCCGAGGCTACATCAGAAAGATCAAGTCCGAAACTGAGAAGCTTCTGAGGGTCGACCCATACACGCATTGCACTTTCTGAAGCAAAGAACTGCAATGTACCCACGCCGTCAACACGGCGAATTTCATTATTCATATTACGGGCCATAATATCTGCCAGAAGCTGACGATCTTTACCTTCGTTATCTTTTTTATAACGCAAAGCATAAATCATCAGAAAGCCGGAGTTGGCCTGTTCAATTGTAACACCCTGATCTCTTACAGACTGAGGTAGACGAGATTCAGCCTTTTGAACACGGTTCTGCACATCAACTTGAGCCATATCCGGGTCTGTTCCGGGCTTGAAGGTAACTGTGATCTTCGCAGAACCGGTAGAGCTACTGGTAGATTCATAATACAATAACCCTTTTGCTCCGTTAAGTTCCTCTTCAATGAGACTTACTACGGATTCGTTGATAGTCGTTGCTGAAGCTCCGGGGTATTGTGCGTCAATAGTAATCTGCGGAGGTGCAACCTGTGGTAACTTTTCCACGGCCATACCGGGAATAGACAAAACCCCGGCCAATAAAATAAATATAGCGACAACCCAGGCAAAGTTGGGCCTATCAATAAAAAATCGTGACATATATTTTTATCTCTAATCTGATTTATTGCTGTTTACTGTCAGTTTCTTTTAATGCGACGGTAGAATTTTCCACTTTCTTTATAGAGACGGTCATTCCCGGCTTAAGCTTACCGGTTCCGTTAATGACTACGCGCTCTCCAGCTTTAAGACCTTCAGTAATCTGCCAGAGACCACCCTCTTCCATAGATCCGGTTTTAATTGCGCGAGGCTGAACTTTATTTTGACTGTCGACAACGTAAACCTGTGCTGTTCCGCCATGACCGACCATTACGGCTCTCTGTGGGACCAAAATAGCATCACGGCTGTTGCCTAGCTTGATCTTTATGCGCACGAACATACCCGGAAGCAGCATCCCATCATCGTTAGGAAATTCACTTCTAAGAGAAACCTGTCCACTACTTTGATCGACTGTAACGTCAGAAAACAAAAGCTTTCCTTTTGCAACATAATCAACATTATCAACAGAAACAGTCACATCGGCAGCACTATCTTCGTGCACTGCCTTGTTCATTGCAGCCTTGAGTTTAAGGTATTCCGAAACAGGTTCATTAATATCTGCATAGATTGGGTTAAGCTGCTGGATAGTTGCCAGATGAGTAGCCTCGCCCTCACCTACGAGCGCACCTTCTGTTATAAAAGCACGCCCGATCCTACCAGAAATAGGCGCTACAACGGTTGCGTAACTGAGATTTAAAGAAGATGAACGTACTGCCGCCTCTGCTGCATCCTTACTCGCCTTCGCAGCTCTGTATGTGTTTACAGCAGTGTCATACTCTGACTGACTGATCGATTTAGTCTTGATAAGTTTACTGTAACGTTTGGCAGTTGCTTCCAAGTCAACCATGTTAGCTTCAGCTTTTGCAAGATCTGCTTTCGCCAAGGACAATGCTGCGTTAAACTGGGCAGGGTCTATGTGAAATAAAGGCTGTCCTTTTTTCACGTGACTGCCTTCTTTGAAATCTCTGCTAAGAACAATTCCTGCGACTCTTGCACGAACTTGTGCAATTCTGCGAGCTGAAATACGTCCAGGGAGTTCGATTTCTTTACGTAAAGAGGTTGTCTTAACCTCAGCAACATCAACTTGAACAGCTCTTTGCTGAGGTTTTTCCTTAGCCTGCGCCGTCTCGGCACTCTTACAACCGGAACTAAAAAACACCATCACCATCATGCTCGCAGCGACTACAGTCGTAATATTTTTCAACTCTTTTATATAACTATTCATATATACTCCTGAGATATTTAATGCCCTCAAATAAGGTACGTAATTACTATTAAAAATTTAACGATTATAAAATTAAGATCGTGTAAAGATACCATTTGACAGGTTAACTAATGGTTAATCATTGTAAGAATCAGAGATATAATCTCTAAAATTCATGAACTAAGTATGATAACACGCAACCGATAAAAGAAACTAATCCCCATGGTTTTAATCTATAACGCATAAAAAACCGTATTAACTGACTACGATAAAGTCAGCTAATACGGTTCACACATGTACTATGCTTTCAATTCACTCAAAAACAGACCACCTGCCAGCCATAAAAAACAAGAACAAAAATTGATTGAAAAAGTTATTTAGCGAACGCTTTGTAGGATGCCTTCAGAAGTTTAACAAGATCATCTGGAGAAAGTTCTATATCCACTCCCCTGCGTCCGGCACTGACAAAAATGGTTTCACACCCTTCTGCTGAACTATCAATATAAGTCGGGAGCAATTTTTTTTGGCCGAGAGGACTGACGCCACCGACAACATACCCTGTTGTCCGTTCCACAATCTTTACGTCCGCCATGCCTACCTTTTTTACACCAACAGCTTTCGCCAGCAATTTAAGGTCTAACCGCTTCATAACCGGAACAACTGCTACTATCAGATTCTTGTCATTTGCCACTACAAGAGTCTTAAATACTCTGTCGGGGTCAACCCCCAGCTTTTCAGCTGCTTCGACGCCGTATGATTCAGCTGCCGGATCGTGTTCATATTCATGGACAGTAAATAGAATCTTTTTCTTTTTGGCTATATTAATTGCAGGAGTCATATACCAATTCTACAAAATGAAACTTTGTTTTGCAATATACTATTTTTCGCCTTCATCTATCCCCGCCAGAGAAAACAGTCTGTTCAATGCTAATGCACGACAAAAATCACTCTTTATCAAGGCCATCAACAACAATCGCGCCCATAGAAGCCGGCATTGCAACTACTATCAATCTTCGAACGGCAATCAGAGGCTCTGTAGCCATTGGAAATTTATCAATAGACGTAAGGACTAAGGCAACGACGACTCCGGTGATTATATAAGCCAAAAAGACTCTCAAGATAAAACCCAAGCGTCTTTTCTTGATTTCTCCTTGAAAAACGACTTGATATGTAAACAAAGCTAAGCTTAAAATCGATAAACCGGTAATATAGACCAAATTCAATACCGGCAAAGTCTCACCCAGACGCCAGGCTTCTTCGGAGAATGATATGGGGACAGCCAAGGCAAAAGCCCCTATGGACAATTGACTCAGGTCTTCAAAATTGAAACTCCATTCTTTCATAAAGCCTCCTTAGGATATTGCGGAAAACTGTACTCCTAATAAACTTTACGCCTTGAAAAACTTGATCCCATCACAGAGAAAGTGTTTTCAACAATCAGTAGTACCTTTTCATCGTGCCTGAATGCGATTTCTTCCAACTTTTTGAGCTGAATATTATTGACTACTGTCATCAAAATATTTGTATCCTCACGTAAATACGCCCCCTGCCCTTTGATAAAAGTGGCACTCTGCTTCATCTCATGAAGAATATCGTGGCAAATCATTTCAATACTTTTAGAAATAATAAAAACAACTTTTCTCTGGCTAAACATTGAAAGAGTTTGATCAACAACAACAGAAGAAATAAAAACAAGAATAAATGATGCAATAATCACATCAAGAGAGAGCTCAGTTAAACTCAGGCTGAAAATAACTGCATTAAAAATAATGTAAACCTTACCAATTCCAATATTAAATCTTTGAAAAAGGTATACGGCAAGTACATCAAGTCCACCGTTTGAACCTAAAGAACGTAAAACTATACCGGAACCTAGTCCGACCAAAGCCCCACATGCAACAGCTGCGTACAGCTCATTATGCACAGGCATAGGAATTGTGAGTAACTCATAAGCTGCTGTAGTAGTAAAAGTCGCGTAAAGGCTATACCAGAAAAAGCGTCTACTGACCTTCACCCAGGCAAAGATAAAGAGCGGAATACTAAGTAAAAAATAAATCCAGCCGGGAGAAAGCAGTTCGGTTATATAATAAATAAGTGAAGCTAATCCAAAAACACCTCCAGCCATAAACTCATAGGGTACAGCAAGGCTTTTAACAGCTACGGCAGTGATTACTGTTCCGCATGTAATCAAAAAAAGATTCCACCAGACGGAATAAGCAAACTCTATATGAAATGAAGACCCTTTGCCTAAAACAGATTTAATTGGTTCTAACATATTCTCTTTTAATTTTTATTTAATATTTTCCATCGCCGACTAAAACCATATACTTAAAGTTAAATGGAAACCCAAAAACACAATATGATTTGGACCTACATTACATTTGTGAATATAATTTTAAACATCAAGAAAAAAATTATATGTTTATAAATTATTCTTAGCTGAAATTATGAATAAGTACTTAAATTATATAATCTTATCATTAGCTTAAAAAATATTTAATAATTAAGACGAAGCTCCCACATAAGAAAAAAGCCGTCCCTTACATATCTAACTACGATAGCAAGAAACGGCTTATTTAAGGTCAAGATAACTTTAGTGTCAGTGATAACATCAGGACTTTCTGCTTTATAAAAGATATCGCAGATTAATACTGAATATAAGCTACATGAGTCTGAAGATACTCATACAAACCGTGCTTACCATCAGCACCACCGATACCGGATTTACGCCATCCAGCATGAAATCCCTGAATAGCTTCAAAGTGCTCTCGGTTTACGTAAGTTTCACCGAACTTAAGTTCATTGATAGCACGCATCATTTTACTAATATTATTGGTAAATATAGATGAGGTCAAGCCGAACTCACAATCATTAGCCATATTAAGCGCCTCATCGAAATCAGTAACTTTTACCACAGGCAGGACAGGACCAAAGATTTCTTTGCGTATAATCTCCATATCCTGTGTACAACTGGCCAGCAATGTCGGCTTGTAGAAAAATCCTGTAGGCTGATCTTCACAACGTGATCCTCCGACAAGGACTTCAGCCCCTTCTTCCAGGGCCTTAGCCACCATTCCCTCAATTTTGGTGAGCTGAGCCGAATTAATCTGACAAGACATATTCGGAGCTGGATCAGCAAACGGATCACCGTAAGCAACCGCAGCCATAGCTCTGGTAACTTTATCCATAAATTCATCGTAAACAGGAGCCTCGACGTAGACACGCTCTGCGCAGTTGCAGACCTGTCCTGAAAAAATAATTCTTGAATCAACTACAGCTTTGACCGCCATATCCATATCGCAATCTGCACAAATAATAACAGGGGCCTTACCACCCAACTCAAGTGATGTCTTGGTGATGTTCTCAGCAGTGGATGCAATGATTCGCTGACCGGTTTCAACACTACCGGTAAGAGTAACCAATCCAACCTGTGAACTGCGAACCAAAGCATCACCCAAAGTGCTGCCACCACCGGAAACAAAATTAAGTACTCCGTTTGGCAGACCTATACTGGAAACCAATTTAGCAAACTCAAAAGTCGTATTAGGCGTCTCACTACTTGGCTTAAGGACAATAGTGCAACCGGTAAGAATGGATGGAGCTACCTTGCGGGCCATTACGAAAAATGGAAAGTTCCATGGGCAAATCCCCACAACCACACCAATAGGCTGGCGATAAAGGAGTATATTTTCATTGGTCCTGTCACTCTCAATGACCTCGCCCTCGTATTTACGTGCCCACCCTGCATAATAATCAAAGTATTCAGCTGTTGCATCAATTTCAACTTGAGCTAAAGGAAAAATTTTAGCCTGTTCTTCAGCTAAAGTCCGAGCCAACATTTCTCGATTTTCCCGGATAACCTCTGCCATTTTCTTCAAGAAACCAGCACGCTCTATGCAAGATTTAGCTGCCCACTCCTTCTGGGCCACGCTAGCAGCTTCCAGAGCAAGTTCAGCATCATGCTTGCCTCCTTTCGGAGCCATGGCTATTATCTTCTCGGTAAAAGGATTGATAACCGCAAACTGCTCATTGGAATCCGCATTACGGAATTCACCATTAATGTATTGCTGATAAGTGTTCATACAAGGGCTCCTGAATTTAAAAGTTTTATGTAAAACACATATAATTTTTAAGCATCCAATCTAGTCACCGGGAGTTATACCTATATACAGCGTATAAATTCAATACTTTTTTATCAGGTTACGTAATTATTATTTATAAAAATATATTTTAATAGTCCTCACTTCTATATTACCAACAATACAATAGACATAAAATCCTAAAAACAGCTCTCTATCATACAAAGAGAACAGACTACTATTACTGCCATGATTAACTATCCTATCGCTATCAATTCCAAGCGCCATCCAAAACATAAAGAACCCCTTCCTGCGCCAGAGGAAACGGACTGTTCTCAAGAAACGGGGTGTGGTAGCCGAGAACTTTTCCGGAGATATTCTGCTGAAGAGATTCAACCTGTTTCCAGTGGGTATGAACACTTTTGGCATTATCAAATTCAATCTCATGAAAAACAAGATCACACGTAGCGAACCACTCTGCTGTCAATTCTTTACGCTTTAAGATACGGTTGATCGTTTCATCATATTTGGTATCACCTGAATAGCCGAAACTCCTTCCGCCAGCGGATATCCTGAGACCTAAAGTTCCATAAGGCAGAATGTGATGATTCCATCGACTGTCAATTTGCAGAGATCCCAGCTGCAAAGGATTCCCAGGCAGCAACGGAAGCATGTTGATATGGTCTTTCAGGTCAGGAAATAATGGAGTATAAAGATCAATTAAAACTTTGAATACGTTATCTGCAACCAACAGGTTCAGCTTGCGTCCAGTCATACGGGCGCGGTACATACAGGCAGTGAAACCCTGAACATGGTCTTCATGATTATGAGTAAACAAAAAGTGAGTAATATCATCCCAATGAATATTATGTCGCGCAAGAGTATGTGCTGGATAACCGCACGGATCTATCCAGATTACATATTCTCCAAACCTGACTATGGTATTGGCAACAGTCCCGGAAACACCGTTACCACAACCAATTGGAAGAACCTCCAGGCAGTCCCTGTGTACTCCGTCTCGGGGAATGCTTGTCAGCAGAGATTCAATTTTGTCATCGGGAGATTCATAAGAATCAAATTGTTTGCGGTCATAAACAGTGCTTCCACCTTCATAAATAGTAATATTTCCATTATCGCAACAAATCTGCACATCACCGTGACTATAACATGGGTCAGCTATATTCGGGCTAAACCAGTTCCGCAGCCATTTCTTGCGTACGATAGAAAGACACTTCTCATCAAAAAAATAAGGAAAAATGCGTTCAAGATGGCTATTGACCTGATTGATATTAAATTCTTGACCGACATATTCTTTTAAAACCCCACCCCTGATCTGGGCCTGCCAGAGAATAAACTCTTCACCGGTCCGGTTATCACCTGCCAAAGAGACCTCCCAGTCAGGAACCACCACTGTCTCCTCGCGAAAACCGTGTTCCGTCAAGAATTTCGCAATATCGGGCATACTGCCAATCCGCACTGTTCCGTTAGATGTCCGGACGAGATCTACATGCATACCGCAATATTCAATCCGATGTATCCGGTCTGTCAGCTCTATTAAACAACTTCTTGTCATTCACGCATCCTCTATGAATGTATATGTTTACATTTCAGTAATATTATCGAAAGAAAATTGTCACTACAAGTTATTTAAAATAAGTTAAACATGGCTGATATACCTTTATAATAAACAGTTTTCATAAAATTGTTGACATTTTTGAAAACATACTGCTACCAAAATGTAAACGTTTACACATAGAGGTTGCTTGTGAGTACTATTCTTGATGTTGCACGACTTGCACAAGTCTCGACAGCTACAGTGTCGAGAGTTATCAACTCCCCCGAAACAGTTCGTGAAGAGACTCGAGAAAAAGTTCTACGGGCGATGAAGATGTGTAACTACAAGTACAATGCCCTTGCGCGTGGATTCGCCACCAAAAGATCCAATACTATCGGCCTCATCATCCCCAATATCAACAATCCTGTTTTCGCCAAGTCTACAATGGGAGTTCAGGAATATGCCGATCAGAAGAACATCAAAGTAATTCTCGGCAACACATCATATAAATATTCACAAGAAGAAAATCTTATCAACGCACTCAGGGAAAGTCAGGTGGATGGACTAATTATCACCACGACCAACCCTAAAGGTAAGGTTATCAAGTCACTGGTAGATGAGGGGGTTCCTCTTGTACTCCTTTTCAGCACGATCAAGGGAGGAGCTATCTCGGCAGTTGGTGTTGACAACTACCGGGGGGGCTATCTTGCAACAGAACATCTTATTTCTCTTGGACACAAAAGGATAGGGATGGTCGCTGGAAACTTCAATGTAACTGACAGAGGCTACCACCGCTGGCACGGGTATAAGAGATGTCTCAAAGATAATGGGATTGCTTATGACAAGGAATTACTTGTCCAGACAGAACATTCCCTTATAGGAGGACGGAACTCTATCAAGACCCTCCTCAAACTATCCTCGCCTCCCACCGCAGTTTTCTGTTCCAACGACTATATTGCCCTTGGTGCAAGTAAAGGCGCAAGAGAGTCAGGGCTTAACCTTCCCGAGGATCTGTCAATCGTAGGTTTTGATGATATGCCTACAGCTTCTTACATGGTCCCGTCTCTGACCTCCATACGCCAGCCTGCCTATGAAATGGGGAGACGCGCCTGTGAAATTTTACTGCAGATTATGGCAGATCCGACTACCCCGGTACAACATATGATGGAAACAAAACTGGTTGTCCGAGAATCCACAACGGCAATAGTCTGACGAAATAAAAAGTAGAAAACATAAAAGAATAAACCGTAGCAAGAAGGCGGCTGGAATTGTTGCAGCAACCATTTACGCTAGGCGAAATAACTTTAGGAGGAAGAAAAATGAACTTCAAGAAAACCGTTACCATCCTTTGTGCAGGAGCCTTTCTGGCTCTGTCCATTGGAACCCAGTGCATGGCTGACGACTACAAACTAACCCTGAAACTGAGCCATGTTTTCAGCCCGGCCGAGCAGCTCTCCAAATCCATGGATGCAGTAGCTGAATCCATATATGAAAAAACCGACGGTGCTATTAATATTCAAACTTTCCCACAAGCTCAATTGCCTGCATATAAAGAAGGTGTTGAACAGGTTGTACGTGGCGCCAGATTTATTTCTGTTGAAGACCCATCTTTCCTAGGCGACTATGTCCCCGACTTCAAGGCGCTATACGCACCGATGCTTTATCGCAGCTTTGATGAGTACGTAAAACTGACTCAGTCCAAACTCGTCGCAGATATGGAGGCTAAAGCCGAAAAACAGGGTATCAAGATTCTTGCCCTCGACTATATTTATGGTTTCCGCAATCTGATCACCAAAAAAGTTATTAAGACCCCGGCGGATCTCAGCGGCATGAAAATCCGTACCCCCGGCTCCAAGTCATATATTGACACTCTTACCGCAATGGGTGCTGTAGCTACACCACTGCCATGGGGTGAAACTCTCTCAGCAGTACAGCAGGGGGTTGTTGACGGTCTGGAAGGATCAGAGTTTACCAACATTGGAACAAAAGTATACGAAGGTCCTACCAAGAACGTAGCAAAAACACGTCACATTCTCGGAACCTGCGGTGTATACATCTCCACTAAAGTATGGAGCCAAATCCCTGCTAAATATCAGACTATCATTCAGGAAGAATTCACCAAGGGTGCAACTAATATGGTGGAACTGCTCAAATCGCAGCACGGTGGTGTTGTAAAAGAACTTGAGTCTTACGGCGTTAAATTCAACGAAGTTGACGGCGACGCTTTCCGCGCAGCTCTTGCCCCACTGTACACTGAACAAAAAGGCATGACCCCCGGAATCTTCAAGAAGATATTCTCCGAACTCGACGCAATGAGATAAACAATACTGCCGGTGCATGGGAGGATATATCTCTCATGCACCGCTCTAAAGTGGTGAACAATGTCTACAGCATCTAAAGTTCTTTTAAAAAATTTCGATCTGATTTTAAGCGGTTTTTTTCTATGTATTACTGTATTGGCCGTTATCATCAATGTTGCCCTTCGCTATCTTTTTCAAAGCGGCCTTTTCTGGGCTGAAGAGGTTGCTACATCTGCTTTTATCTGGAGCGTATTCGTTGGTTCTGCTGCTGCGTATCGATACAAGATGCACATCGGAATCGACTTTGTGGCTAAAATAGGCCCCCAAATATGGCAAAATTTTATCGCAGTAATCATCGATTGTATGATGTGCATAATCAATGGATACATCGTTTATCTCAGCATCCTTTACATCCATGCGAACAAGTTAAAACGTACGCCGGTACTCGATATTCCAGCAATTTATATCAACTCCGCACTTACGGTCGGCTTTTCTCTGATGACTATTTATGCTTTGGCTTTCCTGTACAAGGATTTATGCCAGCTTTTCGGTAAACAGGCAGGATAAGGAGAGAAAACCATGCTTACATTCCCAATAGCCATTGTAATGGCCCTATATTTTACAAGTATCCCCATTGCCTTTGCTCTGCTGGCTGCGGCTCTTTCATATTTTACCTTTGGAGATGTGGGAACACCGCCAGACCTGATCCTGCAGAAATTCATAACCTCCACCGCATCTTTCCCTTTACTGGCCATTCCATTTTTCATCATGGCCGGGGAAATAATGAACTTTTCAGGAATCAGTTCAAGCCTGATGAAAATGGCCGACGTGCTGACCGGGCATCTTCGTGGTGGTCTTGCTCAGGTCAACGTCCTACTGTCAACCCTGATGGGGGGAATATCAGGATCGGCTAATGCAGATGCAGCTATGCAGTCTAAAATACTGGTCCCCCAGATGACGAAGAGAGGTTACAGCACTCCTTTTGCTACCGCAATCACCGCGGCATCTTCCGCCATTGCTCCGGTTATCCCTCCGGGAATTAACCTGATCATTTACGCCCTTATTGCGCAAGTCTCTGTGGCCAAAATGTTTATCGGTGGATACACTCCGGGTATTCTCATGTGTTTCGCCCTGATGCTAACCGTACATTTAATTGCAAAGAAAAGAGGCTACAAACCGTCACGGGAAAAAATGGCCTCCCCCAAAGAGATTTTTGCACAATTTAAAGAATCTATCTGGGGACTGCTCCTTCCACTTGGCATCATCGCCGGCATCCGTTTCGGAGTTTTCACTCCTACAGAAGCGGGTGCTATGGCAGTTCTGTTCTGTATTATTATCGGGGTATTTCTATACAAACAGCTGAGATGGGAACATTTTCCAATCATAATGAAAAATACACTGCTGGGCACAAGCTCAGTCATGTTAATCATCATCGCGGCCTCAGTATTCGGCCAATATATGAGCTGGGAACGGATTCCCCACCAGTTGACCCGCAGTATCCTGGCAATCTCCAACTCACCTTGGATGATTCTGGTTGTGATCAACATTCTGCTGCTTGTCTTAGGTATGTTCCTCGAAGGCGGTGCTTTGCTGATCATAGTCGCACCACTTCTGGTCCCACTAGTCAAAAGCATGAATATCGATTTAATTCATTTCGGATTAATCATGATCGTAAATATCATGATCGGAGGGATAACGCCGCCGTTCGGCTCCATGATGTTCACCACATGTGCCATAACCGGTGCTACTGTTGGAGAATTTATCGGTGAGATCTGGCCTTTCATTCTGGCTCTGCTTGTCGTTCTCCTGATAGTAACCTACATGCCATCCGTGGTCATGTTTCTTCCCAACATCATCTAATGGAGACTGATAAAATGATGCTTATTGGACATAGAGGATGCAAATATCCAGGATATAACCAAAATACGATCCGTGCGTTTGAAAAAGTAACATCTGAAAATGTTCCGGCCATAGAATTTGACGTGCAGCTTTGCGCCGATGGAGAACTGGTTGTAGTCCACAATCTCGACCTTGAAGAAGTATCAACGGGTAAAGGTGAAGTATCAACGACGGATTCCAGAACACTGAAAAGCCTTTATGCAGGTGATCCGGAGCAGGGCAAAGACCGAATTCCGTTTCTTCCTGAAGTCTTTGATTTCTTTGCCTCTTGTGAACCGGACAAACGTCCGGCAATCCACCTGGAGCTCAAGGGCAAAAACACAGGCCGGCGGGCTGGTGAGCTGTTTAAAAAATATGTTGCTGATGAAAAACTGGCTATTTCAGACATTCTGGTTAGTTCCTTCAACTGGAAAGAACTCGAAGCCTTTCGTGAAATCTGTCCTACTGCAAAGATTGCGCTGCTCGACGGAGCTATTCGTCGAAATATACTTCTGGCAAAAGCCGGTCCGAAAGCGGAATGCTATTTTGCAAATGTTTTTGCCTATGGTAATGAAGACTATATGCTCCCGAGATTTGCAACTCTATCGGAAAATCTCATGTTGCTCGATGAAAAATGCAGTGACCAGAATATCCGTTCAATCCTGGCACAAGAGATAGAAGACTGCCTTGACGGACGTTTTTACAATGAGAAGCTGCTAGAGACTGCCTGCTCAATGAACGCAACTTCAGTCAATCTCTGGTTCCGTACAGTGTCTGCAGAATTCGTTGAAAAAGCCCACGAAAAAGGACTTTCCGTATTTGTATACACTGCCAATCTCCCGCAAGAATGGGAAGAACTGAACGCCATAAAAGTTGATGGTATCTTTACTGATTTTTACGCAAAGGCTGTCAGCGCACTGGCTGTACATAAATCTTAACTGGACGATTGGGATAGGAGCGAAGTTTCCAGCTTCGCACCTACCCCACGCTTTTCTTTATCATGACCAAAATATCTCCTCTCTTTTTCGATAAACGCGACTACCAGCTACTCCAAATCGTGGACGACGTTCTGAAGCGAGGCCCAAAGTCACGTGCTTTCCGCTCACTATTAGTCGAGCATATGCATCCTCATGGAATAAAAGAGATGGCAGCACCACAGGGACTTCGAGTCGCCTATGCGGTTATCAGCCTGCTTGGGAGTTTTGAAAAAGGTCTGGCCCACGACAGATTAAAAGCACTTCGTTCATTGCGCGACGAAGTATTCCTGTCCTCTTCAACATATTACCGGAAAAATACTGCGCGCGTTCTTCTGCAGATTATGAAAAAGCTGGTTCGCTCAGACAACAGCGAATTACGCCGACTAAAACTGGCCCACGATTTCCGTATGATTTCAGCTGGAAACCCACGCAAAATTAGAAAAGAGCTGGCTAAATATCATCTTGTTGAAATGCCGGAAGAATGGAACCAGTTAGCCTTCGATGACCATGTACACGATGCAAACACTAAGGGCAGAAAATCGCCTACCCATCTGATTATGGATGCCTGGATCAAAGGTATTAGAAATCTTACCGTGGTCTATTATAACTATGTCCGCCCTCAAGTTATCGAAGAGCTTCTTGAAGCAGGGAGTATTCTGGATATCAAAGTTCAGGTCGGCATTGAGCTTTCTGCTCGCTTTCGGGATAAGTATGTTCGTTTTACATGGGAACCAAATGTGCTTTCCGATAGCGCCACCTATAATAATTTTTTAAAAAAAGACCGCGTTATGGATTTCCTTGAAGAAGGAAGAGAAGTATCCCGGTATCAGCAAAAATATGTTTTCGACATACTAGCCGAATTCAACGAAAAACATCGTAAAATACTGAACACAGAACTCAGCTTAAAACTGTCCCCTTTGAGTAAGGATGAATTCCTTAGCTTTGTCGGAACGGGTCAACCTTCCATTCTTCACCTTGGCCGCTTTATCCACAACAAACTTTCGGAACATGTTGAATCGCTTTCTTCATATTCTACAGATAGCGATAGCGAAGAGGGCCCACTTACTCCTGAGCTGAAAGAAAAAATCCGCCGGTTAAGCGTCAAGTCGATCATTGATGACTTCTTTGCCCCTTCTAAAAACCCGGAAGTACATGACCCGACCGAACCTCATGACGATACAGAACTGCCAAAACTTTTACACTGCGGTATTAACGAAATATTGACGAGATTACTGAGACTTCATCCCAGCTCAAAATTTACCCTAAACCTCGCAAACCTCACCGCGCAAGATACATTGGAATTACTTTACGCCGGAGGGGGGATGATTACGCATATAGAAGCATATAACCTTAAAGAAGCCTACCACAGTACAAAAGAAAGTCTTACTGCCGGGAATAAGACTTCCGTAGAAAAGACTTGCCAGCTGGATAAGTGTGAAAGCCATTATATACCAATCGGCAGACTGCAAAAGGCACTGAATGATGATAGCGTTATCAGTCTTAAAAACGCCATTCGCGAAATCATCTATGACTATGAGAGCCAAATATTACAACTGAAGAATGAGATCAAAGTAACCTTACAGATAGGTGAGAATATTGCCGGCTTAGAGGATAAACTCAAGTCGATGCAGAACCGTAAACCGGAACTCATTGAGATTCTTTCAGATCTTGAAAACTTCCACAACAGCTACCGTAAACGCAGCCTCAGGACCAGAATTGGATCGGGCTCTACAGGACAGGCCGAGCACAGTAATGGAATGGGCTTTGTTGTTCTGGATACTCTCCCGTCCAGAGCCCGCAAACCATTTTACCGGAGCAATAGAGGGGATGATCTCACCCGTATTCCAGTAAGCGCTTTAATTACGAAAAACATTCACAACCGGAAAGGATTTGGGAGCCGAAAATTAAGCAGGACCTATGGCAGAAGAAATGGGCCAGAGCGCTGGGTGAACTGGAGTCTTGATGCATTTATGATACATGCCGGAGAACAGGGGAATATCGCGACTCTCGGAGGTCTTAGCAGACAGCCTGACAACGCCATCGCTATATCTCCTAAAAAAAACCAAGAATCCCGGCATACCCCGTGGAAGTATCTAAACACCAATATAAAAAATACAGCTAAAGTTATGCTGGGATTTATTCCAGCTTTCCTGACTTTTTATCTGACCAAAGACTGGTGGCTTCTCTCATATTTCGGAGCGGTTATATGGTTTGCAATCACCGGAGCACGCAATATTATCCAATCCGTCCTCGGTGGAGGAGGATTGAGCCGTTCTCCGCTTCTTCCCTGGAATTCTCTGGTCAGTTGGAGCCGTATTTCGGACTCGCTCCTATACACAGGTTTTTCGGTACCGCTACTGGACTACCTTGTCAAAACTCTGCTGCTTGATAACACATTTGGAGTAACAACGGCCAACAACCCTATACTGCTGTATTCAGTTATGGGACTAACTAACGGCATATATCTGTCTACTAACAATGCAATACGAGGCCTGCCCAAAGGAGCTACCGTAGGTAATTCCTTCCGTTCTATACTCGCTATCCCTGTAGCAGTACTATTAAGCGGAGTTATCAGTTTTCTCCTCGCTTCAGCTGGAGTCCCTGATGTAAGCGGAATCCTGCAGAGATGGGCAACTATTATCTCAAAATTAGCCTCGGATTTTGTTGCGGCTTTAATTGAAGGATTAGCCGACAGACAAACCAACGTCATGGCAAGAATCACTGAATACAAGACAAAAATATCCCAGCTTTTTAAAGTTTTCTCACGGCTGGACCTTATGTTCCCGGAAGAAGATGTTCTTGAAATGCTTCAGACCCCTAAAATCATGATGAAGACTTTAAGTAAAGAGGCTCAGGATCTTGAAAAGCTGATTATTGTTAATGCCTTAGACCTTATGTATTTCTGGCTGTATCAAGCACGATCACGAAAAGCACTGTCTATAATCCTGCAAAGCATGTCCCGCGAAGAATGGCTTATATTCTACCGTTCACAACTGATTCTGAAAAGGCACAAGGAAATAAGTCAAGTCTTTGTTGACGGTCTGGTTGGCAAAAACTTCTCTAAAGCTCTTGCCTTTTATCTGGATCAGTCTCCTCAATACCTGGCTGATATGAAAAAACTAGGCGAGAGATGCGGACAATCAGGTCATTTGCGAGATAAAATTTTGGAATCATCTCTAGCAAAAATACATTTTTAAGTAACATAAATTCGAAAGCTTAGAAGATTTATCTTCTAAGCTTTCTTAGGTGAGGATAAGTCATTAAAGAGGTCATCTGTTTAAGTTAGATCAAAGAGGAGCCCCGCAGAGCAGGACTCCCGTAATAATATTTTAAACTTATTCACAAATGATTCTGGCATCCACAGCATAGATGGCAGAACCAAATCCCTTCAAAGGATTAATATCCATTTCCACAATCTGAGGAAAGTCCGCAGCCAATAGGCTGACACGAACAATTTGATCCGACAGGATGTCCAGATCCATACCTTGTTCTCCGCGCACCCCCTTGATAATGGGAGCTGCTGCAATGGAGTTGATCATACTCATAGCTTCTTCAGGAGCAAGTGGAGCCAGGCGAAACTGAATATCCTTCATAGCTTCGGCATAAATGCCGCCTAGGCCGAACGCCGTAAGTGAACCGAAAGGCTCTTCGCGTTTAATCCCGACTATGACTTCAGTACCCTGAATCATCTGCTGAACCAGCACACCAACAGCATCAGGGATGTCCATCAGCTTATCGAAAGCGGCTTGCGCTTCCGTCAGGTCACCGATGTTTAACATAACACCGCCAACATCAGTCTTATGTAACGGCCCTTCTACTTTCATCACCCATGGAAAAGGAAATTCACCAGTCAGTTCACTCAAAGCTTCTTTTGTCATAACACTTTGTTGACCAGGCAGGTTGATACCGGCAGCAGTCAAAAGATCGGCTACAGTTTCAGCATCCAGAATCCCAGTCTTACCATCCATAATTGTCTTGATTCGGTCCAAATCATATCCTTCCGGTATTTCAGAGGACATAGCGATTTGCGGACGGTTAACGACACGTCCGAGTGCTCGTCCCATGGCTACTTCATCTTCAAAATAGCACTTACCCACTTTGGTAAAGGCTGATAATGCTTTAGCCGACGTTACAGCAGTACAGAAGGAAGGAAAGACAGGCATAGGTAAAGTATCCATCGCCTTAATAATCACGTCATAGATAGCACTGATATCCGAAAGACCCGAATCACCAAGCACCACCATTATGTAATCAATGCTGTCAGCCTCTTCTTCTGCAAGGATCTTAAAGATATCGGCAAAGTGCTGAGCTGTGCGGGCTGGTAGACAATCAATCGGGTTAACCATGCTGGAGCTAGGTAACAGAGCATCTGCCAGACGTGCCTGAGTTTTTGCTTTGAGAACTGGAGCTTCAATGCCCTGCCTATTAAGTTCGTCGGCCAGCATTACTCCAGGACCGCCGGCATCAGTAACGATGCAGACACGTTTACCATCAAGCTTATCTTTGGCAATTCTCATGATACAAGCAATATCCACCAGTTCAATTCGGGATTGAACCCGGATAATACCGGCTTTGTCAAACATGGCCTGCACTGCGGTGTCACTAGAAACCAGCGCACCAGTATGGCTGGCAGCAGCCCGATTGCCTGCTTCAGTAGCACCAGCTTTAATTCCGGCTAGATGACACCCTTTAGCAGCCAGACTCTTAGCGCTTGAAATCAGCTTTTGGGGATCGTTGACAGTTTCCATATACAGAATCTTTACTGTAGAGGATTTTTCATCATAAGATTTATCGAACAACTCCAAAAGATCTGTGACCTCTGTCTGAGCTGAATTGCCAACTGTCATAAAGGAATTGAAGGGCAACCCACGTTTAGTGGCCTGTTCCGCCAGATAATCAATCGTGGCACCAGATCCACTCAGAAAGTCAATGCCTTCCGTAGACATGAGGGGCAGGATTCCAGCGAATTTGCCCGCCACTTCAGTGGTCATAACGCCTAAACAATTGGGTCCAAGCAAAAGCATATCATTAGCGTCAGCTATTTCCTTGAAACGCCGCTCTTCGGCCTTGCCTTCTTCATTGAGCTCGCCAAAACCGGCGGAAAGAATCACTGCTGATTTTCCGCCTTTGGCACACAGGTCTTCAAGGCTTGAGCGTACAAACTTAGCCGGAATTGCCAGATAGGCAAGGTCTGGAATCTCAGGCATATCAGCTATACTTTTATACGCCGGAACACCTTGGACACTATCACTTTTGGGATTTACAACCATGACCCGTCCCTCGTAACCCCTCTCAAGAATATTTGAGAGGAGCCGTCCTCCGGGTTTCCTTATATCATCACTGCCACCAATGATGGCAATGCTTTGCGGGCTTAATAAACGTTTGAGCATATTCATATCCACTTATAATAGTGTGGTGCCTGCCAGGAAGGCGGCGTAGTTAGTATTCCAGATGACCGGCTTAGGGCTGACGCCCTTGAGAGCCATTAGCCAGAACTCATCCGGAAAAACATTGAAAGGAGCGATTTTGCTCATGGCGCCCATCATGACTACGTTAGCACATCGTCCGGTAGGATCACCCAGATTCAAAGCCTGTTGCAACACATCTACGAATACAACGTTATAGTCAGCCAATTCAGTTTTAATGAGTTCCTCAGATGGATAATCGCTGATATTCATGCCGGGAGGCAGAATAGATGTTTTGGCTAGAACCACGGTGCCGTTAGGCTTCAAGAGCTCGACAAATCCGGGCCGGAAGACTTCACTCATTTCCATTGATACCAAGCAGTCAACAGAGCCTGGAACCAGAACTGGACTTAAGCTTTCACCGCAGGCAAAAGTCGAAATAACCGGCCCACCCATTTGTGCCATGCCGTGAGTTTCACCCTTGACGACATTGGAATCACTATAACCGCTTAGAAAAGCTAGTTTGGTCAAGACGCGTCCGAAGAACAGGTTGCCCTGCCCACCAACGCCGCGAACAGCCACTGAAAGACGTCTAGGCAATATATTCTTGTCGTAGGAAGGAGTCTCGATAGCCTCGGGAGCGACTGGTATAGTTACTGAGCTTTTTATTTTTTCTGCTGGTGTCTCGTCTATCGAAATGGCTCCGACAGCGCAACGTTGCATACAGGCAGGTGTCTCGGACACACATCCGGTACAGAGATTAGTGAATTCAGGGATACCCTCTTCGTCAACGCTGATTCCAGGACAGATGTTACACATGCCGCATTTTTTACACTTTTCGGCGTCTACAATCAGCTTCTGACCATATCTATCTTTTGGAACTTTGCGTATACAAGTTCCTTGGATAATCACGGTTGTGAACTTGCCCTCTTCAGCAGCCTTTAAAGCATTTTTCATGGACTTACGGATGCCCTTGTAGTCGTACCCACTAACTTCCACAACGTCGGTACCCTGTGTGCGAACGGCCTCAGCAAGATTGAAAATGGTTGGTTCTCCGGCGAGGTTTACCGGTGAAGAAGCCGAAGGCTGCCCCCCTGTCATGGCTGTCCACTCATTGTCTAAAATAATCTTGACACCTGCAGCATTACGGAAAGCACTGTTACGGGTTCCGTCCATACCGCTGTGGCATTCACAACTATCACCTATGACACTGATACATTTAGATGCTTTTTCCGGATTTGACAGAACATATCCGCAACGTTTGTTTTCACTGGCCCCCATAGCTACACCGGTATCCAAGGCATTCATGAAGTAAAGCAATGAGTTACAGCCAATATCGCCAAATATAGCTTCAATGTCTTTTTTCTTCAGCATGGAACTGGCTATTTCACCGAACAGGCGGTAAGGGCAACCGGCACAAATCATAGGTGGACGCATCAGCGGCTGAGTTTTACTTCCGCATTTTTCGATAGTGTGACCAAGAAATTCAGCTATGGCTGCGGGGTCCCATTCAGTAAGATGCGTATATTCTGGCTTACCAGTAACCTTGATACCCTTACGCTCAATTTCCTCCTGCACATAATGAAAACCATCATCCAGCACAAAAACTTCGCCTTCGATAGATTCGCAGAATTGCTTAATGAGATTCATAGGTAGAGGATTTGTGAACCCCAATGAGAGGATGTCAATATCAGGTTCGTAGAGAGCCTTCACTTCTTTCATGTACATGGTGTTAGGACCGTATACTATGACACCACGCTTGCCGGAACCTTTAATCCATTGGTTCAGAGGACTTTCTTCGACCATCTTGACCAACTCTGGCATACGCTTGTCCATCATCGTATTGTAGTTTTTACGAGTCATCCCCGGCAGGCAGTTATATGCGTGCAAGCTTTCCGGCATAGCGACGGGTTCTCGTGACTGTTCGTCCATAAAGCGGACCAGACCTTCACTGTGACAGAGCATACCGCTGGGTAGAATTACGACACTGGTGTTATATTTTCGACCTATTTCAACTGCAATGGAAGCAGCCTCATGCATTTCCTGATGATCACGAGGCTCAAACACAGGAAGAAAACAACTTTTAAACAGATAACGTGGATCCAGAACATGTTGCGTGGAGCTTGGAGTAAAATCTGTTGCGACATAATAAATAAGAGCTCCGCGATCCTGAGTAAAAAAAGAAGCACTGGTGACAACATCACCCGCCTGCATCAAACCTGGAATTTTCATGGTAACAACACAGTCTTCACCAGCTAGAGTATGCCCAAATCCAACACCTACTGCGACAGCTTCACTGACAGACCATCCCACTTTTATCATGTCCTGAACTTGTGACAATCCTTTGTCGATCACTTCTGAACTTGGAGTTCCCGGGTATCCGTCGGCGCAATGTATCCCGGCACGAACACAGCCGACGGCAAAAGCAATATTACCTTGTAAAACTTCTGGCTGACCACTTGGAGCAGTACACATTTGTTTTATGGGATTCATTTGTTGTGTAGTATTCATTAATGATTCTCCTATTTTTATGGATGAGGTTAACCAATATTGATATTATTGACTGTTGGACGCGGCTGGATCCCACGTGAAAAATCGATTATCTGATCCGTTACTTGCATATCCATGTTGCTGAATGACTCTACCGTAAACGCAGCTGAGTGCGGCATAGCCAGAACGTTATCCAGAGTCAGTAAAGGAGATCCTGTGGGTGGCTCGTTGGTCCAGGCATCAATACCTGCACCGGCAATCTCTCCACTCTTCAGAGCTTCATAAAGAGCATCCTCATTAATGAGTTCACCACGTGCTGCATTGACGACTATAGAAGATTTTTTCATCATCTTAAATTGGTCAGAACCTAGCATCTGGGCATTATCCTTTGTCAGATTGCAGTGAAGGGAAAGAACATCCACTTTCGGCAGCATCTCTTCCCATTTCTCTATACGCTCAATATTCAATGCATCTGCTAATTCGGCAGGCCAGTAAGGATCATACCCTAGAATACGCATTTTGAAGCCATTGGCGCGCATTGCCACTGCCCGTCCAATAGCTCCGACACCGACAAGCCCCAGAGTTTTCTTCCAGAGTTCAGTACCCTTGAAACTGGTATGGTCATATTTACCCTGCCGCATATGGCTATCCCCTTGAGGAATCATTCGCATCAAGCCAAGAATCATTCCCAGAGTCTGATCAGCAACTGCCTGACAATTACAACCGGGTGAATTACAGACCGCAATATTACGTTCGGTCGCAGCAGGAATATCTACCATGTCCAGACCGACTCCGTACTTGCCGATCATTTTCAGACTTTTCATCTGATCCATCAATTCAGAATTAATCTGCAAATCATTACCGTTAAGCAGAACATCTGCCCTGCAAAGATCATCCATAAAGCCAGGAGTATCAATATTTTGTCCCCGGCGATCAATAATTTCCAGATCAGCTTCGCGTAATTTGTTCAACGCATCTTCACTGCCTGCACAATATGGAGGTGCTTGGATGAAAACCACAGTTTTTGACATACTTTCTCCTTTAGCTGTTGAATAATTATAAACTTTTACATGGGTGTGTTTGGCGTTTGTTATTTTTTCTACTGCTCATAATTTAGAGAGAACAGTAGATTTTACACTGACTACTCAGAAGAATTCAAAGCCAGTTCTTATGGGCACATTGAAAATTATCCACTTTCTTAAACTCTGTGCTTTATTTGGTCTGACAAATAGAGCTAACGGCAAGTGGAACCAATAAAGATAAGGGATTAGTGTTAAAGCATGTTCTAAAAATTTTGCTACACCAACTTTTTTGCAAACCATAGCTGCCTCCTTAAAACAATCGATTATCTAGTATTTGTCATACCAATGCTTCTACTCGAAACTATAGATATTAGTATGCTCGTGGTTAGCGGCTGAATGAAAATAAGTTACCTTAAATCTGATCAATATTTTGCATATTTATGCTGATATAATTCATTTTATGCTGCACAATATTAATTTACAGACACTAGTTTCTGAAAAAAAGACTACTTTAACACAGCAAATCCATCACTCCACTTTGCCGCCACCACTAACTTAAATTAATTCTTTATAGCAATAGGTAAGACTTTTAAACTGAGAAGCATAATCATGTCAAGCTAAGTGCAAAAAATTATGCTTAAAACCTATTTTAGAAAATAAAATTCAATGAAAACAATATAAACATGCCAAAAAAAACAAGAGAAAGTACTTTTTTGTAAAATTACTCTTGATATAACATTATTTTTACCATAAGGTTTGACCTAAATTATCCCTTAAACACAAGGGTTTTGTGTGTTTGGAATGACAGAGTGTTCCTTTAAGTTAAACTTTTATCGAGTCGGAGATTAGCAATGCAGAAACGGTTATTTCTCGCACTGATCGTAGCACTAGGATTAATGGTTACTGGAACGGCGTTCGCAGCCAAGCATTGGAAATACGGGCATGTTGCCCCTATCCAAGTAGGTGAATTCATTCAGGGTCATCAGCAGGGATGTTTAGCAATGGCCGAATACGTAAAGAAAAAAACCGATGGAGACATAGAGATAGCAGTTTTCCCCCTCAGCCAGTTAGGTCCTGAACGCAGTATGCTTGAGCAAACTCAGTTTGGACTGCTGGATATGATGGACTGTACAACGGGTACACTTAGCAACCTTGTTCCACAGGTGGGATTGCTGGATCTATTCTTCATGTGGCCAAGTAAAGACGTTGCACACAAAGTAATCACAGATCCTGAATTCATGAAAATCTACGGTGATCTTCTCCTTCAAAAGGGGCTTGTACATGTTGGTTACAGTGAAAATGAGATGCGCGATTTCGATTGCACCAAACGATGCGTAGTATCTCCTGAAGACATGAAAGGAATCCGTGTCCGCGTTATTGAATCTCCAGTATTTCTTGATGGATTTCGCGCTATGGGGGCCAACCCTGTAGGCATGCCATTTGGCGAAGTATATACAGCGCTGCAACAAGGGGTAATTGATATGCAGGACAACCCCAACCCGACTACCGTGGCCATGAAATTCTCCGAAGTTGCCAAATTTCTCACCCGTAGTGACCATGCATACACCTGTCTTTTCAAACTGATGAGCAGAGACCTTTATGAAAGCCTGAGCGATAAAGAAAAAGAACTCATAAAATCTGGAGCTAAAGTTGGACAGGAACTTAACTGGGCTGCCAATAATGAAATTCGCAAGGAAATGGAGAAAAAGGCTATAAAGCAAGAAGGCTGCACCATTAAAGACCTCACCCCCGAACAACGCGAAGCTTTCCGAAAAACTCAGGAAAAGGTCTGGGCAAAATACGCCCAAAAATGTGGCAATATCCCCAATGATTCCAAGTATGGAAAGTATGCCGGGGTAGCCTACTTTGATATGATTCAAGATAAGATTAAACAGTACAGCAATTAATACTATTTGCAGTAGGTGACTTACTCTCCCACGTGACTGCATCTCCGTTAATTTTATGAGGACCTGAAGGTCCTAAGTTTGGGTGCGTTGCATATGGATTAAGGAGCAATTGTTTTTCACGGTTTTAAGAGCAAGTCATTATATAAAACAGCAGGGTGGCGATGGCCAATGTTCAGGTTTCGCCGCCCTCGCAAGGAGAAATGCGGTGAGATTCAACGAAATTTTTAACTCATTCGAAGAATTGTCCATCGGCGGCCTTCTGCTCCTGCTGGCAATGGCAACAACTTTTCAGGTTATAACGCGATATTGTTTTGACATCACCTTTGACTGGATGGCTGAAGGTTCTCGTTACCTAACCATTTTAGCGACTTTTGCCGGAGCTGGACTGGCGGTTAAATCAGGCGCGCACTTCACAATGGATGCTGCAATTCACTTCCTACCCGAGCGGCCCACCTTACTTGTCAAATCAATAGCGCATTTCTTCAGCTCATTCATTATGTTCATTGTGGGCTATCAGGCTTACGTATTAGTCAAGAAATTAGCTCTCTTTGGCATGAGTACGGCCTCTCTTGGTCTCCCCATGTGGGTTGCCTACCTGCCTATCCTGTTCTTCAGTCTGGTCATAGGTTGGCGTTTCTTCCATGAAGGCATCAAGTCTCTTCGTGCCTTCATTAACCCGGCATCAGCCAGCTAGGAGATATCATGGAACTGTTTCTCGTCATCTCCTTCATCTTTCTACTGGTACTTTCTGTTCCCATTGGAATTGTAGTTTTAGCCACTACCGCCGGTGCAGTATACTTCTTTCTAGGAATGCCCCTGACCACTCTAGTACAACAATTGTTCAACGGGTTGGATAATTTTCTTCTCTTGGCCATTCCATTTTTCATCCTCGCCGGAAATATTATGGCCGAGGGGAGAATAGCCACTGTATTGGTTGAAGCCATGAAAGCTCTCACCGGGCGAATACCCGGAGGTCTCGCAATCTCAGGCCTGCTAACCTGCATGTTCTTTGCTGCTATTTCCGGTTCCAGCCCGGCTACAGTTATCGCCATTGGCGGCATTATGATTCCCGCCCTGGTCAAAGCCGGCTATGACGAAAAATTCAGTATTGGCCTCCTGACCAGTGCCGGAACGCTTGGCATCCTAATCCCCCCTTCCATCCCGATGGTCCTGTATGCAATGGTCGGCGACACATCGGTGAGCGACATGTTCATGGCCGGTATCGTGCCGGGTATCCTGCGCGTTGTATTCTTCGGAGTATACGCTATGGTTCTTGCTAAACGCTTTGGATGGTCCGCAAAAACAGTCTATTCATTTCGCGATACAATACGAATTTTTGGACAGGCGACCTGGGGCCTGCTTATGCCGATAATCGTCTTAGGCGGTATTTACAGCGGTATTTTTACACCCACAGAAGCTGCCGGTGTCTCCGTGATATATGCCCTGTTCGTGGAAATGGTCATTTACAAATCCATGAATTTAGCTAAATTCAAAAAAGTCCTTGTTCAGTCGGCGATACTTTCCTCTGCACTTTTGTTCATCATCGCCTGTGCGATGCCGTTCATCTGGCTGCTGACCCGTGAACAGTTACCGATGCAGGCGGCTGAATTCATCGGAAGTATTGTCTCCAACAAGTACGTTTTCCTTATGCTGGTCAACATCCTTTTGTTGTTTATCGGCTGCGTAATGGATATCGTGGCGGCCATTCTGGTCCTCACGCCGATATTCAAACCCATGCTTGCCATGTTCGGCATTGATCCGGTCATGTTCGGTATTATTATGATCTGCAACGTGGAACTAGGATTCCTGACCTTCCCGTTCGGATTAAATCTATTTGTCTCCATGGGATTAACCAAGAAACCACTGACATACATCGCTGCGGCAGTTTTGCCATTCTTAGGCATGTGTGGCATTTGTCTTCTCTTGGTTACATACATTCCCTGGTTATCCCTATGGCTTCCCAATTTCCTGAAATAAACAAATACGGGGCGGGAATGACTTTCTCGCCCCTTTGCCACAAAAAAACTAATTTAACAGGTATGTTCGAATAAAAGAGAAATTATGAGCAAGAAACAGGTATTCGCCAAAAAACAAAAAACAGGACGTTTTGAAGACGTCGTTTCGTTGATCAAACGTGAAATCCTGCTGAAAACGTACAAAGTCGGCGATATGCTCCCACGCGAGGAAGAACTAGCTACACAACTAGGCATCAGCAGACCTATGGTCAGAGAGGCTCTCGCTGTTTTGAAAACAGAGGGCTATCTGGAAGCCAGACGCGGAGTCGGTGGCGGCACTTTTGTTAAGGATATTCTGCAAAGCAGCCAAATGGGTGAACTTATATCCGATCTGATCGTCATGGACCAGATGTCCATTGCTGATCTTTGCAACGCCCGTCTTTTCCTGGAACCGGAGTGCGCACGTGCAGCCGCTTTAAACGCTACCCCAGTAGAGATCAGAACCCTCGCCAAGATTCTCGATAAGACATCCAATGCAAAGAATCGTGTGGAAGCGGTAGAACATACGTCAGATTTCCACAATTACGTCGCCTTGTGCAGCAAGAATATTTATTTTGCAATGAGCATTCGAGCAATGATGGGGTTTACCAGCCTATTCATTGAAACGTTGGTAGATCTCAATGATGATATCCATGACGACAAAGCTCACGAAATTATTTTCGATGCTATTGCTTCCCGTAATCCACAAGAAGCATATGAACAAATGTTCGTCCACGTTGTGGAACTGAAAAAATCCATGTGCAAACTGGAAGCTCATTTTAGAGAAGTCACAAACAATAACATGAGAGAGTAAAATGAGAGTTAAAGACGCATAATTATAGCTGTAATATATAAGGTCCAACTTACTTTGTTCTAAGTCATATGACCAACCTGCAGAACGGTCATATTGGGCGCTTATTATCGTTTCGCCCATAAGCATTACCAAAATATACCGGTATTATTATCCAACGGTATCCCAACGGAGAACCAGCTTGTGTTCAATGCTTTCCGGGTACACGGCCTGCTGTTGATCCCTTCAACTCCTCAATGTGTTTGTCTAGTACGTCTTATGTAACTTCAGCCAATCCTTGGTACTGGTCATACAAAACGACACTAGGACTAAACTTCTCGGGTTATATTCTCGACAAGTGAGTCCATCAAAAGACGTTTTAGAGCGTCATCACGCGACAATAAAAATAAACTTTTACGCTAAACATATAAATCCCCATCCGATCGACAGGATACAGAGAAATTGAAAGGTAGAGCAATTATGAAAATTATGAATATGACTAAACGTACTGTTACTTTTGTCCTTGGTGTTTTCATCATGGCAATTGGTGTGACCTTGTCGGTCAAAGCAAATCTTGGCGTTTCAGCAATTTCATGCATACCGTATATCTACAGCCTAAAGTACAACTTTACTATTGGTGAATTCACAATATTCATGAATATAATTTGCATCTTGCTACAGATCATACTGCTGCGTAAAAAATACTCGCCTGTGCAGCTTTCTCAACTTGTTGCCATAACAGCATTTGGTTATTGCATTGATTTTTCGATGTATCTTCTAAGTGGGATAGATGCTTCGTCGTATTTGTTGCAGGTTGCTTGGTGTTTACTCGGTTGCGTTGCCCTTGCCTTCGGAGTTTTTCTGTTGGTGAAAGCAAATCTCACGTATCTTCCTGTTGACGGTCTTTCTGTTGCAATTTCAGATGTTTTTAAAAAGGAATTCGGGAAGGTCAAAGTTGGAGTTGATTGTTCCCTGGCATCTCTTGGGATTGTTAGCTCTTTCTTATTACTGCATAAGTTGGAAGGGATACGGGAAGGAACAATTGCAGCAGCTCTGTTTGTCGGAATGATGGTAAAATTCTTCAATGCCAAATTACCAATAGTTGATAGGTGGTTAGGTAACAAGACCTTAGAAGAAGAAATAGAAGATGATATTAATGATATAGAAAATTCTTTTTTTGTCATTACTATAGCCAGAGAATACGGCAGTGGTGGACATGGGATAGGAAAAAAAATTGCCGGTAAGCTAGGAATTTCCTTTTATGACGACCAATTGGTCGATATAACTGCAGAGAAAAGCGGTTTTACAAAAGAATATATTGCACAAAATGAACAGAAAATTGCCAATACGTTATTAGATGAGCTTTATGTTCAAAATTATGCATATGTAAATGACCATCTCCCCCCCTCTGACATTCTGTTTCTCAGACAAAGCAAAATAATCAGGGAAATTTGCAGTAAGGAATCTTGTGTTATTGTCGGCAGATGTGGCAACTTTATTTTGAAGGACAACCCCAAATGCTTTAACGTATTTATCCATGCAAATATGGATTATCGACTGTCTAAAATAGTAGATGAATATGGTGTTGAAGCTGAGATATCAACTAAAGAGCTAAAACGTTCTGACAATGAACGTAGCAACTATTGCCTGAAGTACACAGGAAAAGACTGGGCTGATTCTAGGAATTATCACATTGCGATAGACAGTTCACTTGATGACGATGAGGGCATAGCTCAAAAGGTTGTTAATATTCTGCAAGGGACAAATTTAGCCAGCTTTTAGATTGGTGTATTATACATATCTGAAATAGAACTTTTATAGTGCCTTCCCTGAAGATTAGGGCCTGCAGCAAATATGGTTTTACAGCATACAGTTAAATGGATCCCCTTATTGGCCTTGCGCAACCCTTTCTATTTGGATAGTTAATACTGATCTTTTAAACACCGCAATGCAGCGGCCTTCATTGAACTACCGTTCTTTTTCCACACCAGTCAATTACTCCGTTCCCAAGGAGGATGACACCCATCTGATACTGAGAGGTTGTCAAACATCTACCGGAACGTATTGAAATATAAAAAGCCAAGGAGCCTAATATGCAACTCGTATCAGATGAAATGTCGTCTTATGTTGGTAAATCTTCATGGATCCGCAAAATGTTCGAGGCGGGAATAGTACTGAAAAAAAAGTACGGTGAGGACGCAGTATGTGACTTCTCACTGGGTAACCCTGATCTGGCTCCTCCGCCAGCTGTCAAGGAAACATTGCTCAAGATAGCTGAAAACGCTGACAAACCTTTTGCACTGGGTTACATGCCTAATTTCGGATACCCTGATGTACGAGACACTCTGGCACGTAAGGTCACCGAGGAGCAGGAAGTAGAAGTCGCAGGATCAGACATTATCGTGACTTGTGGTGCTGCAGGAGCTCTGAATATCTTTTTCCGTGCGATACTTAACCCCGGCGATGAGGTTATTTGTTCCAAACCAGTCTTCGTAGACTACTCCGCCTATGTAGGCTCTCATGGTGGGATCCTTAAACCGGTATCATGCAATGAATCAGACTTTTCGCTGGACCTGGATGCTATTGAAGCAGGAATTACTGACAAAACCTGTGCAGTACTCCTCAATTCCCCCAACAATCCTACAGGCGTGATCTACAGCGCCAAGCAACTCAAAGAGCTGGGCGAATTGCTGACCCGCAAGAGCGAAGGGCGCAAGCGTCCTATCCTGCTGGTATCAGATGAGCCATATCGATTCTTGGCCTTTGACGGAGAAAAAGTGCCATCCATGCTACAGGCGTATACATACAGCGTAGCGTGCTCTTCTTTCTCCAAGAATCTAGCCCTTGCAGGTGAAAGGGTTGGATACGCAGTAGTTAACCCGGCTATGGAAGGAAAGGAACAGTTAATAAATGTTATGACCATGGCCAACCGTTTTCTGGGCTTCATCAATGCCCCCTGTATCGGCCAGCGTTTGATGCAAGGAGCCATCGACTCGCAGGTAGATATTTCCATCTACGACGAACGCCGCAAGGCCATGGCCGAG
Source organism: Maridesulfovibrio zosterae DSM 11974 (assembly GCF_000425265.1). Classification (NCBI taxonomy): domain Bacteria; kingdom Pseudomonadati; phylum Thermodesulfobacteriota; class Desulfovibrionia; order Desulfovibrionales; family Desulfovibrionaceae; genus Maridesulfovibrio; species Maridesulfovibrio zosterae. The sequence continues at coordinate 200,631 of NZ_AUDC01000015.1, forward strand.
GTACTTGACGAGGCAGGATATGAATACCCCATGCCTAAGGGAGCCTTCTACTTCTTTGTTAAGGCTCCGGGAGGCGATGACGTAGCTTTCTGCCAGCGCCTTATGGAAGAAAAGATTCTGGCGGTTCCGGGAACAGGTTTCCAGTATCCAGGCTACTTCCGACTTTCCTTCTGCGTAGACACGGCCATCATCCGCCGGGCTGCTCCTGGTCTCAAAAAGGCTATGGAAGGATAGTTCACAACAATATAAAAAACGCCCCCCAATGCTCTCATTAGCATCGGGGGGCATTTTTTTTATGCTCTTCACATACTCAGCTCTATTATGATGACACTCACCGCCAGAACATCTTTGGCAACAAGAACGGTAGGACTTAACCCCGTCAGATGAACTCCACTCGATAATATTTCTTCAAGCTCTTTATTTAGATGAGTGACTCAGTTCGGATACGTTCGGCATAAAGCCTGGCTTCGATGTAAAGAGACACAGCAGCCACAGCTCGATCGCAGACCTGAAATACAGGAATACCGCTACTGTTCAAAACATCTCGCATAGGATCATAAAGCCTTCCACCATCAATGACACAGATAATAGGCTTTTCACTTTCCTTGGACACCTTAGTCAATAATTGCACGATACCATTATCCGCATCCATATTAAAAGCAGTGTTGTCACTGCCATACAGTGTGTGCATGGCAGGCGAGAGCGGATCTAAACCAATGACAATAGCGTCTATGCCCGCATCCTCTGAAAGGACCTCAGCTACGAACGCGTGGGTCTCATCATCTGACGAAGGATTGATATCCAAAGGATTGTGTACAGTGACCAGACCAGTCAGTTTCTTGGTCTCCAGAATCTCCGTTATCCGCTTGACCGATTCAGTAGAAAACTCGGCCAGCCTAATCTGGTAATCATCGGACTGGATGGAGTCAGCCATGCCCACAGCTTCAAAACCTGCTCCGCTGACAGCAGCCAAACGGTTGCCATTGATCTTTTTGCCGGCCATGTTCTCAGCTAATAAAAACAGATCCTGAAATTCAGTGAAATTGCGGGCCACGATGGCACCGGCCTGCCGTGCGCATGATTCGCATACCATATAGTCGCCTGCCAGAGAGGCTGTATGACCACTGGTAGCGCTCTTACCTTCAGGAGTTCGACCAGCTTTATAAAAAACTACTTCCTTACCAGCCAGCACCGCATCACGTACAGCAGCGCAGAATTCCAGCCCATCCAAATCATTAAATCCTTCAGCGTAGACCGCAATGACGTCCACTTCATCGGAATCCTTAAAATATTTAACCATATCACCGAGGGTTAAATCGGTCTGGTTACCTAATGAGACCATATAAGCAGGGTTCATTTCTGGACACTGGCTGGAACGATGAAGCATAAACGCGCCAGACTGGCTGATCAAGGCCGCCCGATGTTGTAAATTTTTACTGTTCTTGGGCAATTTTTCTTCAGGAATAAACCACGTATCGTAGCGGCCAGGGTGGGAAACAACTCCCATACAGTTGGCTCCTAGAAATACAGGCCCTCCGTCTTCTGTAGCATGGGCTTCATTAATCGCCGCAATAACCTTGGCAGCGCGCTCCTGACTTTCCTCAGTCTCGCCCATACCTCCCGGAATAAGCATCACTGAGTTGGCCGCATCCAAACGCACCACATCATCTACCAGATCCGGGACCTGCGACGCCCCGACAGCAACAACCAGCAGGTCGAGCTTTTCCGGCAGTGCTTTGAGATCGGGATAGCACTTGACTCCATCTATTTCATTCACGCCGCCCTTAAGCAGACAGAGATTCTCTTTAGAAAAACCCTCTGCCAAGATATTGTCCATAATAATGCGGCCAAAGTTCTTACGCTTAGTAGATACTCCGATGATACCAATGTTTTTCGGGTGTAGCAGGTTATCTATTTTTGAGATGGGACGATGACTGAACTGAGGTTCAGGAAAGCCGAACTTGCACATACCGTCTAGCGGAACCATGAGAAAATCTGTGAATGCATATGGATTTATCTCCATTTCAGTAATCACAAACTCGGCGTCCGGATTCATAGATGAATAGTGGCGACCCATATCAATGAATGAAGTAAAACATTCAATAAGCTGTTCATCCGTAACAACACGGCGCTGGCCTCGGGTGAGCCCTGCCAGCTTCTTATAGGAAATAGTCTTGCGGAAGAGTTCAAAAAAAGCATCACCGTCGATCAATTCGCAGGAGGCCGCGATGATCGCTTGTCCCTTACGGAATCGTTCGGCATATAGCTCGGTATCCGTGCCACCCAGACCAGCAGAGATGATCATCCCGAACTCTCTGGTATTGCGCAGTCCCACAATCAGTTCATTGCCGAATGCAGAAGAGTCCGGAGGCATAAACTGAACCATAAGCACTCCCTTGATATCACTCCTTATGGCATCTTCAAGGGCATCACCAGTCAGTCCTCGATAATCCTCTGGAGCATGGGCAGGGTCTAGATTAATCATGGTGGCGTATTTTTCGGGCACTTCGTATAGCATACGACGCATGGCCGAACGAATTTTATCAGGGTCTTTTGGAACACAACGTACGCCGCCCACCTCGGTCTTATGGATGATATTCGGGGAGACGATCTTGAGCACCACCTTTTCACCGGGCAAAGCCTTAAGCTCGTCATCAGATGAACGCGCTCCACGTGGCAGTAAGATACACTTTGGTGGAGTCTCTGCACCGGAATTACCCAGCAAATTGTAGACTTCATATTCGAAGAGATGACCACGGCCCTCGTTTTGAGCAGACCTGAATATTTCGGAAATTGCTTCGTAATCTATATGGGTAGTAGCTGTAGATATCATATCCTGCTGTCCTCATTGGATAAATGTCGTAATGTTGATAATGATGCATTAATATCTATTAAAAGTCATACTTTTTGTCAAGTCAGCAATACATGCATATTACAGCATAAGACACTGTAATAAAATAATATTTATAAAATATTATTTTTAAAAATACCGTTTTACGGGAGTAAAAACCACTCTAAGCCTATAAAGAGGCTGTTTTTAGCTATAATACGTCATACTATTATAACTAAAAGCTGGAACGGCAAAAAAAAGGGGAGGGACTGAAATAGTAGAGACAACGCACATCCTCTCTAGGCATGCAGTATTGGTCACTCCTATGATAGACTGTAAGCATCCGGCAGTCCAAGCGAAAAGAGCGCTATTCGATGTCGCAGATGGGAAGCTCAACGGTAACAGTGGTCCCTTCGGCTTCGGATGTAGTGAACCAGATATGGCCGCCATGAGCCTTGGCTATAAGCTGAGCACTGTATGTTCCAAGACCTGTGCCGCATCGCTTACCCATAGTGACATACTTTTCAAAAAAACGAGCCCTGATTGGTTCCGGCACAACTCCGGTATTGTGGATTTTGATGTGAACCGTACCGGATTCCTTTAGGCTGGTGATAGTAACACATTCACCTGCTGAGGAAGCCTCAATCGCATTTTTTATCAGATTCATAAATATGTCTTCAAATAAAAAAGCTTCCCCGCACACCATCACACCAGCCCGTGGACAATCTGACGTAGCTTGGAGAACAATGGTAACCTTATTCTGCGAGGACAGTCTTTCCAGAGAATTGTTCACGGTTTCAAGAATATGATTAATTTCTATCGGAGTTTTAGCTGGTAAATATTCTCCCTTTTTCATCTTCCTCAAAGGCTCAGCAGCATCAATAAGATGAATCACTTGCCGAATACCAAGAAGAATCTGTGGAAATGCCTCCACCAAAGAGGCTTCATCGCTACCGTTCACTACCAACTGCGCCAAGGAAAAGATATTGATAAGCGGCCCTTTGATGTCATGATGGATGATACGCTCAACATCCTTGCGAAATTGTTCTTCCTGTTTACGCTCAGTAATGTCGTGTATCACGATAAGACAGACTGGAGCTCCCTTGGCATCCCGTGAGATCGTTGCTGTTAAGTGTACCCAAAATACATCTCCAGCTCTTTTTACCAGACGTAACTCAAACGCCGTTGTAGCCATCGGTATTTCTTTTTTAAAGAGATCTTTGCTTTGCAGGTAATAAAGGTCTTGGTCATCCTCGTAAATAAATTGGGTCCAAAACTGACCTACTATTTCACTCCGGGACACACCAAGCAGTGTCGCAGCCGTGAGATTTGACTCAATAGTCACCCCCTGCTGGCTGACCGTGCAATAACCGACCGGAGCCAGATCATAAAGATCGAAATAACGCGCCCGTACGGCATCCAGCTCTTCCTGTGAACGGCGCAGTTCTTCATTTTGCAATTCCAGTTCGATCTGATGAACACGCAGTTCGTGAAGTGACTGCTGCATTCCAGCAAGTGTAACGGGATACTTATTCGCAGAATCGTCCTCAGCGACTAATTTCTCGGCTTGACGTCTTAACTTGTCCATTATGTGTTGTCCCTCTTCATGGTAATGCGGTGAGTTACCGCCATGGCATAGACATGACCTGCATCATCTGCCAAGAGACTGGCCGTGAGCCACACCGTTAAAACCTGTCCATCCTTGTTCATGCGGCGTGTTTTATATGGCACCGGCACGTCACCCGCAGCGACCAGCCGGATATTCTCTAACTCTTGCGATTGTATATCCTCCGGAAGCATGTCCTGAAGCCTCAAGGTCAATGCCTCCTCCTCTGTCCAACCGAAAATTCTCTGCGCAGAAGGGTTCCATTCCAAAATATCGCCATCTGTATTTAATACGATAATTGCATCCTGTGAATCTCGCACAATCACTGCCAAACGAAGCTGGTCATAGGCTTCCTGCAGCAATACGTGTGACTTCTTCATTTCGGTTATATCTACAAATGTGATTACCACACCCTCAATCACATTCTCAAGAGTTCGGTAAGGTTGGATGCGCATAGTGTACCATTTCTCTTCCGCGGTCTGTACTTCCAATTCTTTAGGAAGCAGTGTTTCCAACACCGATTGTACGTCAGTAACAAGGCTGTCATATCCTACCATCTTGGAGACGATGTGACCAACAGGTCGTCCAATATCAACCGGAATCAAGTTGATGATCCGAGTGGCGGCCGGGGTAAAACGCATAATGCATAGTCGATTATCAACAAATATAGTGGCTATGCCAGTACCGGAAAGTAAGTTGCTCATATCATTATTGGCATGCGACAGATCGGTTAATTTATTTTGCAGTTCAGTATTAACGGTGGCTAATTCTTCATTAACGGATTGCAGTTCTTCCTTAGAAGTCTCAAGCTCTTCGTTCGAAGACTGCAACTCTTCGTTTATGGATTGCATTTCTTCGTTGGATGATTTTAGTTCCTCATTGGATGTCTCCAATTCCTCAATGGTACTTTGAAGATATTCATCCTTAGCCAACAACTCATGCCGCAACGTAGCAACATCCATATCATCGCCTTCATCTGCCCCGTCTACAACTTTTCCTAAACCCAAAAGATCGTTTTTTTGCACTAACTCACAGTCAAACTGCGATGTAGGCTTCAGGATAACCAGATAAAGAGGGGATTCAAATTCAGTCAGATCTGTCGATACCGGACAGACAGCTAGATCAACGGATGTGAAGTGTCCATTGGTTTTAACTTGCAAAGCTGGATTGCGTGTTGTTTCATTTGATGTCCGGGTTTTGTGCAAAGCTATACTCAATTGCCTGCGCAATCCCTCCCGTGCCATTTTAAGGATGTTGTTGACTCCGGCTACGCCTTGCGCAGGCTCTAAATACTGACCAGTACGGCCATGAAGATAGAGAATATCGCCATGAGCATTGACCAGCACACCTGCTGGAGCAAATTGTTGCAGTAGCGTCTGTTCGGTAAGTTCCCGTAATGGCTGTTGCACAGGACTGATCTCTTTTATGGATATACGTCGATAGGGTGATGGCTCAACCGGCAGCATGGGAGATAAAAAACGGCCAATGGTCGAAGGTATTCTGCCATTAAGGTCTTCCTTGCGCAGGTAAAGCTTTGATTTTCGATCTATAACTGAGAACAGATCGCTAAAATCACCCACGGTTTCCGATGTGCCCAAAAAGAGAACTCCTCCCGGACGCAATGCGTAATGGAAGAGTGGAATGAGTTTTTTTTGTAACTCCCCTCCCATGTATATGAGTAGATTGCGACAGGCGATACAGTCCAGCTTAGAAAATGGAGGGTCTTTGATCACGTCCTGTTCAGAAAAAATCAGCATATCGCGGATATTTTTATGGATCCGGTAGACGCTTCCATCGTTCTCAATAGTAAAAAAACGTGCGATTCTCTCCGGCGTAACATCGGTGAGTATGCTTGCTGGATAAAGTCCGCTACGGGCTGTGGCTATTGCCTGACTGTCAATGTCGGTGGCAAAAATATGTACCTTAAAGTGCTGTTTGGTCGCTTCCATATACTCTTGCAGGAGGATTGCAATGGAGTATGCTTCTTCCCCGGTAGAACATCCCGTCGACCAAACTCGGATTGAAGAATCCACTGATTTGCCGGCAAATATTTTAGGAATAACCTGTTCCTCAAGTACCTTGAAGACCGCGGGGTCCCTGAAAAAACTAGTTACGCCAATTAGTAAATCGCGAAAAAGCGCTTCAACTTCTACAGGAGTCTGCTGCAAATACTGAATATACGCATCCATCATGTCGATCTGATGAATGGCCATGCGCCTTTCGATGCGGCGATGTATGGTACTTGGTTTGTACATGGAAAAATCATGCCCCATCTGGGATCGTAGCAGGATGCATATTTTTTGTAATGAGTTTTCACTTATAGATTTCGGCTTAGCTGTCGTCTGAAGTGTCGATCCATATATTTTAGATACATAGGCTATGATATGTGATGCCATCTCAGGGGGTGACAGTTCGTAATCCACCAAACCTGTAGCAATTGCGCTGCGCGGCATACCATCGTACTCGCAGGAGTCGGGAGTTTGGGCAATAACCATGCCTCCTTCGCCTTTAATGGACCGCACACCCAGGGTGCCGTCGCTACCGGTTCCTGAGAGCACTATACCTATTGCTGCCTCATGCTGGCTCTGAGCCAGAGAGCGGAAGAAAAAATCAATGGGCAGTCGTTGCCCACGGGGGGCGACAGGCTTAATTAATTGAAGTCTACCATTCAGAAAAGACATATCGCGATCTGGGGGAATAATGTAAGCACAGTTGGGCAAGACTTCCATCCCATCCTCGACTTCGAAGACCCGCATACGGGTATAGCGCCGAATGAGTTCAGTAAGCAGGCTCTTGTGGTCAGGGGCAAGATGCTGCACCAGAACAAATGCCATTCCAGGATCGACATCTGCAGGCATACCTGAAAAAAAAGCTTCGAAAGCAGCCAAGCCTCCAGCTGAGGCACCAATTCCCACAATGGGTAAAATCGTTTCGTGCCCCTGCTTGGAATCACTTTTTATTTCGTCAACCGATACAGGCAGATCTTTCTGAGCCCGAGGATTTTGTGTATTTTTTTTCTTTGTCATGAGGATACCTTTATTTGCAGCTATATTATATATCAAGCTATTGCCTTGTAAGATGAAAGTGAGCCAGGCACCTTTAATGCTGACAAATTGAAACTTTATTAACTAATAAATTAATAAATTCTAAAATTTAGCAACTGGAATACCGCCACAGCTTGAGGTGATTTTTAACGCCGGGTCAGAGGAAATGGAAGGAATTTTTCAACAAGTCAGATCGTCGTGACCAGTTTACGCATGCAGGGGACGATAATGCCTATTAACTTAGCACATATTACCCTGCGAAAAAAGAATTATCTCCATTAGTTATTTTATGCCAATTGCCAGGATTTCCTCGCTTAAAAATTATTTCATTTAAAGTACATGAAAAGCATCAACTGGCCATTGCAAACCTACATGTGTTGGGACATGATTTAATCAGAATATCTCCAATATTTTGCAATACCGCAAGTGACGTAACTCAAGTAGTTGAAGCAACAAAACAGGACTACTTGTCTTGCTTCTTAGATTCTTTCATTCCAGCCTTGCGGGCTTCAAATATCCCTTTATCAATAGGATAAACAATACATTCCCCATTTACCTTCCCTTTAAATGCGGCACATGCCTCTTTTGCTTTAGCTTTATCGGGAAAAGTTCCAAGAATAACTGCATACCATAGCCTGCTTTTCTTATCATAAAGAGGAACCACACTTGCCTTTATTCCCTCATTTTTCAGATTAGCAACCTCAGTCCCAGCAGATCGCGGGGTGAGAAATGACCCAACCTGCGCCAGCCAAAGTGGAATTCCTGCTTTTCCCGGAACAAGAGCCGCTTTATCAATCGGCACAATTGAGGCTGCTATTTTACCCTGCTGTTGAAGACGTTTTGCCTCGGCACTGGCTGTTGCCATATCTGTAAAATTTCCAGTCCACACAACATAGACTGGCGGAGATTTTTCCTGAATATGTACTTCCGCTTTAAATCCCAGTCCGGCTACTCGTGCAGCCTCTTTTTCTGCAGAATTCAGGCTGAGATATGATCCAACCTGCAAGGTCAATACATTAGAATTTGTTACTGAGGAACCGTTTGTTGCGACGGTGTTACTGGTCTTTCTTCTTGGATAGACAATGGCAGGCAATGCTGTGGAGTTGACTATGTACTGTGGTGGTGATGCAACCTGCCCCTTCACTTGAGATTTAGTTGCATTCGAAGCAGACCCCATATTTTCGGATATAAGCATTCCTGCAAACAAAACAGCTCCGAGCAGAGATAAAATAAACCCTGTTATGGCTACATAAAGAAGAACTTTCATTTTGGTCTTAACCATAATATTTCCTCTATGGAACGGTTGTAGTAAACTGTCCGGCACTGACGATTGATATACTACCCGCCCACATACACATAAGGGTTGAACTGTTATTCAAAGCAGGCATTTTCCCGAGTAGAACCGTTGGCGAACCGGTAATCCACGGAGCAACGAGACTCGGGATGCAGGGCATCGGAGTCAGTACGCCTAAGGCCGCAGCCGTGGCGGAAGCAACTGTGGGATTGGCCAGCGAAGTACACATAGCAAATCCCGGCACATTCACCATAGGAATATAATCCATGATATTTGCCGCCGGAGTAGAACACATAACTCTGTTCATAGGCATGACCACCAAGGAGCATGGCGCGACTCCGAATGAACACTGGAGCATAGCCCCTGAAACAACCAGTTGTGACATGCCTACTTGCCCCCGAAGATTGCCTGATGCCAGGATTTCTTCTTGGTCGAAAGTTCGTCAATAAGCTTTTGTGACAGAACGTTTCCTTTCTCGTACTGTACTTGCCTTTCCAGTTCTCCGGATTCCGAAAAAGTTAAAGACTCGCCATGTTTCAACCCTTCTACCCAATGTGTTTTTTCACGTATTGTACCGGAAGAAAAAAGTTGTTCAGCTGATCCATGCAACATTCCATTCTGATAGTTCAACCGTTGCATCAGTTCACCCTGCTCCCCGTAAACAAGTGATTCTCCTTCTTGCTTTCCATGCAGAAGGGTCGTTTTCGCCGCCAACTGTCCATTAGGATGCCATACCTGCATGATACCATTTGGCTCGTTATTTACATAGTTCATAAGAATATGAGGCCGCTGGTGTTCAAAAGTACGAAGTTCGCCATTGAGCTTTCCATTTTGCATATTCGAAACCTGCACAAGATGCCCATCCTCATCAAACCGCCGCACTTCTCCTTCTACTACGCCATGTTGATATTCCATCTGTTGCACTATACGCCCCTCGGAATTGAACATATGTCCTGTCCCGTGCGGCTTGCCATCTTTCAAAGGAACCCTGAACAGGATATTTCCCTGATCGTCACGCTGTACGTAATCATTATCCTCATTCATACTGCGCTCCCTGCACGAAGCTGCATAATTTCGAATCATATCAATTCACTAATTTATACTGACCATACCGCCTTTAACTGTCAGTGCACCTCCTCCGTCAACCTCGCCCGAAGCATCTCCTTTAACTGAAAAACTGAGCCCTTGTACTGTGATGGATGTAGAGGCCTTATGTGTTGCGCTCATACCGGCTTCAGTATTCAGGTCCTGCCCCCCTTTCACCGTCACATTCTGCCCTGCTTTTATGGTAACATTGCCGTCAGATGAGATGGTGATGTCGCCAGTTACTTTCAAGGTCATGGCTCCCTTAACAGTGAGATTGTAGTCACCATCAACAGTTGCTGTGTAGTCAGCTTTGTTGGTTCGCGTTTCAGCATCTTCCACCGTAACACTGCGTGTACCTTTTACATGATGGGTTTCAGTTCCTTTCTGGATGTCCAGAGAACGGTTGCCCTCTTCCAGCGTCAGGGTATCGTCAGCTTTTTTGATGGTAGTAGTACGTTCGTTTTCAATGGTAGTATTCATATCCTTTTGCGCATGAATGAACACTTCCTCCTCACCGGCCTTATCCTCAAAACGCAGCTCATTAGAACCTTGCGCATCCTTGCTGGAATTGGTTTTAATAACTGTACGTGTGGCGTTATCCGGTAGAGTGTAAGGTACAGTCTGGTTTGCATTATAAACCG
>NZ_AUDC01000016.1 GCF_000425265.1 Maridesulfovibrio zosterae DSM 11974
TCACTTTTTAAAAGTTTTTTTTTCCGAGCTCCGTCCAGCAAAACCTTCCGAAACCAGCTCGCGTCATCTATTCAAGATATCCGCTCAGCCTGCTGCTCAATTAAACTTTTATTCAATGATCTCAACACCTTGCGTTTTCGCTCAGTGCGGATTGGGAAACTATGTGAACCCGATCCAGAAGTCAACCGTTTTATGACCGGTCAGTCAAAAAAAATCTCAGCTGCGCTGTGCCACTTAAGGCCGCACTCAGCCGAGAAAGAGGTTCTAGATAAAACACACCGCCACGTCAACTGCTTTTTGAATTATTTGTTATATATCTGCAACATTGGAAGTGAAAATGGCTTAATTACAGGGGTTGATGTTTTCAAGGAACCTAAGAATCAAAATTATATAAGAGGCAAAGGTGATTCTTTACCTCTTATATATACACTAGGGCCGACAGCAATATCTATTAGAATAACACATAAGGCTCAGATTTATTATCCGAGCATTAAGGAATTCTATCAAAAAAACTAGTCACCTAATAATGTATCCAAAGCTTCTACTGCTTTCTCCGGATTTATACTTACTCCAGCTTTTACTTTCGTTTCAGAAGACTTCTTCGTGTAAGTACCATCATTAAACGACTCACTGGAAGACCCACTCTTCCCGGTCACACCGCCATGAACAGTCGGAATCGCCATGGCACCGGCTTCTACTGCGTCTTTCAGAAAATCTTCAGATTTCATTTTGGCAGGAGCAGCAGCGTCTATATTGGAATCTTCTCCTGTTATCATTGATGTAGAAGCACCATTTCCTAAAATCTGCCACTTACCGTCCGCAACGCGACTGGCTTTGGCATCATAATTAGTAGTTTCACCATTAGCAGTCATTTTCAGGAGGAAAGAACGGGTCGGTTTGTTATATCCGGGAAGTGATTTTCCTGCTCTGACTACATATTTTATTTTAGTCTGAGCATTAGTCCAGTTAAACCGAGCGTCCGGTTTCATATTTTCCAGTATATAGCTGATTTCAGAGCGATCTGTATCTGTCAGACTCCGGATATCAGGTGAAACTGATCCTGTAAGATAATCTGCCCTACCAGATAAAGGTATAAGGCGCACTGACACAGCTGACGGCGACAAAACGTAGGCATCTCCACTCTGCTCTTGTGAATCTATTGAATTAACACCCTGCATCACGCCCCAGGCCGCTTTATCCCCAAAAGCAGTTGATGATGACTGCATGCCTTGAGACACTGCATTCATCATAACCTTCTCCTGCTGATAAACACGCTTAATAACCACATCCTGCTGCTGAAACTGATCTTTAGTAATTGTAAGGATATGGTCTGCATTACGCGGCAAATCGACTGTACATGGAGCAGTACATGCAACTTTACCGTCAGCATACACTGTTGCCCCCATAGGATTCGTTGAAACAGGTATAGACTGCATTTTAACAGCAGGGGTACACCCTGCGGCAAAAGCAAGTCCGATAATACCTACTAATAATTTGTTTTTCATCTTACCTCCCTTGGTAGCATACAATATATAGTAATACTGAAATAAAAAAAAGGCGCGGAATTCCGCGCCTTTTAAATTGAGCAATTAAGCTTTCTTGACCTTGTTACCATCGCCCAGCAGGATAACCTTCGGCTTATGCAACGCAAGCTCATCTTCATCGAGCCAGCTGTAAGTGCATATGATAATTTTCTGCCCCACCTCCCCTTTATGGGCGGCAGCACCGTTAAGACAGAACTCACCCGGCCCACCTTCAATAGCGTAGGTGGTAAGTCTCTCTCCGTTGTTGACGTTAAGAACATCTACTCTTTCATACGGGAGAATCCCCGCCTGTTCCAAAAGATCTACATCAATAGAAATAGACCCCTCATAATCGACATTTGCATCGGTAATGGTGGCTCTATGTATTTTTGATTTTAAAAGGCAACGACTGCCCATGATTTCCTCCTTCAGGCTATTTATATGGATACCTGAACGGCTAAGCCGATATCATGCAATTTTTTGCTTAGCAATATCATAAATAATATTTAAATTTTTTTTGTCAAAATTCAGGTACTAAGAAAACAAAAAAGGCCGGAATTTTCCGACCTTTTATTATCAATTTAAAAAACAGAATTTAACTAATTGAAAACCTGCGTCTGACAAATGCCAGAAGTGAAAGTCCACATCCGAAAATCAACACTGCGCCCGGTATAGGAGTCGGAGCGTGACTGATCTCACCTGTAGAGTATGTCCAATTCTTCTTGTTGAAAGTATTATAAGACATAGTACCGGTTATAGTTGAAAGCTTACTGATTTCAGCCCACTCAACATCGAACTTTGTCCTGGAACTTGGAGCGGTAAACTGAATAGAAGAGAAAACATCCTTAACGCCTGCTTCGGGCCCAGTAAACAGCACACTGGTCTTAGAATCATCAGCAAACTTCCATGTCCATCCTTTCGCAGAATGCTTATCGAACTTGATGCTCTTGAAATCAACGTTCTGATCATTTACCCAAAACTGCATTGTGTGAACACTGGAAAGTTCATTCGCTAGAGTATCAGATTTTATAGTTGAAGCACTGGCAATAGAAGCCACAAACAAACAAATAACTGTGCTCAGAATAAAAACCTTAATTAACCTTGTCATATTAAACCCCTCCCCATAATTAACAAATAAAATCAACCACCACCAACAGCTGGAAAAACACCGACCCTATCGCCGGCTGCTAGTGGCGCATCAAAACTTGAAGATCTACCATTAATAAATACTATTTTAACTTCATCAATAGGAATACCTATTCTTTCAAGTACATCACCTACTGTCTCACCTGCATTTACAGGAAAATTATCTGAATTTTCAGGGCTCTTAGCAGCAAAAGTTGCGTAACAAAGTAAAGTAATATTCATAATATCCTTTGTATCTTTACATTAAAACCTCTGACAGTACCAGACAAATAAATATGCTCCCAATATCATTATAAAACTAGCAATTTTTATTCCATGACTTTATTGCAAGCTAACTGACATATTCATAAACAGTAATTATTATCGTAAAAAATATCTTGGATAAAATCAACCAGCGAAATTAAATTATAATTCAATTTTTTGACAAAAAAAATCCGGCAGAAGTAACTCTGCCGGATTTAAATAAGCCTTAATTATACTTAACTATGCGGAGAAAGCTTTCTCGAAGTTAGGTACAACTTGTTTTTTGCGGGACATTACGCCTTCGAGGTATACTTTGGTACCTTCAGGAGCAACACCGAATGCTTTTTCAACAACAGAAGGATCGTCAGAAACGATAAGCATTTCGGAACCTTCTTTCATGATGTCGGTAAGCAGCAGAAAACAGCTGTGACGACCGTCAGCTTTAACTTTTTCAAGTTCAGCGTACAGGTCACCTTTGATTGTGTCGAAAACAGAGAGGTCAACAACTTCAAGCTGGCCAATACCGACTTTTTTGCCGGACATATCGAAATCTTTGTAATCACGGAAGATGAGGTCGTTCATGGAAGCACCTGCAACAGCAGACTTAACATTGAACATTTCCATTCCGAGAGCCATAACATCTGCAACACCTGCAATTTTAGCCAGATCAGCAACAGCAGCTTTATCAGCTTCTGTGCAGGTAACGGACTTAAACATTACGGTATCGGACAGGATAGCACAGAGAAGTATGCCAGCAATGTTTTTAGGAACTTCTACATTGTAGAATTTGTACATTGCAGTGATAACAGTACCGGTGCAACCAACAGGCCATACCCACATTTCGAGGGGATTGGGAGTAGTTACATCACCAAGTTTGTGATGGTCAACAACTGCTACAACTTCACCCTTACCAAGGTTGTCCATGGACTGAGACAGGTCAGAATGGTCAACAAGGATGACTTTCTGATCAGTAGCGTCGGTCATGATTTCGGGAGCAGCGCAACCGAATTTTTCCAGTACAAAAGCAGTTTCAGGAGCGATTTCGCCCTGTGCAACAGCTTTAGTTTCTTCTTTGACCTTGGACCAGAGGTCTGCGATTGCAATTGCAGATGCAATTGTATCGGTATCAGGGTTTTTGTGTCCAACAGCAATAATAGCCATAATTAAATTCCTCCTCAAAATATGGTAGCTTAAATGAGCTTGTGTCTTCTATCACAATCTTCTTTCGATGCCAAGTCATACGATCCCAGCAAGGATGATAAAGCCGAAAAAAACAACGCCGAAGACGAATGTAGCGTATGCTTTACGCAATCTCAGCCCCAAAAGGCCTCCAAGACTGGCAGCAATCCATAAAAAAGACCATTTCATATCCACACCGGCGACCACAGGGCCCCATTTGTGAAAAAATATACAAAGCATATAATGAAGGATTATGGTACTTGTCCAGAAAAAAAGCCAAGAAGTTGCAAATGTTCTTAAAATAGATTGTAAAACCAGATTGGCAGGTACTGATTCTCCGGTTTTTCCGCGGCGCGCCCAGTTGAGTAATCTATGGTACCCCCTGTTATGCCAAGACCTTAGAGAGGAGTCGAGCCATGCGCCAATTCTTGCTAATGGCAAGCAGGCAAGAATAATAATCATAACCTGTCTGGCTTCGGTAAAAGCAAAAGAAGTAGTGAGAGCTAGTGCTGCAAAAGTAGAAGCAAGTATATGTGGTGGAATGTAAGTTCCGGCAGGAATATTATCCAACCAGAAAAGCTCAAAGAAGACAGCAATCTTAAGACTTGTAGCCACGTCTCCGGTTACCGCACCCCATAAGGCTCCAACAACCAGAGGCCGTTCAAGCAGACCGGGATTTATTGTAAAACGGAAAAGTGAAAAAACAGCAAAAAAAAACCGATTAACGCAACCCACGCAGAAAAAGGTAATGCCAGTCCTTGCAGAAAAATCATAAAAACCTCACCTGAACAGGATCATTAGGTACGCAGCGAAAATCAAGTTCAATCCCGCGTCCTTTAAAATAATGCAGGCAGGACTCGTCATCTGAACTGAGAGCTACGCTTGGGGAGATTTGTTTTTTTCCGGGACCGTAATGAATATTACCGATATTAATAGAGTTGAAGTGAAATCCGTGATCAAGAGCTCTGCGGACATCGGCACAAGAGGAAAAAAGAACTATCATGCCACCAGAACAGTCACCAACAGTCATAAGTTTATCTTGAAGCCCTTCAACCGTAGAAAACGAACAATTTATGGATTGTGGAATTGCCAGAGACATAATCTGCTGCTGCAATGTATCCTCCGCAACTGCATCGTTTGCCACAATAATATTCTTGGCATGTGTATAGGGCAGCCATGTTTCAATAATTTGTCCGTGGACAAGTCTATTATCTATTCGCACCCACTGCATAACTAACCCTTCGAAGTTCGTTTTCGCAGCATTTCACCTGCAATGACAATACCCTTGGTTCCGGCTTTACTGACTTCTTCGGCCATAACCTGCAAAGACTCATTACGTTTCTGCAATGCCTTAAGCAGCATAGGCAGACTTACGCCCGTCACCACCTCGACATCATCATGCAGCAGCGAAAGACTCAGATTGGTTGGGGTTCCGCCGAACATATCAGTCAAAATCAATACACCGACACCGTTTGAAACCTCTGCAATATTGGATTTAAGAGACTCCACAGCTGCATCAATGCCTTGCGAGACATCAACACTCAGTGACAGTATAAAATCCTGAGGCCCGACAATAAGTTCAGCGGCTTCGATCAGCGATTTTCCAAAGTTACCATGAGTAACCAGTACTATTCCGATTTTACTAGATTCTTTGCCCATCAAATATCCCAATATAGTGCGAAGTCAAAAATGACAGATTACTTTAAATGAATATGCTTATGTTCAAGAGAAACAGAGTACCCGTTATCTTTAAGTGTGGCAAATATCCTTTCAGCGGTTGCCACGGAACGGTGTCTGCCCCCTGTACAGCCAACTGCAATAGTCAGTCTGTACCTTCCCTCTTCCTCATACAGAGGAAGCACATATTGAAGGAAATCGAGATATTTCTCAATAAAAATTGAACCGGGTTCCGTGTCGAGAACATAATCCGCAATAGCTTTATCCTGACCGGACAAAGGCCGGAGATTCAAGTCGAAATACGGGTTAGGCAAAAAGCGAAGATCCATTACCATATCTGCAGCCGTCGGGACATCATGCTTAAAGCCGAAAGACATTACATGCACACGCAGTCCAAATGATTTTTCAGTCAGAGTTGACCATTTTTCCTGAATTCTACGACGCAGATCGTGGATAGAATACGTAGTTGTGTCTAAAACTACATCAGCCTGGGTGCGGAGAGGCTCAAGCAGTCTTTTCTCTTCTTCAAGAGCCTGTTCAAGACCTATCTGCTTTGACTCAAGAGGATGCAGGCGACGTGTAGTTGCATACCTCCGGACCAGTTCCGGAAGTCTTGCTTCAAGAAATAGAAGACTTGGCTTAATACCGTCGCGTGCCAGTTCTTCACATGCTGTATGCCATTCTTCTGTAAACTCCATCTGCCGTAGATCCATGCCCAGTACTAAACCTTTATACAAACCACCCTGGCATGAAAACATTTTTACCATTCTGGGAAGCATGCTGCCCGGCAGACCATCAACACAGAAAAAACGGAGATCTTCAAAAACTTTAAGAACAGTCGACTTACCGGCCCCAGAAAGTCCACTTACAACTATGACTGGAAATGAATCAATATTTTCCACCTAAATTACTCCTCAACATAGTCATGATATTTGTATTTTGATCCAGCTTAAGTCAATCATCCGTATAGAAACTAAATAAGCAGTTGCTTACATTTCCCAGCTTTTGTAAAGAAGTTTATAAGCCCGCAAAGTAAATTAGCAATGACTTTCGTTCATTGCTAATTATATTAAAACTTATTCACTGGAATCAGTTGAGGCCTAGCAGCTTCAGCAATTCATCTTTATCATTGGTATTTATAAATGCCTGCCGAAATGCTTCATCTTTAAGCTGCCGTGATATTTGTGCCAATACTTTTAAATGAGTTCCGGCTCCCTGTTCAGGAGCCAGAACCATAAAAAATATTTTGCACTGTTTCATGTCCAACGAGTCAAAATCGACACCATCAGCAGATCTGCCGACAATTACAACAATTTCTTCAAGACATTCCAGTTTTCCGTGGGGGATGGCTATGCCATCCCCTATACCGGTTGTTCCAAGTTTTTCACGATCAATCAGGACCCGCATGGCTTCATCCACGTCAATTTCAAGACCTGTGCCTTCAAGAGCGGAAACCATTTCCTTTAGAACTTCAGCCTTTTCAGAGCTTTGCAGTTCATAAATAACCAGATCCTTTACCAGATTATCACTTATATTCATCAGTTAGTATCCCGGGTCAATCAAACCGAAGTCGCCGTTATTACGACGGTATATTACATTAATAGCTTCGTTATCCGCATTTCTGAAAACAAGGAACTCATGATCAAGAGACTGGAGCTGCTCAGCAGCTTCATCAATACTCATGGGCTTAGGCACAAAGGAATCTGATTCAACAATTACAGGTTCTCTGTAAACGTCTTCTTCCGCATAGCTCAAAACGTCCATACGAGCAGGAATATCTTCCTTACGTCTATGACTCCTCATCTTTTCACGTGCGCGGCGAAGCTGGGCTTCGAGCTTGTCCAGAACCATATCCACGGTGGAATACATGTCCTCGGACACCTCATATGCAGAGATCTGCAAATGATCAGAGCTCAACACAACTTCTGCAACATGCCTGAACTTCTCCACTGAAAGATTCACCTGCATTTCAGTGTTATCAGGGTTTGTTACAAACTTGACAAGCTTGGAGAATCGAGTGTTTGCATATTCCTTCAGATGTTCAGATGCGTCGAAGTTCTTAAAGGTAAATACAATGTTCATAAAGAGCCTCCTTCGTAATGGGTGAATATGCTTGTTCTCCGGACTTACATTAGAAAACCTTTTTCCTCTTGGACGAGGACAGGATTCCCATTGCAGTCCTGTACTTGGCTACAGTCCTTCTCGCGATGTTGACTTCAAGCTGCTGTTTAAGCAATTCAGCAATTTTTTCGTCACTGATGGGTTTCTTACTGTTTTCTTCACTGATCAATTTTTTGATCGTTGCTTTTACAGATTCAGAACCGACCTGAGAACCATCATCAAGACCGAGAGCACTGTTAAAGAAAAATTTAAGTTCAAAGATCCCGTGAGGTGTCGACACATACTTATTTGTAGTGATGCGGCTCACCGTAGATTCATGCATCTCAATATCTTCGGCAACCTCCTTCAAAATAAGCGGTTTTAACTTTGTAACACCTTCTGAAAAAAAACCTCGTTGAAATCTTACTATGGATTCCAGGACCTTATACAGGGTTCTCTGCCTCTGATACAGGCTCTTCATGAGCCACTGCGCCGAGCGCATCTTTTCCTGAAAATATTCCTTATCCTCTCCCTTAGTGGATGCCAGTGTCTCCACATAAAATGCATTCATCTGCAACTTTGGAAGACCGTCTTCGTTTAAAACTATGACAAAATCACCATCATATTCATAAACATAAGCATCAGGGCTGACATAGAAAGAGTCTCCGCCTGAAAAACTTGCTCCGGGTAAAGGATCAAGTATCTGCATCAAGTCAAGATAACTCTTTAAATCTTCCATACTAAGCTTGAATTTACGGGCCAGAGGCTTATACCGCTTCTTTTCCAGATCATCCAGATGATCCCGTACAAGTGAGACCAGAATAGGATCATCATCAAGCTTAAGCACTTCCATTTGAATCAGTAAACATTCCTGAGGAGTACGTGCAGCCACCCCCACAGGGTCGAATCTTTGTATCCTATGCAGAACCTCTTCAACTTCTTCGATTTCAGCATAACACGTTTCACAGACTTCTTCCAACTCAATCCTTAAAAAGCCACCTGAGCTAAGATTACCAATAATGCAGTCGCCAATGGCCACTTCCTTTTCAGTAAAATCAGATAAACACATCTGCCAGCTCAAATGTCCATCAAGAGAAGTTGACTTGGTCAATCGTGACTCAAAAGACATTCCGTCTTCAAATGCTTCTGATTCACGTGATGATGACTGCTTGGAAGTACTTGAAAACTCACCGAGATAATTTTCCCAGTCAGCATCTTTGGAAATCTGAGCATCTTCAGCTGTTGCTGTTCCGGCATCAGCATCAGGAGAATCAGTTCTTTCAGCTGCCTCTGCTTCCTCAAGGATCGGATTTTCCATTAGTTCCTGATGAACGGAATCAACTAACTCCAATCTGGAAAGCTGCAACAACTTGATTGCCTGCTGCAACTGAGGAGTCATCACCAGTTGCTGAGTAAGCTTTAATTGTTGTCTAAGTTCCAACCCCATAAATGTCCGCCACCTTCGTAATTTAATACAATATATTCAATTAGAAATAATTTTCGGCAAAAAAAACTAAGTCAGCCCTTTATAAATTTGCTCTTCACTACTCTATGGGCTTATCTAAAGTATGCCACACTACTTTGCAGCTTGCAACAAGTTGTACAGATTTATCTGTAATTACTGACTTTTTTAATTTACATTAAGACATATGAAAAAAGTGTACCAATGTTCTTCAAAACTGTAAATCAGCAATGACAAAATTAATAAAAACTAGCAAAAAAATGCCGAATTCCAACAGGAATCCGGCATTAAAAATATCCACATTTCTATAGCAGTGTAGCTTATAAACTGAAACTGTCACCCAGATAAAGACGTCTGGCTTTGGTATTCTTCACAATACTCTCAGGTGAACCGTTGAGAATAACCCTACCCTCGTATACCAGATAGGCCCGATCACAAATGGAGAGTGTCTCACGGACGTTATGGTCAGAAATAAGAATACCCAGCCCCATATCTTTAAGGCTGGAAATAATATCCTGAATATCAATTACCGCGATAGGGTCGATCCCAGCAAATGGTTCATCGAGAAGGATGAACTTGGGATTGTTGATCATAGCCCGAGCTATTTCCAAACGTCTCCTTTCGCCACCTGACAGATACATGGCTTTCTGGTCAGCCAGGCGAAGAATATTAAGCTGGTCAAGCAATTCATCAGCTCTCTTACCGACGGCTTTACCTGAAAGTCCGGTATGCTCGATAATAATTTCCAGATTTTTACGCACAGAAAGCTTTTTAAAAATAGAACTTTCCTGTGGCAGGTAACTGATTCCCTGACGGGCTCTCTCATGCAGAGGCAGTCTGGTAATCGTTTTTTTATTGTAATAAACCTCACCGGAAGTAGGTTTAACAACACCGACCAGCATATAAAATGTAGTAGTTTTACCTGCCCCGTTAGGACCAAGCAATCCCACAACTTCGCCTTCACGCACGGTAAGATTGATACCGCGTACAACTTCTTTCGGTCCGTAACATTTGACCAGTTTCTTGGCGACAATTGAATTCATAATATTCCCATATATTACAGATCGGGGCTTAGGGGCCTACGTTTTTTGGAGTATAGAAAATCGCCTCAATAGGCTTCTTGCCACCAACAACTTCAGAGCGGTTTTCTTTAAGATAAAACTTGATAAGGTTACCCTGTACAAGGTTAGGACCATCCTCCAGTCTGGCATTACCTTCCATGAGAATAATGGAATCTGCCACAATATAAGTAAGTTTGTCACAATCGCCTTTGCGCTTGTTCATGACAACCTTAACATTGCCCTGAGCAACAATTCTTTTTATCTTTTCCTGTGTATCGGCAAGGGAATCACCATCAGGTCGCAGGTGAGCGGTCAAAGTATCAGATGTAAGGGTAACATCAAGGCGAACAACTTTCACATTACCGGCAAAAATAATGCTGTTATTGTTCTCGCTGAAAGTCATTTTAGTAGAAGTAATTTTGATAGGCACATCATCAGGACCGCCTGCGGGCTTTCTCTTTACCGGAGTATCTTTTTTCTTTTCCGCAGGAGCCTGGGATTGCAGATATGTTCCATAAACATAACCTATGCGTTTAGCCTCCTGCCCTTTTACAGTTTTAAATACAGGGTACCATTTACCTTCCTGAGCACCTACAGTAACAGCATCACCTTGCTCCAACTTGTCAACTATGAGAGATTTTGCATCGGGTTGCGACCGGACATTGAGTACCGCCATGGAATACATGGTTTTAGTTACAACAGGAGCATCGAGAATCTCCTGCATAGCATCTTCCATCGCATCAAGCTTATCTTTACGTATAGCCTCATCCGTAATCTTTTTCTGTTTAACGGCTGCAATCTCAGCTTTACGGGCATCAATACCGGCCATTTGCTGCTGTTCAAGATTTTTAGGATAAGCGGCTAAAAAAGGTCCCCATGCATAACCCCAGACAGGAGTATCTTTCTTTACAAGAGTATCGATACGATAAAGAGCGTACATTCCACCCTTTTCAGCTCCAACCTGAGCTCGATGACCAGGACTGAGAATGCCTACAGTCTTAGAAGTTGAAACAGGCTTTTCTATTACATTAATTTTTCGCACAGCATAACGGATGCGGGCATCATCGAGAGCAATGTCAACCTGCTCTTTTTTTACATAACCCAAAGCTCCCGCTTCAGAAGTAACTTTTCCGTCTGCTTTAAAAACTGCGTACCAGCCGTCCCTAAGAAAACCGACCTTAATTTTATCACCGGTTTTAAACATTCCTCCTGTGGAGGATTTTACTGTGCGCTCAAGATAATATTTTAAATCTTTGCCCAGATAACGGACATCACCCCAGTCTACGAGGGGACAGTCTGATGAAACAGGAATTACTACTTTTTTAGAAATATAACCTACAGGATTTTTCAATTCTCCATCAGCAGCCGGATAGACAGGAAGCCAGCCTTTTTTTTCCTTACCAACTAAAAAACCCTCGGCAGGAGAAAGAACCCATACGACAGGTGCTTTCAAAGAGGGAGTTTCCCTTATATTAGCAATATATTTCGTAACATTAAGTTTAGATTTATCATATGCATGAGCCTTAGAGCCTACGGCAAGTGCGAAAAAAAACACCATACAGGCAAATGTATGGAGTAGAAATACAGAAAATGAACGACTGCGGAACAATGAACTTCTTTCAGATGTGCTAATCAAATGATTACTCGCTTCTATTATATTTCTTAATGCTCTTTTCATAATGATTTATTCAGGCATTGCCACCATATTCGGAGAAATAAGTGCTTCCATTCCATCTTCAATCATTATTTCACGGGTGACAAGATTAACCTTCACCCTTTTGGACATTATGTATACGGAAGGACTCTGCACTTTTACATTACCTTCCAGAAAAAGCATATTATCTTTAGGCTTAAAATTAAGGCGATCAGACTTAAGCTGCATGTCTCCATAGTGGCCTTGCACGGTATCCCAGAGTTTCAGCCCCTCACCTTTCTGACTGACTTCACCATGCAGAGCACGTACAAAAACTTCTTTACGGTCACGCCCCAGATAGTATGTTACGCGAGGCTTATCCGCTATGACCAATCCATTTTCCTGATCATAGTCAGCACTTCCGGCCCTCAGAATCCACTCCACATCTCCGCCTGTACCCTGAATAAGTTCAATCTCCTCAGCGGAAATATCAGATTTCTTCTGATTTGCCACAATAGGATTTTCAACCAGAGCACGAGCCATATGCGGATACGAAGCATACTTCTTGCCAAGAATAGTCCCGGCAGCAAGTCCGAGAAACACGGCTAGTATAAAATATAAAACAGCACCGAATCGGGCCATTTAGCCTGCCCACTCTTTCCAGATTTCACTAAGCTTCCCTTGTGCATCCAGAATGTACGAAATAGCTTCTCTTACAGCTCCATGACCGCCCTTCTTACTGGAGATCCACTTACTGACACCAAAAAGCTCAGGTTGAGAATTTTTAACAGCCATAGGCAGACCAACCCGCTTCATAACCGGAACATCAATCCAGTCATCCCCGATGTATGCGACTTCTTCGTCAGTCAAACCTTTTTTTGCCAACAGCTTCTCATAAAACGGAAGTTTCTCCCTTTGCCCGGGATAATACTCAGTAATCCCAAGCTCGCTCACCCGCTTTTCAACAGCGCCATGATTAAGTCCGGTAATAACTGCAACTTCAATTCCTGCCTGCTGTGCAAACTTAATCCCCAGCCCGTCCTGCACGTTGAAACGTTTGCTCACATTACCGTCTTTATCATAATAAAGTCCGCCATCAGTCAGCACACCGTCAACATCGAGAATAAGTAATTTAACTCTGCGAGCATTTTCTTTAGCAGGCATAGTTCACACTCCATCCGGCAAGCAGATCTTTAATTAAATCTTCAGTCCGCTCAAGAGGCCAGCTGTTAGGGCCGTCGCATAAAGCACATTCAGGATCAGGATGAACTTCCATAAACACGCCTGAAGCACCTGCTGCAATTGCTGCACGCGACAAAACAGGTACAAATTCACGCTGTCCGCCGGATTTACCGTCCAGACCACCGGGAAGCTGTACAGAGTGCGTAGCATCAAAAACGATCGGGCAACCGAACTCTTTCATAATTGCCATAGAGCGCATATCCACAACAAGATTATTGTAGCCGAAACTTGATCCACGCTCAGTGAGCCAGATACGCTCTGTTCCTGCCTCACGCAGTTTACCAACAACATGGCTCATTTCGTGAGGAGCGAGAAACTGGCCTTTTTTTACGTTAATAACCCGTCCAGTTTCAGCTGCGGCAACCAGCAGATCGGTCTGTCTGCACAGGAATGCCGGAATCTGTATAACATCGGCAACTTCGCCGACAGGCGCAGCCTGATCCGGGGTATGGATATCAGTTACAACAGGTAAACCGGTCTCATCTTTTATACGCTGCAACCATTTAAGCCCTTCCTCCATGCCCGGACCTCTGAACGATTTGATAGAGGTACGATTAGCTTTGTCGAAAGAGCTTTTAAAAATAACTGTAACATCAAGACGTTCAGCAATACCTGCCAGCACTTCTGCAGACCGCAAGGCAACGTCCATGTTTTCCAAAGCACACGGCCCGGCTAAAATAAAAGGACCATGTAAACTTTTCTGATATAATTCATCGGGAGTCATATGCTGCCCTCCAAATATAAAGGATGCCTGAAAGTACCATAAACAATACTTTCAGGCAGCCTGTAATTTTTATAAATTATTTATTGTCACGGGCAGCTTTGATGAAATCCCTGAACAAAGGATGTGCGTTCATTGGAGTAGACTTGAATTCCGGATGGAACTGACAGCCGAGGAACCATGGATGATCGGGTACTTCCACGATTTCAACCAAAGTTTCATCAGGAGAAAGACCGCTGAGTACCAGACCTGCTTCAACAAGCTGGTCAGCGAATTTTTCTTTATTAAATTCGTAGCGATGACGATGACGTTCCTGAATTGCTGTTTTACTGTAAGCATCCATTGCTTTAGTACCTTCAACAATTTTACAGGGGTAAGCGCCAAGACGCATTGTTCCGCCCTTATCACTTTCTTCACAGCGACTTTCAGTTTTTTCAGTGCGGTAATCAAACCATTCTTTCATCAGATAGATAACTGAATTTTTACCGTGCTTGTCGAATTCTTCAGAGTTCGCATCAGTAAGACCAAGTACATTACGTGCATATTCAATAACTGCACACTGCATACCAAGACAAATACCGAAGAAAGGCACTTTGTTCACACGAGCATATTCAATTGCTGCAATCTTGCCTTCCACACCCCGAGAACCGAAACCGCCCGGAACCAGAACGCCGTCAATGCCGGCCATTTTTTCTTTCACATTTTCACGGGTGATCTCTTCGGAGTTAACGTAACGCAGTTTAACTTTAACATCATTTGCAACGCCGCCATGAATAAGTGCTTCATGCAGACTTTTATAAGCTTCTTTCAAATCCACATATTTACCTACAATAGCAATTGTGGTTTCACCTTTAGGATTCTGGAGCTTATAGTTAAGTCTTTTCCATGGCTCAAGGTTACAATTCTTAGCAGGAAGATTAAGCATAATAGCAATCTTCTGATCCAGTCCTTCCTGATAAAAACTTAGTGGAACTTCGTAAATGGATGCAACATCAACGGCAGTAAAAACTGCATCACGATCAACGTCACAGAAAAGTGCAATCTTGCGTTTGATATCTTCATCCAGTTCAACTTCACTGCGGCAAAGGATAATGTCGGGATGAATACCGATGCTGCGCAGTTCTTTTACGCTGTGCTGTGTAGGCTTGGTTTTTACTTCACCGGCAGCTTTCAGGTAAGGAACAAGTGTCAAATGAATATAAAGGACATTTTCACTGCCCAGCTCGGAGCGAAGCTGGCGGATTGCTTCCAGAAAAGGAAGACCTTCGATATCACCTACAGTTCCGCCGATCTCAATGAGAGCTACGTCTTCACCATTAGCAACACCTTTAACAGCATTTTTAATCTCATCCGTAATGTGGGGGATAACCTGTACAGTACCACCGAGATAATCACCGCGACGTTCTTTATTAATAACGGTATGGTAGATGCGGCCGGATGTGAAGTTATTGTTCTGACTGAGCGGCACATTTAAATAACGTTCATAATGCCCGAGGTCGAGATCGGTTTCTGCCCCGTCATCAGTTACGTAAACTTCTCCATGCTGAAATGGATTCATTGTACCTGGATCAACATTAATATAAGGATCAAGCTTCTGAATTGTTGCGGTCAGACCTCTTGCTTTCAAAAGTGCGCCGATAGATGCGGCTGCCAGACCTTTACCCAGTGAGGACAACACGCCCCCGGTGATGAAAATAAATTTGGTTTTCATAATGCTCCCGTCCCATGGCGGATTATTTATTTAAAATTATCGCTGCTACATAATACAAAAAGTACAGCGAATAAAGTCAGTATCACAAAAAAAACACAAAACGAGACCCACCCCGTAAACAATCTCTATTCAGGCGTTTCCCACTTAAAAAATATGTGTTAGCGGTACGTCCTGAGGAATATAGACTGTTGACGGGAAGCTGACCCGCAATTATGTTCCTCTCTTCAAACAAGGACTAGATAGTCTTTGAATATTTCTATTGTCAACATCTGGAGGACAAAAATATATGGCTCGCGTTAAAGTTTTAGTCATTACCGGTTACGGAACCAACTGTGAAAACGAATCTGCTCATGCCGCTAAGAAAGCAGGAGCAGACGAAGTAGACATTACCTACTTCTCTGACCTTACTGCAGGTAAAAAGACCCTAGAAGGTTATAATTTCTTGATTTTTCCAGGTGGATTCCTTGATGGAGATGACCTTGGATCAGCTCAGGCTGCGGCGCTTCGCTGGAAACATGCCCAGACTGCCGACGGTCATCCGCTGGTAGATCAGATAAAAAAATTCTTTGACGATGGCGGAATTATTCTCGGCATCTGTAATGGATTTCAGCTGCTGGTTAAACTAGGACTGCTTCCCGCTGTCGGTGGCGAATATTTTACACGTCAGGTTTCCCTGAGTCATAATGACTCCGCAAAATACGAAGATCGCTGGGTTCACCTCAAAGCCAACCCCGCGTCTCCTTGTGTTTTCACTAAAGAAATTGACACCCTTAATGTTCCTGTTCGCCACGGTGAAGGTAAAATTGTTCCTGCTGATGATGCCATGATGGATAAAATCGTGGAGAACAATCTCATCGCTCTGCAGTACATTGATGCTGAATCTGGTGACGTTACTCAGGAATACCCCGCTAACCCCAACGGTTCTCCCCTTGGTATTGCAGGTCTTACCGACCCGAGCGGACGCATTCTTGGACTCATGCCGCATCCTGAAGCATACAACCACCCCACCAATCACCCCAAGTGGACCAGAGGTGATATTCCCGTGCTGGGTCTGACTTTGCTTGAAGGTGGCGTAAACTACATTAAATCATTATAGATTACATGTGCCAAAGTACTTTTTAACGACGATTCGCATCGACTTATAAAGTATCTGACAGTCCTTAAACGCGGACTGATTTCTTAGCTTAGAAAAAACTTAACAAACAGGAGGAGGGAGAATACTTCCTTCTCCTTTTTATTTTTTATGAGCAGCAATAAAATCATCATCAGGGGAAATCCTCCAGTAGAGCCGCCGCAAGGTCAAACCTGGCGGTCAATGATGGATATTGCCATACGGGCTGGATTCAAAGCCCGTCAAAACGATGAAGTTCCAATAGGAGCAGCATTATTTACTGCCGAAGGAGAGCTGCTTGCCACTGGAAATAATTCTCCCGTCACCGATAACGACCCCACCGCACATGCAGAAGTAAGATGTATCCGCAATGCCTGTAACACGCTTAGTAATTACCGATTACCCAGAGGAACGATTCTGGTTGTTACTCTGGAACCATGCATTATGTGCCTAGGAGCAATAATTCACTCCAGAGTTGCAGGAGTAGTCTTCGGAGCACCGGACCCCAGAGCAGGGGCTGTTGTCTCAAATCTGGAAGGAACAGAACTCCCCTTTGCCAATCACAAATTCTGGACAATAGGCGGGGTCAGCGAAGAAGAGTGCAAAACCATGCTGCAAAGTTTTTTTCTACAACGCAGAAAATAAAGCCTCCCATTATATCTTTAATCCATCATCCATTCCAATTTCTATCTAATTAATATACAGATACTAATTCCATTAGAGAATAGTATTATTGTCTGGTACAGCAAAATCTGAGGCAAAAAATATATTCTAATCTATTGGCTTATGGATAGACTTGATATTACTTTGAGACAGGAGTGAAGATGGAAAAAATATTTTTTATAACCGGACTTCCGAAGACATGATCTACGTGGATTAAGAATATGCTTAATGACGTTAAAGGCATTTGCTGTATCGGAGAGGGACTTTTCTTTGCGTCTGGTTTAAAAAATACACCATCACTTTATGATTCAATCTATAAATCAGTTTACCAATGGGGTGATTATGTATGCGAGCGAAAACAAAATTGGCTTGATGATCTGGTTGAAATAAAAACAGTTGAAAAGCGTAATTTTGTTTCTGAGGACAGTAAAATCAACATCACCCAGAAAATGGCTGACCAAGCTACCCGTGAAATTGTGCTTAACTGTTTTTTACGGCGGCTAGCAGAAAATACGGCTATTGGAGATAAGACGACAGCTCTCTCTGCTGAAGTTTTTTCGCGTATTCAGAGAGTTTTTCCTGAAGCAAAAATTATTTTTTTGCATCGTAATTTATACGATTTTCTAGCTTCCTACATAATGCATTTCTATAGATCTACTAAGACAAACAGAGCTGATGCAGAAATGTGCAGATTTACAATAAACGATTTTTTAATGATCGATTCTTACCAGAAAAATGAGCAAGGTGATATTATCACAGCTAAAACTCTTAAAAAATTCATTAACGATTGGAAGTGCATGAATATAAAATTTGAAAAATACAAATCAAATAATCAGAGTGTCTTAGCACTTAAATATGAAAATATTAAATCTGATCCTATAAAATATTTTTCAAAAATTGTTCAATTCATACATCCTCATTCTGACGTTGATAAATATCAAAATATTATTGAAAACTGGTCCTTTGATTCAAAGAATATGTCAACCGGACCTTCAAAAGCACATGTAAATTCTCGTATTACAGGATATGGCAAGGCTATGTTCAGTGAAAATCTACAAAATATTGTAGAAAACGAATTGAGCAGATTCGATCCTGGGCTACAACAATCCGCACAGCATAAGTTATAAGCTTCTGACGTCTTCAGTTATTCATTATGTGAAACCACTAAAGACTCACAAGATATTTACTTCGCAGCATCATTCATCACATGCTTCAAACTATAAATCTTTTTAATCTCAACCACCTGTCATCACGATAAAATTTTACAAATTATACCAGATAGAGCTTCATTTAAGCTTGCGAAATAAAGCAAGAGTAGCTATACAAACTTCTTCCACAAGGCTGGAAGTCCTTTTTCAGCCACTATATATATTTAGGAAAGGTAGCGAAGTCCGGCCGTAACGCGCTCGACTCGAAATCGAGTTATGGGTCAAACCATACGTGGGTTCGAATCCCACCCTTTCCGCCATAATTTAAGGGGTTTAGGCAGTAATGCTTAAACCCCTTAGTTATTTAAATTATCTTCAATAGGTAATTTTATAGGTGATCTGACTTCAAAAAACTCCATTCCCACACCACTATGACAAGAAACTTTCATGCACTACTCTCGATTTCCACGAATGATTCAGTCTGTACCAAACACTTAGCATCTAAAATAATTGGAAAATATTTTTTTATACTTCACATTTCAACAATCAGATCATTTGACTAATTCTCAGCAAATGAATTTGACCTGATTGAATAACCACGAAATACTCACGACCAAAGTCCATAGCAAAGGGGCGCTAACCGTACAGTTAGCGCCCCTTAAACTTTTGATTTTCTAAAAATCAATTATTCTCAAACGAATAATTTCAGCTACAGCTATTTCTTGTTGCCTTTTTCCGGTGCCGGATCAGCAACGAATCCGTAGGTGGTCCTGCCATCATGGTCATTTGGTAGATTCTCGGTAACAGGCATACCTTCTGGGTTTACGAACAGCATGCAGTGACAGTATTTATAATTTTTCATATCATTGCATGGACAAAGCCAGTCTCTTTCCTTCACAGCTTCCTTTTTATCAGGATAAAAACGACAAGGGCAAAGAGGACGTTTGAGGTCATCCATATGCATGGCCAGCCCGGTTATAACGGCATCTGAAACATCTGCCATAGGATGAATATTGAGTCCGGTACGTGCACAATATTTTTTAACGTAGTTATTAATTAGAGCAAGGCTCTTTTCAGTAGGCTGAGACAACTCTTTCACCTTTAATTATTGATAGTTATACTAATTACACATTTCTAAAATGCATTTTTGTTCCTCAAAAGATCGACTTGCGTAATTAACACCAATCAAAACGGATTAAAAGAGCTAAGAGCTGCATATTTTTTTATAGATCCTTCAACACTATCCCCCAGCGCAGAGTATTACTGAGATAACTATATAACGGCCTAATTTTCCAATTGTAACCAGAACTAAAAATATTAAGAAATTAATCCGCAAAAGCCCGGCTGCAACGGTTAGTGGATCACCAATAACAGGAACCCATGCAAGCAGCAGCGAATACATACCATATTTTTCAAACCTGGCCAGCGATGCATTAACTTCTCTTTCCGATGCCGTTGAAAATTTTCGTTTAAAAATTTCTCCCCCACCGTAGCCAAGCCCATAATTAACGATAGAGCCAAGTACGTTACCAAGGGTAGCAACAGTAACAAGTATAAAAGGGTTCATCCCGCTTAAAATAAGAGCGCTAAGCACAATTTCTGAACTGAAAGGAAGAATAGTTGCGGCAAGAAAAGCTGCAGTAAATAGTCCTAAAAATCCAAAGTTGATTAATAATTCCATCAATAAATATTCATCACTATTTTAAATTATACAATAGCAGTATTTTAAAAAATATCATACAAACAACTAGTTAAAATTTTTTGCCCATGAGACACTCATAAATAAAACTAATAGCTTTAATACAAAGACATAGGTAAATCTTTCATAAATAAAAAACTATTTTCTAATTTATGCAACAACAAATTTTAAAAATTAGAAAAAAAATAACATACACAACAGCGTAAAAAAACTATAGTGTTATAAGAAAAAACAAAGCATTACTATCGAACTTTTAAATATCAAAAAAAACATTTATTATGAGACACTTAAACATCTTCATCTTAATTATCACATGTTTTTTTATACAGTCAGCTTACGCTGAAGACGATAATATTTATTGGTATCATGCTGATTTCCCTCCAGGCTCAATACTAACAGGAGTATATGCAGGCCAAGGTCATTCAAATTATCTTGAGAGATACTTAAAGAAAAGAATGCCTGAATACAATCACAGTGATCGCTCCGGAAACTATGGGCGTATTTTAAAACAGCTGGCTGAAACAAATGGCTGCTGTGTAACTTTGATAAAAACCCCTGAGCGTGAAAAATTTATAGAATATAGTAATCCTGTGATGCTGTTCCTTTCGGCAGGACTTTTAATTCTCAAATCTAGGCTACCAGAATTTGAAAGGTTTATGACTGATGGCGGATTCATTTCAATTGAAAAAATACTCAAAAATTCTAATATGAAGATTGGTATTTCCAAAGGACGACGCTACGGAGGCTCAGCAGACAAGCTGATTGACCAATACACAGGTTCTAACAAAATTATTATTCACTATAAAAGAGATTTATTAGAACATCTTATGAAGAGCGTGCAGTCACAAAAAGCCGTAGACTGCACATTAGGATTTGCCAGCGAAATGTTATGGCTGGTTTCCAAAGGAAAAATTGAAGATAAATTCACATTCATCCCGGTACTGGAAATCCCTAAATATACTCCTATTTATGCAGGTTGCAGTAAAAATGAATGGGGGAAAAAGGTTATCAAAAAGATAAACGCTATCATAGACGGCAAATGTAACGAGGAATACAAGCGCCGCTATCAAAAATTCATTCCAAAAGAAGAAATTGCCCGGCACGACGAATATGTTACACAATTTTTCGAAAATATCAGTCAAAATGGTCAAATACCGAATAACAAAAGAACTGATTTGGATTTAAGATAATCCATTTCTGTCGTATTTAAACTTTATTAACGCAATATAATTAATTCCCTGCTCGACATAAAATACTCGGTAATATAAAGTACACTATAAACATTAATTTAAAAATACATTGGAGATTATATGGGATTCCTTGACGGACTTATGGGTAATGCAAGTGAAATAAGTGTTGAAGATGTGCAGGAAGAGCTTGCTCCTATTCTTGGCGACAATGAACAGGTAGAACGGGCTTTTAAAGTCATTCGCGATATGTATGTTTTTACGACTGGCCGTCTAATCATGATTGATAAACAAGGCTTGACCGGTAAAAAAGTTGAGTATCTATCAATCCCCTATAAGTCTATTACCAGTTTCTCGGTTGAAACGGCAGGTCATTTTGATCTGGACTCAGAACTTACTATGTGGATTTCAGGAAGACATGAACCTGTTTTCAAAGAGCTAAAAAAAGGAAGCGATGTCGTTGGCATCCAAAAACTGTTGGCAAATAAAATTCTACGTTAAATTATATTCAACACCTGTCCCTTTCTGAAAGTAAAAGCCTGCTATAAAATGCAGGCTTTTTTCATGGCTAATAAGCTTGATTCCACAGCCAGTAATCCATACACTCAGCCGCACAATATTTGAATACGAAAAGGAAAAGTTATGGGTTACAAAAATACACGTGAATGCCTCACCGCCCTTGAAGAACGCGGCGAGATGATCCGAATAGAGCAGGAAATTGATCCTAATCTTGAAATGGGCGCAATTCAGCGCAGAGTGTTCCAGGCTGGCGGACCGGCCCTGCTGTTCACTAATGTGAAAGGCTGCAGATTTCCCATGGCCGCCAATATTTATGGCACCAAAGAACGTATGCATTATATCTTCCGCGATACAATTGAGACCGTTGAACGCCTTATGAAGCTCAAGCTCTCGCCCATGGAGCTGCTTAAACGTCCTTGGAAATACCTTGGCGCTCCACGTACTGCTTTTCACACCATGCCCAAAAAACTTTCAAGCGGCCCTGTTATGGAGAATGAAACCACCCTTTCACAGTTGCCTCAGCTTATTTCATGGCCTATGGACGGCGGGGCATTCATAACCCTGCCGCAGGTATACTCAGAGAGCCCGGATTCTCCCGGCATTTCAAGTTCTAATATGGGCATGTATCGGGTACAGATATCCGGCAATGACTACACGAATACAGAGGCGGGCCTGCACTACCAGATCCACAGAGGTATCGGACATCACCACGCACAGGCTCTTAAAAAAGGACAACCACTGAAGGTAAATATTTTTGTGGGCGGAGCCCCGTCTATGACCCTCGCCGCAGTCATGCCGCTACCTGAAGGACTGGCTGAGATTTTCTTTGCAGGAGCACTGGGCGGTCATAGAATTCCGATAATTCATAAAAATAACGGCCTGCCCATTCCATCCGAAGCAGATTTCTGTATTTGCGGAACCATCAGTAACTATAAAAAAGCCGAAGGTCCCTTCGGAGATCATATAGGTTACTACAGTCTTGCTCATGATTTTCCAGTGCTGAAAGTAGATAAAGTATACCATCGCAATGACGCAATCTGGCCTTTCACAACAGTTGGACGCCCACCGCAGGAAGATACAATGTTCGGAGATTTTATCCACGAAATGACATCCGAACTGGTTCCATCCGTATTTTCAGGAGTACATGAAGTACATGCAGTTGATGTCGCCGGAGTTCATCCACTTTTGCTCGCCGTTGGCAGTGAACGATATGTTCCATATGCTGATGAACGCCAGCCTCAGGAGCTGCTGACTAATGCCATGGGTCTGCTTGGTAACACTCAGACCTCCCTTGCTAAATACCTCTTCATCGCTGCCAAGGAAGATATGCGAAAAGGAGAGAGCTGCCATAACATCCCGCAATTTTTTAATCATATGCTTCAGTGCGTAGACTTAAAACGAGATCTTCATTTCATAACCAGAACCACAATTGATACACTTGACTACTCTGGCACAGGTTTAAATGAAGGATCAAAATTGATATTTGCCGCAGCAGGAGCCAAAAAACGCGAACTTAATACAGATCTGCCCACACAGATAAATCTTCCGGACGGATTCAGTAATGTAAAAGTATTTGCGCCGGGAATATTGATCATCAAAGGATGTAAAAGCGAAACTGAACGTGGTATGCAAGCCCCTGAAATTGATAAATTAGCTATATATTTACAGCAGACCAGAGGCATTGAAGGCTTCCCCATGATTGTAGTAGCTGACGATGAAAATTTTACCGGCCGGAACTGGGATAACTTCCTATGGGTAACATTTACCCGCTCTGATCCGGCAACTGATATTTATGGTGTAGGTGCGTTCACACATGCCAAGCACTGGGGAACTGAGAAATCGTTCATTATTGATGCACGACTTAAAAGTTTTCAAGCTCCCCCGCTGGAAGATGATCCTGAAATTGAAAAAAGAGTTGATGCATTAGGTGTATCGGGAATGCCACTTTACGGAATCATATAAAAGTCAAAAAAACGTCATTTTACTTTAAGCCGGATTATTGCAATCCGGCTTTTTTTGTATTTTTATGAAGAAAATGCAAGCAATACTCTCACCATAAGATATTATCCTGCTTCACTTTTATTCTTTACTACTATGTACGAGCAATAATTATTATTATATTTTATAAAGGCATAACAAAAATATACAAATTGGAATAAATAGTGCATGATTTAAACTATAAATATATATTGAAATACAGAGTAAAGCATTGGCAGGAGCTCCGCCATGAAGAATCACAATCACAATCATTTATTTAAAGATTGTAGTTTAGAAATAATACTTCGTAATAATTATACAAATATAATATCTCATGTTAATTCTATTCCAGAAGAAGAATTGATTAACACTCCTCAAAAAGAAATAGTAGAACGTATATTAAGCGAAAACTGTGTCAAAAAATTAGTACTGCATGAAGATAAAATAAGGATGCATCAACCTATTAAATGCAAGCTTGATTCTGAAAACAAAATATATGGTGCTGCTACGTCAATAAATTTATGTATTGTAGATGGAAGTGAGGTCTCAGTTGAAATACCATATTCAGGAGACAGAAGGCTGTGGGTAAGCTATCCAAGTATACACTATATGAATGGTGGGCCAAGGTTCACTATAAAATCAGATTGTATAGTAAAAAACTATGCTCAAAAGAATGATAACAACCAGTCAGAAATGCAAGAAAGGTTCGCACATGCCTTAGCTATGATTAAGCAGTATCTGAAGTGGCAGGAAAATG
Source organism: Maridesulfovibrio zosterae DSM 11974 (assembly GCF_000425265.1). Classification (NCBI taxonomy): domain Bacteria; kingdom Pseudomonadati; phylum Thermodesulfobacteriota; class Desulfovibrionia; order Desulfovibrionales; family Desulfovibrionaceae; genus Maridesulfovibrio; species Maridesulfovibrio zosterae. The sequence continues at coordinate 24,760 of NZ_AUDC01000016.1, forward strand.
ATCTTAGACTTTATGAAGCAAAGGTCAAAAAAATAGCCGCTAAGACAATACACTACCGTTTGCAGAAATTATACAAAGAAAATGAAGCTATACTTGCGAAGGAAGAAAGTAAGAAACATAACCAAAAGCTGTCTCGCATCAGTAATATCTTTCCGACTCTGCATCAGGCAGAACAGGCAGAACCAGAGCATGAGCCTGCAATATCAAATAAAGATTTTTTTGAAATTTCAAAAATAATACGCGAAACATGCCGCATGTTTGAAAGAACTCCTGGTATATTCAATATTCATAGTGATGAAGAATTGATGAAAATAATTATTTCAACTTTAAATTCCAGAATTTCAGAAATGCAAAATAGACGCTTGTTTCAAAAATCAGGGCAAGCTAAATTCAATGTAAATATTGGAGGAAAAGAGGTACACATATGCAAATGTCTTATCTGGAAGTGCATAGATGGTATGACATATGCTCTTAATAATATTCTGGCAACTCCAACATGGAATAATTGCAAAGTAAATTTCATAATATTCAATAAAAATGAGTTTCTTTTCAGAAAGGTACTTAATAGCATTGCAAATATTATACGTAAACACACATCACTATTCAGTATGTACTCAGGAGTAAGACCAAATGAATGGAATACATCTATGTATTCTCTAAATAATAAATCAAATAATTTCCAAATACACTTCATGGCGTATAATATATTTAAGGGACAAAAAAAGCCTCGTCACAAGCTCACAGAACAAGAAAGGTTTTTTTTCAGCCAATTAGCAACAAAGGAGTAATTTAAAACAGAAGATCCTCTAGTCCGTACTGCTTTGCAATTTTTTTAAACGTACCATCTTCTTTCATTTTCTTCAGCCCGCTATTAATGAGCTTAATAAGTTTTTCACCTTCAGGACTTTTAGTTGCAAGAATATAAAACTTTAATGGTTCAACCTCAGGCATGGGAATCCACCCTATTGTATTCATACTGATATTATTCATTTTTGCATATGATACGATCACTTGTTTGAACCCCATAGCAAAATCAAAACGCTCTCTATCAACCATTGCCAGTAATGATTTATAATCTGGAGAGGTAACTTGAGCTTGAGAAACATCAAATGGATATAAATCGTAATTAGATCCAGAAAGTCCACCTAGAGTATAATCAGCTACATCTATGACGTATTTTACTACAGGTGGAGTATGGTACTTTTTCTTGCTATAAAAAAAGACATTATCAAGATAATAAATGGTGTCAGAAAAAATAAATTTTTGCAGTCTTTTTGAACTATTAGTGCCATCAAGCAACAAATTAATCTTGTTGTTTTCAAGAGCTAGTAAACATCTTTTCCACGGCAATTCCAAAAATTGAATATTCTGCACTTCATCTTTAAAAATATGCTTCACGACATCTACTGTAAAACCGCGTAATTTATGAGGAGCATCAGGAAGTGTATAGCAAAAAGGGCTCCAGTATGCCGTCCCGCCCACTACTATATTTTTAGCATAACTTGTTGAATACGATAATATAAAAAAAGTAAACAATGTAATGCTGAAAACTTTCACAGCAGCAAAAGAAAATTTTAAAAGAGAAGCTGACACAATTCCTCACCCTGTTAAAATTTTAAGCATATAAGGCAAATGGACAGTATAGATAAAGCCAAATTATAAAGAATATAATATATTTTACATATTAATTGCAAGCCAGACGGAGTGTATTTATATTATACTTTTTCAATATACCATAAATTTATTATACAATTCAATGTAAGTATCACTATAAATTGGAGAAGATATGAGCCAGGATAAAGTGGCTGTCATTACAGCCGGCGGAAGTGGAATGGGCGCAGGAGCAGCCCGGAAATTAGCTGCTGAGGGTTACAAAGTAGCTGTTCTTTCATCATCAGGTAAAGGTGAAGACCTTGCAAATGAACTTAGCGGATTCGGTTACACAGGTTCTAACCTCAACCCTGATGATCTGAGTGAATTTATCAGTAAGGTTCTAGAAAAATGGGGAAGAATTGATGTCGTTGTCAATAGTGCAGGACACGGTCCGAAAGGTGATATTCTTGAAATGACTGATGAGGATTACATCAAGGGTATGGAAGTATATCTGCTAAACGTCATTCGCATTGCCCGCCTCGTGACACCTGTTATGCTGAAACAGGGCTGCGGCTCAATTGTCAACATTTCAACTTATGCCTGCTTCGAGCCTGAAGAACTCTTTCCCACATCCGGCATGTTCCGCTCAAGTCTTGCAGCGTTCAGTAAGCTTTATGCTGATAAATATGCAGATAAAGGAATTCGTATTAATAATATTCTTCCCGGATTTATTGATAGCCTGCCGGAAAAAGATGAACGTCGCGCGCGCATTCCAATGGGCCGTTATGGTAAAGTTGAGGAAATAGCAGATGCTATTTATTTTCTTGCTTCTGAAAAATCAAGCTACATAACGGGACAAAATCTGCGCGTAGACGGCGGTATAACAAGATCTGTTTAAGATTATTAAAAAGAACCGATACCCTCGTAAGGCAATAAATCCATTAAAAAGGCACGATCATATGGATCGTGCCTTTGCTTTTTATTTGTTTTTCTTCCAGGCTTCCCACTCTTGTTTGCTCAACTTACCGTCTTTGTTGAGATCAGCCTCTTTCATAATACGTTCAGCGTTAAGAGGATAAACTCTGACTATTTCAGATCGGATAACAGTTTTATTTCCGTCTTTATCAATATCAATAAAAGCACGAGAGAAATGAATTCTTTCCATACTGTAAGAAATAGCTTTGCATTTACGTCCATCTTCGAGATAATAAAGTGACATACTCTGCTTACCGGTAATAAATCCCTGAGTATATCCTTCTCCGGCTTCAGCTAAATACAGTGATTTACCATCTGCGCCGATAATACCCTTAAAATTCTCAGTAATCAGGTTATCCTTATTCTCAGCAAACCACGCTTTATAGCCTGAAAAAAGCTCTCCATCCTGCTTGTTGATAACCATGGCAGATTTTGATGTGATGATTGAACCATCACTTTTGATCATTCTGACCTTACCAACCCAAGTACCGCGTATCTCAGGATAGTCAGCAGCAATAGCCAGAGAACACATCAAGGTTAAAGCCAAAACTACCATAGAACAGCCAAAAACTTTTTTCATATCGTTTTCTCCATATTAAAAATTACATTCAACAATATTTTATTGTGTAAATACTAAGCACAGTCAACTATTTTATATAATACAATTTATGTAAAAAAAAATAAAAAATGCCACAATACACTAGTATTATGGCATTTTTTACTCTTACAGCCAGTTATAATAAACCGACAAAAAGATTAATATGAGCTTTTTAGTAATTCGAAAAACTTTGTTTTCTAAACTTTTTCACATAAAATTTATGTAATAATATCAGCAGATACACCTAAAGATGTGAAACAACTTTGCCTAGAAAATCTTTGAGACGTGGATTTTTAGGATTAGCAAAAACCTCAGCAGGTACGCCTTCTTCCTGAATAATTCCCTCGTCAATGAAGATCAAACGATCAGCAACTTCTTTGGCAAACCCCATTTCGTGAGTAACAACTACCATTGTCATACCCTCTTTTGCGAGCTGCTGCATAACTTCCAGAACTTCCCCTACAAGCTCGGGGTCCAGCGCAGAAGTAGGCTCATCAAAAAGAATAACCTTGGGCTGCAAAGCCAGTGAACGGGCAATAGCTACACGCTGTTTCTGCCCACCTGAAAGTTGATCTGGATAGTTACGGGCTTTATCTTTAAGTCCAACTTTTTCCAGTAATTTCAATCCAAGCTCATTAGCATCACTTTTGCTTACATTACGAACTTTGACAGGTCCAAGAGTAACATTCTCCAGAATTGTCATGTGTGGAAAAAGATTAAACTGCTGAAAAACCATTCCGGCTTCAGCCCGAACTTCATTAATATTGGTAGACTTTTGCATAATATCATGCCCGTCCACAATAATAGTACCGGAAGTTGGCTCTTCAAGTTTGTTGATACAGCGCAAAACAGTAGATTTACCGGACCCTGAAGGACCGATAATACAGACTACTTCACCTGATTTAACATGCAGATCAATACCTTTGATGACGTCGAGCTGCCCGAAACTTTTGTAAAGATTTTTAATTTGAATCATAAAATTACCTCCGGGAAGTATTGAGCTTTTTCTCAACCATACGCATACCATTTGCGATAGACAGAGTCATAACAAGATAAACACAGGCAACAGCAAGATAAACTTCAAATGCACGGAAGTTTACGGAGGTAATTTCCTGACCTGTTCTCATAAGTTCGCCAACACCGATAACCATAAGCAGAGAGGTATCTTTAAGGCTGATAATAAACTGGTTTCCAAGAGGCGGTATCATGCGTTTTAAAGCCTGAGGCCAAATAATATAGCGCATTGTCTGTGCACTGGTAAGGCCTATGGAACGTCCGGCTTCTACCTGTCCCGGATTAATTGACTGAACAGCACCACGCACGATTTCGGCAATATACGCACCAGAATTTACAGCAATAATAACAATCCCGGCGGTCATAGGAGGAATGCGCATTCCGATTGCCATAGGAACACCATAATAAAGAAACATGGCTTGAACCAGCATGGGAGTTCCCCTGATGGCTTCAACATAAACCCCGGCAATTTTGCGAACAAAAAAAGAACGAGAAAGCTTCATCAGGCCAGCTGTACTACCGAGGATAAAACCTAAAAATAAACCGCCAAGAGTAATCTCAATTGTGAGCTTAAGTCCACGCATGAGCATGGGAAAAGTATCCCAGAAAACTGATGTTTCAAATGCGAATGCCATTACGACCCCTGTCTTAAAAAATAGTCAGGGCGGCCAGACGGCCGCCCTTCAGAAAACAGAAACATAAAATGTTCCCAGCTCTCTGCATTAATTTACTTAAACTGCTACTCTATTTTGGTTCACTACCAAACCATTTGATGTAAAGCTCACGGTAAGTGCCATCTTTCCGAAGTTCTTTGAGAGCTGCATTAACTTTGGATACAAGCTTGCTGCCCTTAGGAAAGGCAATGCCGTACTGCTGACCATTGTAAAGAGGACCAACAACTTTAACCTGACCTTTACCTGCTTTACGCATGAAATCTCCGATAACAGGAGAGTCAAAAAGTACAGCATCAGCACCGCCGCTCATAAGTTCCATGAACATAGCATCGCTGTTAGGATAAAGTTTAACTTCTTTAGGATCAGCTGTTTTAGCGAATTCAGCTGAAGTTGTATTCAGCTTGGTAGCAATAATTTTGCCTTTGAGGTCTTTAATATCATTAATAGAATTGTCATCACTTTTGACAAGAAGAAGAAGGCCTGAGTTGTAATAACCATCAGAAAAATCAACAACTTTAGCACGTTCAGGTTTGATGGTAATACCAGCAATACCTACATCGATCTGATTAGACTGGAGACCGGGGATAATGCCATTGAAGTCCATTGGCTGCAATTCGTACTCAACACCGCATTTATCAGCAATAGCTTTCCAGAGTTCAACGTCAAAACCGGTATGAACACCTGTTTTGGGATCTTTGAATTCAAAAGGAGGAAAGCTGGTGTCACAGGCAACAGTAAGTTTACTTGCGAAAGCAGATCCAACCATAGCCACAGTAATCAGCACAGCTACAACGAGTGACAGCAATTTTTTCATGAGTCCTCCAAGACTAACGAGAAATTTTTAAAACATCTCCATAAGGTAATAATGAAGATTGACCGCTCAACTGGGAAATTTTCCATCTTAAATTTACTTAACTGGTAAATATTAGCACTTTTTTCTTCTCATTTCAAGAATTTCAGCTTTTACATTTTTAATTAAAAACTTAATAACTACGCGTTCATAACCTAATAAAACTCAAAACAAATTCGTTATAGACAAGATAAATAACCCCGAAACGACACTAATTAATAAAATAACTACAACCACTCGCTCAAGTTATTGAAAATATAAACTAATGTTTTTAACTGAAATAAAAATTTGAGAAATATGTTTATCGAATAATAATCAATTTAAATATCAGGAAATGAGGCTGAATATGAAACAAAAAAAAATTGAAAACTATGCTGAATTCATAATTTAAGTATAAATTAAAAGCATCACCATGAAGCTGAACTTTAACCCAATTTTGGACTGACAACCTATATATATTAATGTAGGGTCAAGCTCATAAAAAACGATAAGTACAAAACTTCACATTCGTAAGCTTTGACAAAAATGACTACATTTTATACATATCTCTCAGACAAAACCTAAGAGTTATCCACATTTTTGTCACAAAACACATAGCATAGACATGTTTAATTGAAATCAATTACAAAAACGTAATATGTTTTTCAGAAACAACTACATTATTCTACATTTTTGTAAGCTATTCACCCTAGCCAGTACAGCTAAACATGTATAAATAGCTTAATTTATTAATAAATATGTTTTAGGCACACCACGTGCTTATTTGAAAATCAGTTTTGCAAATAAGCCCATTACTCTCCGCCGGGTCGGAGATCACAATTAAATTGACTCAAGGAGTTTTTTCAAATGAGTGCAAACTTGTCCCGCCAGAGCGCAATCACCGCGATAACTAACTACACAGCCCCAGAAGCATCTTTCAGCTTTGCAGACACTAAGCCTACTGAACTTTTCGGTTGTAACGTATTTAATGACAACGTTATGAAAGATAGACTTCCTAAAAAGGTCTATAAATCCGTTAAGAAAACCATCGAAGAAGGTGCTGTACTTGACCCGACCGTTGCTGATGCAGTTGCAAACGCAATGAAAGAATGGGCCATGGAAAAAGGTGCTACACACTATACCCACGTTTTCTATCCTCTGACAGGCCTCACTGCTGAAAAACATGACGGTTTCCTTTCTCCTGACGGAAAAGGTAACGCTATTGCAGAATTTGAAGGTAAACTCCTTATTCAGGGTGAACCTGATGCATCCAGCTTCCCTAACGGTGGCCTCCGTGCAACATTTGAAGCACGTGGTTACACAGCTTGGGACGTTACAAGCCCTGCATACATCCTTGAAAATCCTAACGGAACCTTCCTGTGCATTCCTACTGCATTTATCTCATGGAAAGGTGAAGCTCTGGATAAAAAGACTCCCCTGCTCAGAGCAAATCAGGCTGTCAATAAATCAGCACAGCGCATTCTGAAAATCTTCGGTGATGATTCCGGTAAACGCGTTGTTTCAAACGCCGGTCCTGAACAGGAATATTTCCTCATCGACAGAAACTTTTTCTTTGCCCGTCCAGACCTTCAGATGGCAGGCAGAACCCTGTTCGGTGCTAAACCGGCTAAAGGTCAGGAACTCGATGACCATTACTTCGGCGCAATTCCCCGCCGTGTTCTTTCTTTCATGATGGACGTTGAACATCAGCTCTACAAACTTGGTGTGCCTGTAAAAACACGCCATAATGAAGTTGCACCCGGTCAGTTCGAAATTGCACCCGTTTACGAACAGTCCAATATTGCAACCGACCATAACCAGATGGTTATGACTACTCTCAAAAGCGTAGCTAAAAAGCATGGAATGGCTTGCCTGCTGCACGAAAAACCTTTCGCAGGAATCAACGGATCAGGTAAACATCTTAACTACTCACTGAGTTGCAGCGGTCACGGCAGCCTTTTCGATCCAGGCGAAAACCCGACTGAAAACGCTCAGTTCCTGATCTTCTGCGCTGCGGTTATCCGTTCAGTACACAAGTACAGCAAACTTCTGCGTGCAGTTGTTGCAACAGCAAGCAACGATCACCGTCTTGGTGCTAACGAAGCACCTCCTGCAATCCTGTCCATCTTCCTCGGTGACCACCTGTCTGAAATTTTCAGCAAGATCCAGGAAGGCAACTCACCTACCCCCACATCCACAGGATTCCTTAAAGCAGGCGTTGACACTCTGCCTCCGCTTCCAAGAGATGCTGGTGACCGTAACCGCACAAGCCCATTTGCATTCACCGGTAACCGTTTTGAATTCCGCGCAGTAGGTTCCAACTCATCTATTGCCGGTCCTCAGGTTGCCATCAATACCATGATTGCCGACTCTCTCGACTACATCGCTGATGAACTTGAAGCATTCATGGGTGGCGATGAATCCAAACTCAATGATGCTGTAAACAAAGTCATCAAAGACATCATGGATACTCATGGCCAGATCGTTTTCAACGGTGACGGTTACTCTGACGCATGGCACAAAGAAGCTGTCGAAAAACGCGGTCTCCCCAACCTGCGCACTTCAGCTGATGCTATTCCTGAAATCTCCTCACCTGAAGTTGTTGAGCTTTTCACCAAGTACAGTGTTTTCACTAAAGAAGAACTGGACAGCCGTACTGAAATATACCTTGAACAGTACAATCAGGCTATCGTTACCGAAGCAGCTCTTGTAGTTAAACTCGCTAAGACCCACATCTTCCCAGGCGCAGTCCGCTATCAGAAAGAGCTTGCTGAAACATGTGCAAACATGAAAACAATTGGTGTTCCTTTCACAACTGACGTTCTGACCGAAGTGACTGATAAACTCAGATCAATGCAGGCAGCAGTTGTTGAACTGGAAAAAATTATGGACGCCAAGCCTTCTGACGGTGTTGAAGAAGAAGCAAAATACCTTTGCTGCACCGCACTGCCAGCTATGCTCGAAGTTCGTAAATATGCAGACTCTCTCGAAGAAGTTGTTGCAGATGACCTCTGGTGCCTGCCCAGCTACTCCGAAATGCTTTTTATTAAATAGCAATCACCGACCATATCCTCTTAAAGATAAAGCCTCGCTTGCAAAAGCGGGGCTTCTTCTTTTTCTTAATCAAATCTAAAAACACCCTGCCGATTCATACAGAATAAATTTAGCATGCAGTAGCAATGTTAACTTTATAAAATCCTCATCACCACGCATTTATTTATAGATTTTTAAATAGACAAATTTTCTTTTTTCAATATATTTATTGCATAAATAGAACTGAATAAAATGGAGAGCTTCATGATCAAAAAAAGTATACTGCTTATGTGCTTCTTTTTTATTTTTACTGCTGTAGCCAATGCTCAATCACCATTGACTGGAAGTGAAATTGAACGGGTCCTCGATACTCTTCAGGCTCTTGAGCCATATTCTGATCAGATGGATGCCGAACGTGAAAAAAACGGTGAATTTGATTCTGATGTTCTTGATCCAGAAATGTTCAACCGAGAATGCGCTTTGATCTACGGGTACAATTCCCAGACTAAGAGAATAATAGAAGCCAACGGTTTTACATACAAAACTTGGCCCGAAGCAGCAGGACGCGTGATGAAAGCCATGGCATTTCTATCCATGCAGGAGGAAGGTCAGTCGGGAGCTGAAGAAATGCAAAAAGCACTTACTCAGATTGATGCAGATCAATCTATGACACCTGAACAGAAAAAAATGATGAAGCAACATATTCAATCTACATTTAACACTGCAGAAATAATGATGAAAGCTCCCAAAGAAGATGTTGATGCAGTCCGGCCTTATTACGAAATATTATCTGAATAGCAGTACACAGTATTCTCTATAAATTTTACATGAAGAGAGACAACAGGATTGAACATAACAAAACGGATAGACGCTGATATTTTAATTTGTATTAGTTCAATTCAAACCACACAAATATTCATTAATATAATGATAATAATGTATTGGAACTGTTTTTATTCCTCCAAAATAACGGTCTTGTTCTAATTCATTTATATCTATTGACTTCGGTACAGGTATACATAGAGTATTTTGTTTTATTTCAGAACCAAATAGAGCAGTTTCAGGTTCGCGTAGACTCCTAGATTGAGGTCCCGTTATACCAAAAAACTTTAATCTAGGCTCTCGTAATTTAGCTGCAAGCATAATTGCTGACGCCCTACTTCTTCCGAGATGCATTTCACCTGTACTCCAAATGTTATCAATTCTATCATTTTTTATGTAAATACGCATTAAAATGCTATTCCCAGTGTAATAACCAAGAGCTACACGGAGGTCTCTAGTACAATAGAATGCATTCCAATGTCTTTGATCTCTTGGAAATACAGTGTATTCTTTACTAGTGACTCCGTTATGGTAAAGCCTTCTCGCTATCTTTTCACTTTTAGCCGCCCAACCATAAGGACTCCAACCTTTGTTCAACCTCAAATGCTCTTCAATCTCACGGAACATTTTAATTGAAATATCACTGAACCTGTTGACACCAATAAAGTGTCCATTCCACTTTCGGCGGACTTTCTTACTCGGTCCTTTTCTTTTCCTTTCAGGGTCCCATGGAGTCAGTTGCGAATAAACTTTCGTATTAATAAAATGCTCAACTTCATATTTTCCATTTGCCATGGCTATTCTCTTTTATCTCGGACAATTCTCCTTTTCAATATTAATTATTATAATAAAAATACGGCACACTTTCAACTTACAGTATCTAATATATTCAGCCCACAAAAAAACGCCTCGGAACCAACTTTCGAGGCGTTTATTCTTAAAGTAAACTGCAATTAAATCTACTTTCCGGATATTCATTCAAACATTTCTACAAGCTGTGCAAGAGGCCCCAGAACACTAAAGCCCCTGCCTTCTATCACCCACTGTTACGACAAAATCATTGATCTATCCCGGCACATTCAATCCTTTCGGAAAAGATACATTTTAATATCAGCGTCTAACCGTTTAATCTTAACTGTCTGAAACTAAGAAGCTTTGATCATCCGTAAAAATAAAAAGACTACTCTTTATTCTTAATAATCTCTTTTATATCTTCGCGCTTGAGAATGACATCCTGCCCATCAAGATTTTCAAATTTATAGGTATTTGAAGCCTTAACAAACTCAGGCTCCCCTGCACTTGTAACAGTAGAGCCGTCAGCTTTAGTGATGGTGTAATGCTTGCTACCGCAACCAACCAAAAGCATAGGCAAAGCACACAAAACAGCTGTAATAAGAATTTTTTTCATATTCTACTCCTTATAATATTTTATAAGAGCATAACAAAATATAAACCCTATAACAATCAATCCATACTTCTCATCATCTGCCCGAGTTTCAGTGATTTTTCAGTAAAATCATTTTCAAGCCGCTTAACATCACGGTCAATAATTCCGGCAACCTCGCTGGCGGAGTACTTTGACTCCAGCTTGATCACATTTCCTGCCCCGCTACCCCGCGCTGCCCGGCTTAAAGCAACAGCAGATCCTGATTTCCGTTTATGTTTAACTTTAAGATTACCTTGGTAAACTGCTGTTTTCCCGGCTTTAGCGAGCATAAAATCATGGTCAATATCGTCATATTGAGTTGGAGCGAAGCGCAGATCAAAATCTCCGATCTCCTGCAACACCGACTGCCGGAACAGATGAAAACATCCGGTTACGGATACGCACGGTCTGCAAAAATCAAACTGACCATAATCCAGATCCTGATTATACGGGTCCATATATGAAAATTCAAAACTGCGAACGGTATCTTCAAATCCATGAGGAGTTTCACGCAGATGAATATCAGCATGCTGAATAACTTCTTCCTGCCCGGCATTAACAACCCGGCAACCCCATACCCCTGCATCAGGATATGATTCTACCGCAGCACTGAACTGCGCCTGCCAGTCATCAGGAACAAAAGCGTCGTCATCCAAGTACGCAACATAATCATAATTCTTAATTTCAGATAAATTTTTTAGCCAGTTACGGGCTGCTGGAGCACCAATATTTACAGGTAGCTCTATGTATTTAAATTTATCTCCCAGCTTATCCTGCCACTGAGCCATAATCTTGCTGGTTGAATCACTGCTTCCGTTATTGAGCGCAAAAATATGAATATTATCCAAAGGCGTAGCTGCCAGTGATTTCATTGTCTCATTAAAGTCCGGACCCTTGTTGTATGTGTAAAGGCATACGGCAACCTTACCTTTAAGGAATTTACTGCTGTGGCCATCCAGAATACGATCATAAACTTTAAACCATGTATTCACCTGCCAGGGACGTGCATTCATACGGTCCCGCCAGAGAATCATAGCTTCCTCTCTACGTCCCATCCGATCTAAGGCTTCAGCAAGATGAAGTAGGCTTTCACCTGTAATAAGCGATCCGCCTGATGTATCGGAATAAATTTTCTCTGCCTTTTCATAATCTCCAGAGCAAAATGCTATATCACCGGCATATTTATTAACAACAATATTCATTGATGAAGGCCAGTCTCTTGCCAGCGCTTCACTGGCAACTTCGTGGCGCCCCATAAAAAAAGTCAAATCCATAAGGTGTGACAACCAAAATAAATTTTCAGGCTGCCTCTCAGTCTGTTTTGAGAGATATTCCAGCAATTTTTCTTTATCGTCTTTAGCTACAAGTCGTTGCAGATAGCCTAAGCTCTCAGGTATCGAGCTGTTACCTGCTATAAGCGAAAGAGTTTCAACAAGTTTGTCGGATAAAAACTGAAGCTGCTGATTTATTGCAAGCAGATTTGATGCAAGCTGACCATCAAGAGGACTTGTCTCCCATGCAGCCAGAAACATATCCACCCCGACATCAATTAATGCGCCTTTCTCATTACTGCCCTCAGCACTGTTAATAATGAGGTTGGCCGTTTCCATAAGATGCATTTTACCGTGCCCGGAGACAAGAAGCCTGTAACGGGAGGCGGTATCAAGCTGCCGCCAGAATAAACCGGTCATAAATTCTCCCTACCCGAAGGTTACTCGCATTTTTTCAATCAAGTCCTGCAGCCTATGCTCATAAGTATGACTGGCCAGAATACGTTTACGGGCGGCATTACTGATGCGCTTTCGCCCGCTTTCATCTGCCAGCCATTTTTTAAGCAACTGTGGAATTTCGCTAACATCATCGTATGAAATTATTTCTTTGTCCGGCTCAAATAAATCTTCCATCTGTTCGCGGTAATCAGTAAGTACAAATCCGCCACAGGCCGGAACATCAAAAATTCGCTGATTAACCGCTCCCTTCATCTGCCGGCTGGTACAGTTAAAACTGACCTTGGACATGGGATAAAATGCAGGAAGATCAGCGTAATAATCAAGAGAGCTCAAATAACGCCAGTCCCCTCTTTCCAGTAACGAATCCCAGCCGTCATCACCGACAATAAGCGGATTAAAAGGCAAAACAGCTTTAATACAAGACAGGCGATACTGGCGTGTTGCCTCCCATGTGATCAAAGCTTCAAACGATAATCGGTGCTCGTCACTTGGAAATTTTTCCATTTCATCCAGCAGTTCTGGATGCAAATTCTGTAAAAACTTTTCCACAGAAAGTTCATCTGACGCACCGAACTCCTCAGCAAGAACGGAATAACCAGACAAAAGTGAACCTGAAATGCCTGATTCACGTATGGTTTTCTCCACGGCGCAGACCATTGAATTACCGACAAATGAGACGTCGGCACGCCACATAGATTTGCCTGCAAGATCCGGCCTGAACCGCTTTGGATCAGTTGCCAGTGGCAGATAAAAAATATTCTGAAAGCCTTTTTCACGCATAATATCAAGATTTCCGGCATCATACGTAAAAATAGCAGTCAAATCAGGTAGTACATCTTTATAACGATAAAGAATAAGTTGCGGATTATCTACAAACCATGAAGCCAATGGGAGCTTTAATTTCAGCAGAAGTTCAGTAAGTTTTCCCTCACGGTCCACACCGAAATGATTCACAGTCAACGCAAAGTCAGGTTTAAAATCCACGACAGCTTTAAGTAAATCCTCTACAAAACCATCACGAACTGTGTCCCCCAGACCAATATCGATACTGCAATAACTGAGTCCAAGCCGCTCCATCGCTGCCGTTATTTCTCCGGTTAAGAAATAAGGACGGTTAAAAAACAGAACTTTCGGCTTAGTATTTTGAAATTTAGGATAATCAGCCTGCGCCCAAAAATCCACAGGAGCATTACTTTTTTCAGCCTCTAAAGTTTCAGCAAGAGCTGCATACCAGTCCCGATCAAGTCTCAGATAGAGCGGTACTTTAATTATTTCAAGAAGTCCTCCACCATTTCCAGACCACCACTTACGGACTTTATCCAGAGCATCAACGGCAGTACCATCAACCCAGGTGACCTGTGCGTGACTTTTAAGTTTATCTGCGCCGCTTGCTCTAGCAATGAGCGGATCATTATCAACGACAATAACCGGTCCACGCTCGGCCAGTTTTTTAATACACACACCAAGCCCTGCGCCGACAACAACAGGTATAACACCCGGTTGCACGGCATCTGCAAGCAGGGTTTCGCGCTCTGCTCCTTTGCGGCCCCATAGATGCCATTTCTTGCCATCAATAAATATACGCACATCGGTAACAATGTTTTGCTCGAAAATAGGTTCGACTGTATAAGCTCGTTTTTGCATACTGGTTATGTAAGTCATTTCAGCCACCAGTGACAATGCCTGAAAAGCATTTTTTTACGCCCTGCAACGGTTTACTTTTACGCGGCAATCTTTAATAAATCGGTCTGTGCATGCTCAAAAGATTATTGAGAAGCATAAGAAAATTAATATGTCACATAAATTTAATGATTTATGATTCCTAATTTTAACCGAAGCGTATCAATATGAATAGTAATATTAAGACCTTAGACAATTCACTTATTCCTGAAAGCAATATGACTGTAATTGATCTTGAAACATGGGAAAGGACTGAGCATTTTAACTTTTTTCAGGCCAGCCGCTCCTGTCAATTCGGTTTGACTGTGCAGGTTGATGTTACGAATCTATATAATTTTCGTAAACAGGCAAATAAATCCGGCCGGGGACTGCGTTTATCCGACATTCTGTATTACTTTGCTACCAAAACAGCCAATGCCATTCCTGAATTCAGAACTCGCATTGTCGACGGCAAGCCCGTAATATTTGATGTGGTACATCCAGCTTTCACTTACATCCCTAATGGACGTAAGCTGCACGCCAACGTGCTGGCTGGCTACGCCGAAGACTACTCTACGCAGTCAAAAAATTTCGATTCAGCCCGTATGCAATCCGACAGAAACCCGACATTAACACCGAAAGGTGGTGATAAGCAAAACCTGCTTTATTTCAGCATCGTCAGCGGAGTCCACTTCAGCTCAGCTTCAAACCCCTGGGGTGACTGTAACACTGATACCGTACCCCGTGTACTTTTCGGACAGATTTCAAACTCGGATTCAGGCAGAAAGATACTTCCGGTTTCACTTGAAATGCTGCACAGTCTGGCTGACGGACAGCACACGGCTGAATTTTTTAAAAAATTCACTGAAATGTGCGAAAACCCGGAAAAATTTATTGAATAACTTTACCCAAGTTATGCTTAAGCATCTTGAAATCAGGATAGATTGAACACATTTGATTCTATACAGTTCAAAAAAGAAACGGGGTAACCTTTGAAATGAATTTCAATGGTTACCCCGTTTTTATATTTCAATAAAATTCTGTCGAGACAGAATTATTTCACCCGAACTAAATCACGTGCAATGAGAGTTTCAGCAATCTGAACAGTGTTGAGTGCTGCACCCTTACGGATGTTATCGGAAACAATCCACATATTGAGACCATTTTCAATGGTTTCATCTTCACGGATACGACCAACATAAACATCATCTTCACCTGCACAATCAATAGCCATAGGGTAATGATGTTTTTCAGGAAAATCGATAACAGTAATTCCGGGGAAGTTAGCGAGCATGTTACGGCATTCTTCAACTGTAACTTTTTCTTCAGTTTCGATGTTAACAGACTCGGAATGGCTATAGAAAACAGGAACACGTACGGCTGTTGCGGTGACTTTGATTGAATCATCGCCCATGATTTTTCTGGTCTCATTGACCATTTTCATTTCTTCTTTGGTATAGCCATTATCCATGAAAACATCGATATGAGGCAGGCAGTTAAATGCAATCTGGTGCGGGTATACATCAGCTACAACGTCACGATTATTGAAAAGTCTGCTGACCTGAGTTTCCAACTCTGTGATGGCTTTCTGTCCGGTACCGGATACAGCCTGATAAGTGGAAACAATAATACGTTTGATCTTTGCTGCATCGTGGATAGGTTTGAGCGCAACAACCATCTGAATAGTAGAACAGTTGGGATTAGCGATAATACCGGGATGCCAGTCCAGATCTTCAGGGTTAACTTCAGGCACTACGAGAGGAACCTTGGGGTCCATTCTCCAGGCGCTGGAGTTATCGACGACTACACAACCAGCCTTGGCTGCAAGAGGAGCAAACTTCTCGGAGGTACTGCCGCCAGCGGAAAAAAGAGCTATATCAAAACCTTCAAAAGAATCTTCTTTCAGTTCAATAACAGTCAACTCTTCATCTTTGTAAGGCACCTTGGTACCAGCAGAACGTGAAGATGAAAAAGGTACGACTTCAGATGCAGGAAAATTTCTCTGCTCAAGAACTTTGAGCATTTCACGACCGACTGCACCGGTTGCACCAACAACAGCAACTCTAGGATTCTTTGTACTCATAACTAAACCTCCGTATGCTTGAGCTGAACTATCATGATAATTCAGTTTTTATAGTTAAATCACTTTAGGCAACCCCAATCACCCGAACTGCATGTTCGCAGTTCTCACATCAGCCTTATTTAAATTTAAGAGCCTGCCCTATTTCAAGACATGCTTTTGCTCTGTTCAAAGTATAAAGATGGACTCCGGGAGCACCGCCATCAAGAAGCTCCTGCGCCTGTCTGGTAGCGAATTCAATACCAAGTCTGTACACAGCATCATCTCCGCCCTCTTCATGTGCTTTCTCAAGAGCACTTAAAAATTTTCCGGGAATTGCTGCACCGCACAATGATAAAATAAATTTGGCAGACTTAAGGCTCATAATAGGCAATACGCCGGGAACTACCGGAACATTGATACCCATTTCAGCCAGACGTTCGCAAAAATCAAAATAGACGCGGTTATCAAAAAAGAGCTGGGTGATAATAAATTCACCACCCTCATCAATTTTAAACTTCATCCATTTAAAATCTTCCTTAATGGAGGGAGACTCAAGATGTGCTTCAGGATAACCGGCAACGGCAATCCCGGTTCCTGGATGCTCATTTTTTACATATTTAGCGAGGTCGGAACCGTGTTTGAAAGCTTGGGTGTTGAAATCGAAATCTTCATCATCGGCAGGCGCATCACCGCGCAGGGCCAGAATATTCTCAACACCCGCTTCCCTCAGGGCTGAGACGAATTTACTGATATTCTCCGGACTGGCACCAACACAGGTCAAGTGAGCAAGTGGCTCAATGCCCGCATCCTGCTTCATTCTTTTAACAATTTCAAGTGAATTGTCTTGTGCTCCACCACCTGCTCCATATGTAACTGAAGCAAACAGAGGATTTAAAACTTTAAGCTTATCCACAACCTCAAAAAATTTGGGCCATGAATCGCGATCCTTAGGAGGGAAAAATTCAAGTGACAAAAAAGGTTTATTTTCTTTAATCAAATCAACAATTTTCATATATATCTCCTAGGTTGCCTCCGGCGGACTAAGTGTAAAAACACTTTGGTTTTACATAAAAATTCGGGAACTGACAGATTCCAAATGAATTTCAACGTCTTCAGATAAATCCACAGGGGCTTAATTTTATTATTAAAAAAACAAAATATTATTTTTAAATACTTAGAAAACCGTCACCCTGATACAGATATTACCGGCTGCAAAGTTCACGTTCTTTAAGCATTTTCAGTATCTCGTAATTAACAGGCAGGAAATTAACATCGCGCATACTTTTAAGATCAAACCAGTCAAATTTCTGATTCTCAAGTGATGCAACATTGCCCGTAAACTCCCAGACATCAAAAAAATTTAGGTGGACAGTATATTCAGGATACTCAACAACTCTGTCCATCCAAAAATCATATTTCACAGGGGTAACACCAAGCTCTTCCTGCAATTCACGGATAAGTGCGTCCGGCAAAGATTCACCAGATTCAACCTTCCCGCCGGGAAACTCCCACCATCCAGCGTAATCTTTACCCGCTGGACGTTCAGCCGAAAGAAACAATCCATCTTTCCAGATAATTCCGGCAACAACACATATGGGGGTTAACTCAACCAAAATAAAGCCTTATGCTGTTTTAGCCCATTAAAAAAACTAATCATCTTCCAGAAGCTGCTTCTTCCGTTCTTCCAGTTCGGCTATTTCTTCTTCAAGCACGGCCATTTTTTCCATCAGTTCATCAGCCCATGCGCTTGTCTCAGTATATCTGGAATTTAATTCAACAGCAGCACCTCCGTCGTTATAAAGCTCGGGATCATTAAGCTTTACTTCCATTTCAGCCTGTTCTTCAAGGACCTTTTCAAGACTTTTCTCAAGCTTTTCATACTCGGCAACACGCGGTTTAAGCTCTTTATACAATGAATTACGTATTTCAGCCTGACGTCGCTTATCTTCTTTAGAAAGTTTGCGAGTTGCAGGTTTGTAACTCTCGCCCAGCTCGTCAACCTGCGGCTCACGAGTAATTCCAGCTAACTTCTCTTTACGATATTTATCGTATTCTTTAAACGAAAAAAATGTTTCGATTCCCGAATCAGTCAAGGCCCAGATTTCCTCAGCAACCTCACCAAGCAGATAACGGTCATGCGCTACAAAAAAGAGTGATCCGTCATAATCTTTAAGCGCACGAATTAAACCTTCACGACTTTCAAGATCAAGATGGTTGGTAGGTTCGTCAAGAATAAACAGGTTGGCCCGTGACAAAAACAATGACGCAAGGATGAGCCTGTTTTTCTCACCACCGGACAGTGCTGAAATTCTGCGTTCAAAATATGATTCGCCCAGAAGAAATAAACCTAGAACACTTTTGAGCTGCTCTTCAGTTGTATCAGGATCGCACAGACGGCGAATTTCTGACAATGCAGTAGCTTCATCACGTAGAATATCGCTCTGATGCTGACTGAAATAGGCCAATGAAGTATTCTGGCCGATTTTTGCATAACCGGAATTAGGAGTCAGCTTGCCCATTATAACTTTGAGCAATGTTGACTTACCTGCGCCGTTGGGAGCTGCAAGAGCAACTTTTTTACCGCGAAACAACTGAAAATTAAGATCTGGCCACATGGACGGAGGCTTACCATCATAGGAAAATTTCAGATCAACCACGCTGATTGCAGCTTTATCACCACGTTTGGTGGGAGGCAGGCGGAAACTGAGAGTTCTACCTGAACGATTGAGGCTGGTCTCTTCCTTAATCTTGGACAGTTCTTTTTCCAGCTTGCCCACCTTCTTCATTTTGGACTGAGCCTGAGCAGCTTTGCGAGCTTTAGCCCTGAAACGCCGGATATAGTCATTTTCAGCTTCAATACGAGCTGAAAGCTTTGCTGCTTCACGGCTGCGCTGTATGGCATTTTCAGCCTGCCATTCAAGAAATTCAGTAAACGAACCACGACGCATGGATGGACGGCCCGCCCCCAGAAAGAGAACATGAGTTCCGACCTTATCCAGAAAAATACGGTCATGAGCTACATAAATTACCGCCCCGCGAAAAGCCAGCAGGTAATTTTCAAGCCACTCTACAGCTTCAAGATCAAGGTGGTTGGTAGGTTCATCAAGCAGCAGCAGATCTGCTCCCTGCAAAAGCACGCGCCCCAGCTTGGCACGTTCACGCCAACCGCCGGACAGTTCTTTAATTTTACTGAGCATATCGTGCTCGGAAAAACCAAGTCCGGTAAGAATTGTTCTGGCTTTGTGCTCGGGATTGTATCCGAACTGATGTTCAAGCTCGGCCTGCTTTTCAGAAAGCCTGGTCATGAGAGCCTGATCATTGCTCTGTCCGGCCTCCTCCCACTGTTCCCAAAGAGTATTCCACGACGGAAGCGCAGATAGAACCCAGCTCAGTAAAGAGTGCTCAAGGATTTCTCCGGTAAGCTCCTGCGCCACGTAACCTATACGTGCTCCTTTGGAGATAGAGAGAACACCGGCGTCCGGTTCAATGATTCCGGCGACGAGCTTAAGCAGGGTGGATTTACCGCAGCCGTTAGGTCCGGCAACGGCAAGACGCATTCCCGCGATTACTTCGAACGAAAGATCGGAAAAAAGATCTTCTCCGTTGTATGATTTTTCAAGGGACGTAATAGTAACTCTTGGCATTAAAAACTCCAAACTGCGGAAGCTGTAGGCGCTGCTCCCGAAAGGGCAAAATATTCAATGAAATTTGATATATGAAAAATTCAGGCTGCGCATAAAGGCAGCAAGTGACATATGCGAAGTAAGCCAATCAAAGTATAGGTAAGAAGCGCAGAAAGCAAGGGAAATAGGATGATTTAGAATTTCGCATCAAAATTCACAGTACGGATGTTCACATAAGACCTTTGACAAAACAACAGCATAATGATAAACAAATTATAAATTAGACTAATATTTATATTACATTAAAACCAATTAAATATATAATCTATTAATTAATTTATATGTATGTCTCACCCAGGACAGACCGCAATGAAACTAACAAAATCACAAGACACACTACAAGATACAATAGTAAATATACATAAGCATAAAACTTATATAAGCACCATTACATTAACATGCGCATAAAATGTAGAGAGAAATATAATTCAATGAAATACATAAATCACCCTTCCAAATGTAAGAATATTAAGTTCTCAACCTATCTCATTACTCTCTTTATTCTGCTATTATCTTCTGCCATAGCGCAAGCCGCCCCGGGAGACAAGAAATGGGCATTTGCAACAGGAGATACCATTGCCACTTGTCCGGCTATCGGATACGATGGCACAATTTATGTAGGATCATATGACGGCAAACTATATGCGCTGAACACTGACGGAACTAAGAAATGGGCATTTAGCACAGACGACTTCCTCCATTCTTCACCAGTTATCGGCTGTGACGGAACCATCTATGTAGGATCACTTGATAAAAAACTATATGCAATTAACCCGGATGGGACTCAAAAATGGGCATTTACTACAGGTGATATGATATATTGCACACCGGCTATAGATTGCAACGGAACCATTTATATTGGATCACACGACAATAATTTATACGCAATAAATCCGGACGGAACTCAGAAATGGGCATTTACTGCAACTGGCTCCATAATGGGATCTCCCGCTATCAGCCATGATGGAACCTTCTACTTTGGATCACACGACTCCAATATATACGCTTTAAATCCGAATGGAACTCAAAAGTGGGCCTATACTACAGGTGGAATGGTGCGCTCTTCACCAGCTATAGGTAGTGACGGAACTATTTATGCAGGGTCGGCTGACAAAAATTTGTATGCACTGAATACTGATGGGACCCTGAAATGGAAATTTACTACAGGTGACGATGTACGCTCCTCACCCGCCATCGCCTGTGATGGGACTATTTATGTAGGGTCGGATGACAACAATTTGTATGCACTGAATACTGATGGAACCCTGAAATGGAAATTTACTACAGGTGACGATGTACGCTCCTCACCCGCCATAGGCAAAGACGGAACTATCTATATTGGATCATTCGATAAAAGACTGTATGCCTTGAACCCCGATGGCAGCCAGAAATGGGCATTTAGAGCATCAGGTTTTATTGGAAGTTCCTCTCCCACAATCGATAGCGATGGAACTGTTTATGTTGGATCATCGGATAACAACCTCTATGCCTTAGAGGGAGACTCAGGGGGGCTGGCATGTTCTCCCTGGCCTAAATTCCACCAGAACACTAAAAATTCGGGAAGATATATCGGATATGGAGTTGCAAGCAGCTTGACCCAGGACACAGGAATTATAGTCGGAGTTTCAAACTGCTGCGAAAAAGCAATTACTCTAACAGAACTGAAAAAAAAATATTCCTTTACAGGCTATGCCAACAGTTACACAGTTAGATCCTTCAATGCCACCATTAACATTAGCGGCGGACACGGAACATTTGTATTAAATTCAACTAAAATTCCTAGCGGTAGGGTCTCTGATTTTCAGCTCATAAAATTCTACGATTCAAAAGGGATCTCCAGACAGTCTGCCTCCTACGCAGCATCCGGACCGGAGTACAGTGTTGATGGAAGCTGGTGGATTACCGACTCCAACGGAATTCATATGGCTCCAAATGATACCACCACTCCTGGCTCTGAATACTTTATATACTTCGTAGTTAAAGATAATGGCATATACGATGAAAATGACACATTAGGTGTGATAACCGACCCGGTTGCGGTAAGTATCTCTTCCTGCACCGGCTGCACCCTTAATCCCAATGCAGATTTTTTCATTGAATGGCTGTTTATGGGGCTTGTCGTTGTAACTCTGATGCTTAGAAAATATTTCAAGCAAAGAGGTTAAATACAACTGAATATACCTACCACAAAAGCCCCGCCTTAAACTCAAGGCGGGGCTTTTATAGTACAAAACTATACTGATTTATTTTACATCGAATCTACTTTTTTGAAGAAGCAATAAAACTCATCGCTTTCCTTGCAAACATCCTCTGTTGCCCAGTGTGTCAGGGCTATTTCTCCACAGATGGCTGCCAACCGGGTTAAAAGGCATGCAGCTTTCCGCATACACTGCAGCTACTTCCCGTTGACTATAAACTCATACGGAATAATTTTTTGACCAAAGTCCGGCAAAAAGCTATCTGGGCTTCATGAACACATGGTACGTATATCTGCTCAGATGCAAAGATAATTCACTGTACTGCGGAGTAACGACTGATCCGGCACGCAGACTTGAAGAACACAATAGCGGAACAGGCGCAAAATATACCCGCGCAAGGCTTCCGGTCACAATGGAAACATTTGAAAAATTCCCTGACAAACGCTCTGCCTATCGGGCTGAATATGCGGTAAAACAAAAACGTGCTGCTCAGAAAATTAATTTCCTGAAGGAACTGGCAGCTCAGGAAAACAATCTAGATTAACTAATCTTCAAACTTTTTCAAAGCCTTACACAAATCCTGCTTCTGCAATTCAGATGAATATGCCTGTGAAACAGTCCTGCCGTTCCTTTTCAGTTCAGCGCAAACTTCGGCATCCAGCGCTTTGTGCAAAGCTGTTACCAGATCAGCAGTTGATTGCGGGTCAAAATAAAGAGCATAAGCCCCGACCTTTTCTTCACAGATTTTATCAAACATGTTGTGCGCCGGAATATTTGAAAGAACGCATACACATCCTGAAGCCATTCCCTCAAGAGCAGGCATTCCAAACCCTTCCGAAGTAGAGGCTGAAACAACAATATCAGAACGATTATAAAGCCCGGCCATTTCTTTATCATTCTGCTGAACAAAAAATTCATCTACTACGCCGGACTCTTCTTCCTCAGGATAAATCTTAGTAGGTGAAATCCTTATAAAATTAATGGGGGTTGTTTTTTTAATTTCTCTAACTGCATCAAAAACTCTTGGAATATTCTTAATTCCTAAACGGTAATCCCCGATGCTGAGTACAGTAGGTGTAGCATTAACAAATTCATAATCCGTAGTGAACAATGAATGATCCACTGTATTCCTGATAAAATATGGAATCTTACCATATTGGTTCTCAAGAGAATGTGCCATAGGATGACAAGGCGTCCATGCTGTAACTTCCGATCGGTAAAAACGTTCAATACCGATTGTCTGCAACTTGAATTTAGCTTTGAGAAACAACCGCCCTGCTAAAGATGAATACTTCGGTAATTTCATTTTACCAGCATAATAACTATTCAAGTCATTTAATTCCATACGCTGATAAAACATAACCAGATGCGGCATTTCCGGCTTTAAGCATGTCTTAAGGTCAGTGAGTCTGGTCACAACCAGCACATCGACCTGTCCGGAAATGTCCTGAGGATCAGCAACTACTGTACATGGCACATGAAAAGGATATGTGGTCGCAATACGTTTAACGAATAGTTTCGGTTCATGTCCAAGATCCTCAAGCTGCTTCAAATGCTGATTGATTACCTTGGTTCCACCGGTAAGATTCAAATCTGAAAGATAGTACCCGACTCTCAATATATTCACCTTCATTAAGAATTATTGCAGAACATTTCCGCATAAGTACGGCTCAATGCCATGTGCAAGCGGTTCTAACAGCTAAGTTCAGTAATTTCTATACATAGTTTAAGGCAGACAGAATTACCTGTCATATCAAAATATTTGCTTGCCAGCATGTTGGAATTGGTGATATTGGTCTGACCAATTAAACAAAATAGAAAATTGGTAGGTCCCATAGTGATTGCTCAAAACAAAACTGATTCTGTTTACCTGTCCGTAGCCAAGCAGATTGCGGAACTGATTGAATCAGGTGAATTCAAACAAGGGGATAAGCTCCCTCCTGAACGGACGTTAGCTGAAAAATTTCAGGTTTCACGCAGCTCTGTACGTGAAGCTATCAAATGTCTGGCCCAGAAAAATCTGGTGGAAAGCCGCCGTGGTGACGGAACGTATATATTGACTGACATAGATGCAGATATTTTCGAAGCCTTTACTTCAGCCTTCTCAGACCAGAAAAAAAGACTTTCCGACATATTTCAATTCCGCATGGTTGTAGAACCGCAAATTGCGGCCCTTGCAGCTATGGCAATGGATGACGAAACCTTAAATCGTTTGAAGGTCATTATTTTCGACCAGCAGACCAGAATGCGTAATGGCGAGGATTGCAGCGACCTTGATACCCGTTTGCATCTTGAAATAGCTAAGTCTACCGGAAACAGTATCTTTCCAGAGATGATGACGGCACTAAACCGCATTGTCGAAGAAAGCCGTTCCAAAATGCTGCAAAGCCCTGAGCGACAGGAAAAATCTCTTGCCGCACATTTCAATCTTCTCGAAGCATTTGAAAAGCGCGACGCAGCCAAAGCCCGTGAAATTATGATGCAACATATTAAAGAAATTGAATCCGTAACAACAAACTCGGATTTAAAATAAAACTGTTCGCACAGCGAGGACTGATCAATGTTTTCAACTCTTCTGATTTTCATCGTTTTAGGTATTTTTGCCGGGATTCTTGCGGGATTGCTCGGCATAGGCGGAGGACTTGTAATTGTACCGATTCTGGTCTTTACCCTGCCCCCTCTGGGCATACCGGAAGTTCATCTGATGCACATCGCACTTGGAACTTCACTGGCCAGTATCATTTTTACATCCATATCCAGTATGCGTTCGCACAATAAACGAGGCGCTGTACGCTGGGACATTTTTAAAGCCATAACCCCGGGTATTCTGGTAGGAACATTTCTTGGTTCTATCTCAACATCATTCATGAATACCAACATATTAAAAGGAATTTTTGTTATATTCCTTTACTACGTTGCTTCTCAGATGCTGTTCGGTCTGAAACCAAAAGCATCCAGACAGGTTCCCGGCCCAAAAGGCATGTTCACAGCAGGCGGAGTGATTGGTATTTTCTCCAGTCTTGTAGGTATCGGCGGCGGTACTTTGTCTGTTCCATTCCTGACTATGTGTAACATCGTCATTCACACTGCAATCGGGACTGCTGCAGCAATCGGGCTGCCTATTGCACTGGCCGGTACTGCCGGATATTTATGGACAGGAATCGGTGTAGCTGGACTACCTGACTACTGCATCGGCTACGTCTACCTACCCGCTTTAATCGGTATCGTGTCAGCCAGCATGCTGACCGCACCAATCGGAGTACGTCTGGCTCACAGCCTGCCGGTAGATAAGCTGAAAAAAATATTCGCAATTCTGCTTATTGTAGTGGCAACCAGAATGCTTCTCACTATTTTCTAAAACTATTCCAGTAATAAATTAACATTTCAGGAGATTTTAAGATGAAAGAAGTACGGAATAATGCACGTGATTTGATGAAAGGATACTGCAAAGTCTGTCCCGTATGTAACGGCAAGGCATGCGTTGGCGAAGTCCCGGGAATGGGCGGACTCGGCACTGCTGCAAGTTTCAAAAACAATATCAAAGCACTCGAAGACATTAAGCTGAACATGCGCACCATTCATGAAGCCAGCGAACCTGACACCTCTGTCAGCATCATGGGGCTCAAGCTGGATATCCCCGTTATCGCAGCGCCTATCGGTGGTGTTGAATTCAACATGGGTGGTAAAGTAAGCGAGCTTGATTACATCTCCTCCAAATTAAAAGCCTGCGCTGCCAAAGGAGTTATCGGCTGTACAGGTGACGGAGTGCCTGCGTTTATTCATGAAAGCGGCTATGCTGCAATCAAGGAATGCGACGGCCACGGTATTCCTTTTATCAAGCCGTGGGAAGAAGAAGAGCTGCATATGAAGCTTAAAAAAGCAGAAGAAACAGGCTGTAAAATTATCGGAATGGATATTGACGCTGCAGGACTTATCACCCTTAAAAAAATGGGCCGCCCTGTTACTCCTAAACCAATGACAAAACTGCGTGAGATCATCAAATCCGTTAACGCTGATTTCATTCTAAAAGGAATTATGACTCCTGATGAAGCCCGTATGGCTATCGATGCCGGAGCCAAAGGTATTGTTGTCTCCAACCATGGTGGACGTGTACTTGATTCCTGCCCCGGCACTGCCGAAGTTCTGCAAGAAATATCAAAAGCTGTTGCCGGACAGTGCTGTGTCATGGTTGACGGAGGCGTACGCACAGGTCTTGATGTTCTCAAAATGCTTGCACTGGGTGCTGACGCAGTAATGATCGGACGCCCATTCTCAGTAGCTACTGTCGGCGGCTTGCAGGAAGGGGCTGAAAAATATATTGATCAGCTCAAATCAGAACTGACTCAGGCTATGGTTCTTACCGGAACTGAAAAAGCAAGTTCAGTTGATATAAATATTTTATATCGTTAATAAACTTCATAAATCAGATTCTTCTGCAATCTCTCGGATTTCCAGAAGACACAAGGTTGGTGTAACCAATTTTTATTATTACATAAAAATACGTCAGCCAAAGATACAGACTCATCCGGAATCAGGTTTTTAATAGTCCTGATTCCGGATTTTTTTATTTATTTTTAAATATCTATAAGAAGTTTGCCAGAAAATATATTTTTCCTATTGACGAATAAACTTTGCAGCGTTATCTTTAAGTCAATGGCAGAGGTAGTTACGAAAGTAGCTATTCATTAACCCTCAAAGTGGGAGTGATATTCGATTTGAAATCACTTTCTAACAGAGAGCCTTCCATAGAGGCTCAACGTGAGGGGAGCCAAACGCGAGAGTTCTTTGTGACCTCCTAGGGCCCATGGAGAGACTGGAAACAGCCGGTTATTCCGGCACAGCGAACAAGGACCCCCTCGAAAGCGTTAAGAGTTTAAGTATCAGTTTAACTTGTAATTAACCATTAACATCGGTTGAAACGCGTTTATATATAACTTGTAAACAACCGCTAATCATGGTTGAAACGCGTAGTTTAGAAATAAATAAACACATCCGATAACAGGTTGAAAGAGCGTTACTTGGTAATTGAAAGAAAAACCAATAACTTGGTTAGGAAGCGTTACAAAAGTAATTTGAAAACAACCTTTAACATGGTCAAAATGCGTTAAAGTGGTGACCTGATTATCAACCACTAACCGGTGTAAAAAACGCGTTTAACGAAGTAAGTTAACAACATGTCCTTAAAGCCCCCGCCCAATACTTTTGTATTGGGCGGGGTTTTTTATTTTAATGTTTTTAAGACTGAAAAAGATAGACATGCACCTGTGTTCATGTATTTTTATAGTAATGAAATACTGTTATTTCAGAAAACAAGCCGGTGTAGGAGGATTCAGATGAAAACCATGAATGCTAATAGAAAATATCAAATATATTCATTATTAGCGTTCTCTATGTTTTTTTATTTATTATTTCCCAACGTCTTATATGCAAAAAAACTTGATATGGCATACATTGAATATCCACCATACTTCTATACAAACAGTACCAGTGGAAAAGCTGACGGATTTCTTATCAAGTTGACTAGCAGAATTTTAAACAGAGCAGGTATTGATTTCAGATACGAAAAAGTTCCAGTAAAGCGTATTCTGAAACAAATGAAATCAGGCAGATATATGGGCTCGGTCGGTTGGTTTAAGACAAAAGAAAGAGAAGAATTCGTTCAATATTCATTGCCCATATTTAAAAACAAACCGACTGTAGCGGTAATACTGAAAAAAAATATAAATAAATTACATGATCTAACTAACTTAAAAGAGATTATGAAAATTCCTGATTTGAAAGTAGCTATAATTGATGGGCACTTTAAAGGGAAATACATAGACCAAGTAACTAGCCTTTACCCTGATAAAACATTTTATATTTCCGGGAAAAAAAAGCAACTGCTCCCCATGATTGCAGCAGAAAGATTTGATATTTTTTTTATTGCCCCTGAAATATCCTCTTCGCTCATAGAAAGTTGTGGGTACGATGTAAATGACTTTATGCTAATTCCGTTAGAAGACGTACCAGCAGGAAACTCAAGATATTTAATATTTTCAAATACAGTCAGCAAACAAGTTGTAAATAAAATAAATAGAGCTATAGAAGAAATTTTGAACGAAGCAGATTGAAGAATTCTAACCCGCTACAGTAGAAAAGTCATTACAACATCCCTTCTAATCACAGATCAATCAAAGCAAGCAAGGTTGAATGCAATCATAGCATTTTGATAGCAGGGATGGAGATTCAGCGAAATGGTCCTGATACCCCAGGCACCAGAAATCAACGACGTTTCTTAGGCATAGCAGCAGTGCATACCCAGTCAAGAACAAGAGCAGGATTTACGTTGTAATTTAATGATTCCTGAGCCTTGCTAAGAACCAGATCAAGACGGCGTAAACCTTTAGGATCAAAAAGACCTGAAAGAGCATCTGCAGAGCGGGTTGATCTAGGATCTATAAGTGCATTTTTAAGTTCACGCTGACATCCTGCAACCACCTTCAAACCAAGTTCCCTGTCCAGAGCTCCTTTTGCTGATGTGCGGGAAAACCAGCCTTGACCGGACCGCCAGAATTCAACCATACCTCGTACCCACTCTTCTACTTCAGGCGTATTACGGGCATCAGTAGGCCAGGCAAGAGTCATAACCCAGCTACGGGAGACAAGAGTCTCCAGCAATCGCTCACGCTGCGGCGCTGTAAGGACAAAAACATTACCCGGGCGCGGTTCTTCCAGTGTTTTCAGGAGTGCATTTGCTGAATTACCGTTAAGATGCTGCGCTTCTACAACAACGGTAACGCGTGTCCCCCGGCCATGGGGCGGCTGGCCCCAGACCGGGAGAAGTTCGCGAATAGATTCTACAGAGATATCCTGCTTAAGTGTACCGCTATCATTTTCTTCACGGTCGATCAGGAGGAAATCATTAAAGGCATTGTCTGCAATCTGCAGGCATGACTGACAGCTCCCGCAAGGGACATCACCGTTCTCACAATTTAGAACGCAAGCCCAGTAACGGGCCATATCAAGCCTGTCCTGAGTGCTGCCGCCTTCGATCAACAGGCACTGCGGAGGCTGCTCTGCCAGTCTGGCAAAACGGGGCAGAACCAGATTCTGCCGCGATGCAGTCTCTTTGATACCTGTAAACATAATTAATACAACTTATCTTACTATAGTCTGAGCACGATCCGGTCCGACAGAAACGATAGCCACTTTCACACCGGACAGTTCTTCAATGCGTGAAATGTAATTACGTGCTGCTTCAGGAAGATCTTCGTAGTTGCGTGCTGTGGTGATATCTTCATCCCAGCCGGGCATGGATTCGTAAACCGGAGTTACTTCAGCCATGGAATTCTGTTCCTGTGGAGGATACTCAACTGTTTCGCCGCGATACTTGTACGAAACACAGATTTTGATTTCTTTGAGTCCGGAAAGGACATCCAGCTTGGTAAGCGCAAAATCAGTGAGATCACAAAGTCTTGCTGTTTCACGCAGAACAACCATATCCAGCCAGCCACAACGGCGTTTACGGCCTGTAGTTGCACCGAATTCATGACCGTTACTCTGCAAAGTATCACCAATCTCGTCCTGCAGTTCGGTTGGAAAAGGTCCGGAACCGACGCGGGTGGTGTATGCCTTACAGATACCGGTGATACGTTCAAGATGACGGGGTCCGCATCCTGCGCCTGCAGCAGCATTACCTGAAACAACGTTAGAAGAAGTTACAAACGGATAGGTTCCATGGTCGATATCAAGATGCACACCCTGTGCGCCCTCAAAAAGAACTGACCTGCCGTTCTTGTTTTCATCCTGAATTACGCTGGAAACATCGCCGAGGTAAGGTTTTACTCTTTCAGCGATGGGCAGCATGTCCTGATACACTTTCTCAGCGTCAAGAGGCTCTGCATTAAAAAGTTTTTCAAAAAGGACATTTTTTTCCTGCAAACCTACTTCAATCTTGCTGCGCAGCAGCTCAGGATCAGCTAAGTCTGAAGCACGGATACCCACACGACTCATTTTATCCTCGTAGCAGGGGCCGATTCCGCGTCCTGTAGTACCGATTTTGCTTTCAGCGGACTTCATTGATTCGCGGCAGTTGTCCAATTGTTTGTGGTAAGGCATAATGATCTGAGCTTTTTTACTGATCATCATACGCTCGGGAGAAACGTCAACGCCTTTGGCTGCAAGACCGTCAATTTCCTTCAGGAAAACTTCAGGATCAAGTACGACTCCGTTGCCGATAAGACATTTTTTACCGGGATGGAGGATTCCAGACGGGATAAGGTGCAGTATACACTGTTCACCATCAACAACAAGGGTATGCCCTGCATTGTTACCGCCCTGAAAGCGTACAATCGCTCCTGCTTTTTCAGCAAGCATATCAACGATTTTACCTTTACCTTCGTCCCCCCACTGGGTTCCTACAATTACGGTATTCGACATTTCTAAAGTGCTCCTTCTACAGTATTTCCTCAGGTCACTTTCCGGACCGGGAATTTTTTTCTGTAATTTGATTACTTGATAGCGGCACTGCGTCTGACGTATATAATGAAGGGGTCATTTTATGTTAACACAAATAAACCCATTCCCTTTGGCCGTTCATTTTGATACCTCACATAGCGAGGGTCTGCTAGTACTTCGCACGGCAGACGGGTTTTAATGGGTAAAAAAAGTTTCGGGGAAATGTCAATACATCTATTCAAATTAAATCGCCTCAAGAAGGGCGACATGCTACTTATTTCACAACATTTATTCAATATTGTTGTGTGGTTAGCTGTTTTTATTTTTTTTACATACTTATATTCAATAAAACGTGACATTCCATTGCCGACTCGAATCAGAGTTGCAGCAGTCGATATAGAAAGAGTTTTTCCAAGACTTTCACCGTGGGGCCCCGGTTTTGACCGTGAGCTTCTTAATGGGTTTGCTGACTACGCAGGAGTACAGCTTGCAGTAACAGCCTACCCGACGCATGAAGAAGCCTTTTCAGCTCTGCTTAAAGGCAAAGCTGACCTTATGCTGGCCACAGGTTACAACCCGCAAGAGATCCCCCCCTCAATTCCAATTGCTGCAGGACCGATCTATGAACAAAATCCAGCTATAATGCTGCATAATATCCGTAGATTTGAGCTTAGAACACCCTTTGAACTGTGCGGACAGGATATATTTGTCCCGCACCATTCAAACCTTCTTCAGACTTTCAGGAACCTTCAGGAACAGCTTGACTGCAGTCCCAATTTACTGACGAGCAGCAATTCCAGTCATCTCGACTCGCTGCTTAAATACAACGATGACAAAAATATCCGGTTTCATCTGGTGGAAGCAGGAGCTTTCAAGCCCATACAACCTTTTCTCCATAGATTACGTGTGACAGATCAATTTGGAGATGATCTTGAGTACCGCTGGTATCTACGTAATGATATTTACGGTTTAAACCAGCAGGTCGAAGATTACTGGAATCAGGTAACAACCAATGGAACTGTTGCCGATAAACGGGAAAAATATTTCGGTTTCATTCCAGAAGAAACTGATTTTTATGATCTTTACAGCCTGCGCAAAAATATTCGCGAAAAACTTCCGCGTTACAGTAAATATATTAAAGGTGCAGCAGAAAAATACGATATAGATCCTATACTCCTGACTGCGGTAATGTATCAGGAATCTCAGTTCAACCCGCTTGCACGCAGCAAGACAGGTGTGCGCGGCCTGATGCAGCTGACAAATGACACAGCAGAACTTCTGAACCTGAGCAGTAGACTTGACCCCAAACAGGCTATTTACGGAGGAGCACACTATTTAAAATTTTTATGGAACAGGCTGAAAAATAGAGATGTTACAGGCTGGAATCGCTGGTTTTTCACACTGGCGGCATATAATCAAGGACTCGGACATGTTTATGATGCTATTAATGTAGCTAAATACACCAATAAAAATCCGGAAACATGGCGTTCTCTTAAACAGGTTTTTCCGCTTCTGACCCGCACTAAATATCATTCAAATACAAAACACGGCTACACACGTGGGTATGAAGCCGTGGATTATGTCGACAGTATCCGGTACTATTACTATATTATGAATGGACTAGCCATCCTCCCGGGGCTTGAGGCGAATTACCTTGTTCCGCTTGTCAACGGAACTGTTTCCAATTGATGATCCGGTGGAACGGCTTTTCACCCCTCCTGCAAAAAGATCATCCTCACTTTTAGCAGGAATAAAATCCGGACGAGGCGACATGGCTTCAGGACCGCATGAATCTGCCCAGTGATAATTAAAAAGCTGGTTTTTAAGCCTTACAGCCTGTATCATTCCAAACACAACTGCGGCTTCCTCCCATTTTCTGGTGGGCTGAAAATCAGCAACTTCTGCTTCGTACTTGTTCCAAAGTTCGGTCAATGATGCTTCATCATAAGCATTTAGTTGCTTCGCTAATTTAAGCAAGGCCTTTTCCATATATCCTTCTGACATAAAATCTCCTAAAGTGAGTAATGATCGGAAGTATTAAAAAAGATTATAACTTTCTCATCCCTTCCATGTGGTTGACCCTAGCAAAAAGGTTGCTGGTACCGCAATTCAAAATTGCCCACCGGGAAAGCCTGTGCTATTAGCGGTCATCCACAAGGCAACAATTTACGGAGAATACAATGAGCGATCTTAAACAAATGTACAAAACCCTGCAGCAGGACCCCTTTCCTGCTGACATGACTGTTACCCTCGGCGACCAGAAACTCACCTTTAAAAAAAGAACCTGGGAGATCGACGGAGAAACCAAAGGACTGCGTTATGGTGAAAACCCAGATCAGCCCGCAGCTCTCTATGAACTGGTTTCCGGCGGTCTTGAATATGATGGAATAAAATTTCGCGGCGAAGGACAGGGACTTGTCTCTGCGCTGACTGAAGAAAACATGATTCAGGCCGGTAAACATCCCGGCAAGACGAACCTTACCGATGTAGATAATGCACTCAACATACTCCAGTACCTGACCGCCAAACCGGCAGCTGTTATTCTCAAACATAACAACCCCTGCGGTGCAGCATGGTCTGAAAAAGGCGTTGGAGCTGCTCTTCTGAATGCTTTTCAGGCTGACCGTATTGCAGCATTCGGTGGAGCAATCGTTGTTAACCGTCCCCTGACCATGGAAGCTGCTGAAGTCATTGACAGCGCATACTTTGAAGTTGTTGCCGCCCCTGCATTCGAAGAAGGAACTCTGGAAGTCCTCAAGAAACGCAAAAATCTGCGTATTCTCCAGATTCCCGGTATCAACAATCTGGAAAAACTCCTAGGGCAGCCTTTCCTTGATGTTAAGTCCCTCATGGACGGCGGCATGGTTATCCAGTTCTCTTTCCGTAACCGCATCCTCGATTCCGAAGATTTCATTCCTGCAACAGCAGAAAAAGACGGTTCCAGCTACTCTTCACGTACCCCGACCAAACAGGAAGCAGACGATCTGCTTTTCGCATGGGCTGTTGAAGCAGGTGTTACCTCCAACTCCGTCATCTTTGCTAAAGACGGCGTTACCACAGCCATCGGCACTGGCGAACAGGACCGTGTAGGATGTGTTGAACTTGCCGTAACCAAGGCCCGCACCAAATATGCTGACGGCCTTTGCTTTGAAAAATTCAATATGTCTCTCTTCGAGCTTAAGCTCAAAGCACTCAAAGATGAGCAGGCTGCTAAAGATCTCGCTGAAATCGAAAAAGCAGCTGTTGATGCGCAAGCAGGTCTCAAAGGATCTGTACTGGTATCAGACGGTTTCTTCCCGTTCCGTGACGGGGTTGACCTGTGCATGGCTCAGGGAATTACTGCCATAGCCCAGCCTGGCGGCTCTATCCGTGACCATGAAATCATTCAGGCCACCAACGAAGCCACGCCGCAGGTAGCCATGGTATTTACCGGTCAGCGTTCGTTCAAACATTAAAATCAGCTCAGAAGTCCATAGAGGAAATTCTAAATAAGTTTCCTCTATGGACTCTCTTTTTTATTTTATCTAAGAACCGCCCTGCTGCCGCCCAAACTATGCTCGCAAATCCGTTAAAAAACGGATTAAGGCTTCCTGGCTTATGGACTGAATACTCTGTTGCGCCATATAAGGGGCTTTTGAGATTCGGCTATTTATGATAAGAACTCGCTAATGTTTTTTACGGCATCAGCAATTTTATATTTACAGGATGATTGGCAGTCCATTTGATTGCAGTCTCCAGTCCAGACACACCTGTCAGAACTTTTCTCTGCCCGGAGCTTAACGGCAGAGCAGTACGGGAATCGTTTGCAGTATAAGTAAACGCAGTTTTTCCCGGAAGGATATACATGTCCCTATTCACGGAAGGACGCTATGTTGCGTCCGGAAATATTGTAGAGTTCATGCACGGCAACCAGCCGCAGCTTGCATTTGTAATGGAAGAACAGGCTGGCAAACTTAAACTCTACACAATTAATAAACGTGAAATGAAAATGCCTGCAACGCGGGTGCTTCCATGGATCGGCCCCCAGTATTCCTCTTCAGCTTCGAGACAGCAAATGCTTGATTACATGACTTTCCATCAGGAAAAACGTGGTGAGCATCAAGCAGGACTTGATATAATGGAAATCTGGGAACTTGCAGAAGGTGAGCTGGAAAAAGCTCCTCTTGAATGGTTTGCCGACCTTCTATGGGAAAATCCTGATCCAGATCAGATATCCGCACTGGGCAGGGCCATGATTGCCGCCAAGAGTCATTTTAAATTTCAGCCCCCAGAATTCGTAATCTACACGCAAGACAAGGTCGATGAGCGCTTACGCTTAGAAGCCGAAGAAAAAGCACGCGAAGAGATTATGACAGCCGGGCAGGAACTTTTCAAAAAGATATGGGCTGCCCGTGAAGCAGGCAGTAAAATCAGACCGGATCAGATTCCGAATATGTCCGAAGAAATCGAGAACGGTTTAAAATCTTTTCTCATGGACCGTATTTCCGGCCTGAACGAAGATAAATCAAATAAAATGTGGTCTGCCCTGCGCAAGGGACTTCCTGACCACAACCATCTCCCTCTTCTGCTTGCGCAAGGATGGGGAATTGTTCATCCGCATTATAATTTTCTACTTGATGAAGCAGATTATGTATTCAATGACAGCTGGACTGAAAAACATCAGGCCGAGATCGACAAACAGATAAGTGCAGTTGAAACCAAGGCCGGAGATACATGTCCACTGCCTATGCGCAGCGTGGACGCAGCTACGACCAAAGACATTGATGATGCATTTAATCTGGTTAAACACGATGACGGGACCTACACTCTGACTATTGCCCTTGCACGTCCATGCATGGACTGGGAATTCGGAAGTGATCTTGATCAGGCGGTCATGAATCGCGGGACCAGTTTATATCTGCCCGAAGGAACCAGCCACATGTTACCGGAATCGCTCGGGATAGGAGCATTAAGTCTTTTTGCGGGTGAAGTCCGTCCTGCCATGATCACAACTTTCGAGCTGGATCAAAATGGTAATGTCGACTCAATTTCGCCCAGAACAGGCTGGGTAAAACTTGCTGACAACTCAACATATATTGCTGTTGAGCAGATGATTGAGAACGGAAGCGATGATGAAATGGCTCTGGCTTTTGAACTGTCTGAAAAACTTCTGAAGCTCCGCATTAAAAACGGTGCAGTAGTAATACGCAGACCGGAACCGGAGCTTGATCTTGAAGGATGGCCTGAACAGCCTAAAGTCATAATGTCTCAGAAAGAGGACACAACCCGCGCTGACCAGATCATCAGTGAATTTATGATTCTTGCGAACTCAGGTCTGGGAAAATTTGCCGGAGAGCACGGATTTCCATTGCTTTACCGCACGCAGGATATAGTACTTCCTTCCGATCTCAGCGGCATTGTGACCGAACCTCATGAAATTTTCATGAGAGTGCGTCAGATGATTCCGCCTCAGATGGATATTCTACCGAAAAAACATGCCACACTGGCTGTCAGTGGATATAGTCCGATTACTTCACCACTTCGCCGTTACGCTGATTTTATTAATATGGCGCAACTCTGCCATTACCTTATGGAAGGTCAGCCCAAATGGGATGGCGAAGAATTGACGGCAATGGCAGCAGCCCTGCAGATCCGCCTGCAGTCTGTCCTCAAAATCCAGAGGTATCGCCCCCGATACTGGAAACTTCTCTATCTGCTCCAGAATAAGAAGCAATGGCAGCATGCAGTGGTCGTTGATGATACAGGACCGCTGGCAACTCTTGCCATGCCTGATATCCAGATCAACGTGAGGGTACCGCGCCCCATGCTCGGTGATAAACTTTATCCGGGCCAGATGTTTCAGATCAGATTCAATAAAATCGATCCGCTTACAAATGAATTGCGGGTTGTTGAAGCCATGGAAGAATAATCTTCCAGTTACTTAGGATACAATTTCAGACTGTTTTTTTGGCTGAAATTAGAATATATGTAAAACGGTTTTAAAGGCAGTGACAATTAATATTCGTCATGCACCCTTTCAACCAACCCTGATAAAGTTTTTTTACAGGCGGTTCCCTGATCTTCTCCTTGAAAATTTATTTTGGAGAATCCCTTTAAAGGCCTGCTCTGCAAACTGAAAAGACATTAAGGAGTTAACTCATGCTCTGGATATTCTGGCTGGTTTTCGCATATTTTATGGGATCTATTCCCTACGGACTTTTCATTGGTAAAATCTGTTGCAGCATTGATGTCCGCCATGAAGGCAGCAAAAGTACAGGCGCCACAAACGTGGCCCGTCTTTGTGGATTTAAATATGGCGTGGCAGCTCTGATCCTTGACCTTGGAAAAGGATTCGTTCCAGTGATTATGGCTTCGCAGTACAGTCACAACTGGGCTTTCATTTCTCTGGTAGGAGCCGCAGCAGTACTGGGACACGTATTTTCCATGTTTCTTGATATGAAAGGCGGAAAAGCTGTTGCTACAACCATAGGTGTATTTCTTGCCGTTGCACCTGCGGCGGTCATCTGGTCTGTAATTGCACTCATTGCCGTAATTATCCTGTCAGGATTCGTTTCAATGGGCTCACTTACTTTCGCAATACTTTTACCTGTCTTCACGTTGATTACCGGCTCCATCGGCATGGTTCCACTTGCGTGCTGTATGACTCTGCTTTTATTCTGGACCCACCGCGCCAATATTCAGCGTCTTGCAAAAGGTGAAGAGATCTCCTGGAAGAAGAAATAACTCAAATTAAGACTAACTGAAAAGTCCCTGCAACTTCGTACGAAATTGCAGGGACTTTTTTATTCCATCAAAATAAATTTAATCAGGGACATAAATTTTAAGAACTGGTTAATCCTGATATTTTTTCCTGATTTCCATAATTTTGTCCAGATTTTCAAAAAACAGATCAACCAGATCAGGATCAAACATGGTTTCACGGTGCTTTGTAAGATATTCAAGAGCAATATCCACATTCCATGCATCTTTATATACCCTTTTACTGCAAAGGGCATCAAAGACATCAGTAATACATATAATACGGCCGGCAATATTTATTTCATCACCTTTAAGGCCCTGTGGATATCCTGAACCATCCCAGTACTCATGGTGCTCGTGGGCAATAGTCGCAGCTTTTTTTAATAATTTACGGTTGCTTGCACGCAAAATATTGTACCCTATTTCAGTATGGGTTTTCATAACCCTCATTTCATCTTCATTAAGCTTTCCGGGCTTTAGTAAAATAGAATCTGGAATACCTATTTTACCAACATCATGCATTGGGGATGCATAATAAAGTTCATCAACGTCATGTTGATCCAATCCTACTGCAATACCTAAAATACGAGCTATCTCTGAAACTCTGATAACATGAAAGGCGGTTTCTTTAGACCGGAACTCAACAACTTCACCAAGCATACGCACGATTTCTTTCTGCGTATCAAGAATTTCCTGATTAAGATAAATATTGTCAAAAGCAACGCCCACGTTATCGGAAAAAATACGCAGAAGATCTTCGTCCTGTTCGCTGAAACTCCCCCTTCTCTCTCCTTCTACATAAAGAAGATGAGAGCCTTTCAAACGGGTAGGCAGATAGCCGATATAATCGTTGCCCATAAAACATCCATGCCCGATCTTGCATATCTCACTAAATCTTTCTCTGGTTTCATCTGATATTTCGATGCATTCATCGACAGAGGCCTGACATACTGCATATTTTCCGGTAGATGCAATAATATTCATATTATCATCGGAACTGGATATGGCAACGCCATTACCTTCCATATAAACAGAATCACGCAATCCCATAAGCGAAATAACCTGAGTCAACACCCCCTGTGCCAAACGGGTAATTGATTTCTGCTGAAAAAGATTTCGTGAAGCATCTATAATATGTTTAAGACCCAAACGGTTCTGCTCAATAATAAGTATATCCCGGTATGAACGCAGTGCAGAAAGAACAGAAGTAAAAAGACGCTGAGAGGTAAGCTCTGCCTTATGCTTATAATCATTAATATCATATTCAAGGATAACTTTACGTTCAGGAGCCTGTCCCGGCTGTCCTGTCCGTAAAATTATCCTGACCATCCTGTTTTTAAGCTCTTCTCTGATTATTTTAACAAGCTCAAGACCTGCATGATTTGTCTCCATAACCACATCAAGAAGTATAACAGCTATATCACTGTTTTCTTTCATTATATCCAAAGCCTGCTCAGCGGTGTAAGCGCTGAGAAACTTCAGTTGTGAGCCTTCAAATTCAAAATCATCCAGAACAAGACGAGTGGTACTGTGTACATCAACTTCATCATCAACAATCAGAATTTTCCACTTCTTAGTATTAGCTTTAGAATTCAGTTCATCATCACTTAATTCATCAGCAAAAAGAAGCTCGTCATTCTCTACATTTCTGTCTGCATCAACCATTACGACCTCTCTTCACGCAACACACAACTATCATAAAGAAATTCTCAGTGAAAACATTGCACCGCCATCCTGTGAACGTAAGACATTGATATCCCAATTATAACCACTGATAATCCGGTTAACTATACTCAATCCCATGCCTACAGCCTCGGGTCTTAAAGTGAAAAATGGATCAAAAACATAAGGGATATCCTTCTCAGCAACTCCCGTCCCATTGTCGGATATCTCTATAATACATGTTTTGAAACCAGAACGAACAGCAATTTCAACATGAGGATTTTCCGTGCTGCTAAAAACTACTGCATTTTTTAACAATTCTTCAAGCACTTTTTTAAAAAGATCAGGTTTTGCGTCAATAACTACATTTTGCAGTTCAACATCAAACTTTACGTTTTTTTCTAAAGATTCGGCATACTCTTTAATGTCAGCAAGAACTTCATTGCAAGCGGTTTCAACTTCCACATTATCGTGTTCACAATTTTCTATAGCTGTAAATTCTGAAACACTGTCCACAATCATTTCAAGGCGCAATGTTTCTTCAGAAATAGTCTTGAGATATTGCTGAACATCAGAGTCTGGCTCAAGCTTCCTGGCGGCGATGTTAGCAAACCCATGTATAGTCATTGTGCGGTTTCTTATCTGGTGAGCAACAGAAACGGCCAGCTGAGAAAGACTGGTCCTGTTCCGCTCAATTTTCAACAGATCACGGTATGAGCGGAGTGCGGATGTGAGGGAGGTGGACAGTCTCTGAGAAGTCAACTCAGCTTTCTGCCAGTAATCATTGATATCAAGCTCGGTAATAACTTTGTGTTCCGGCGCAAAACCGGGTTGTCCAGTACGGAGAATGATCCTGATAAACGGATTATTGATTGTATCGCGGATACTCGCCGCAACAGTAAGTCCTGCGGTGTTGCTCTCCATGACGACATCAAGCAACACAACAGCAATATCTTTTTCAGAGTTTAAAATAGAAAGCGACTCTTCTCCTGAAAAAGCACTTAAAAATTCCAGATTCCGATTTTCAAAAATAAAATCACCAAGAACCATTGTGGTCATGGAATGTATATCAGGCTCGTCATCAACAATCAGCACACGCCAAGGCTCGTGCAGAATTTCAGGAGACTCATCACTATCCTCACCTAAAAACATTAATTCGTCATCTTTAAAGAGTTCAGTATCCTGCATGAGTCTCCCTTTCTAAAACATAATCTTTATTTATTACATAGTAGAATACACAACAAACCTCTTCAACAAAAATATAACTTTTTTAGTTTAAATTCCCCGTGGACTGTAATACAATTTTTGAGACAATAACATTTAATTAATAATAGTAAATGCTGTTTTTCCTTGAATAATTCCCAGAGTTATCATAGATTCTCACAAGTTTTTATATCAAGGGGTGGGGTTATGCTCGAATTAGTTACAATACTTATTTCTTTTATTGTTTTTGCCTTCATAATTTATTCAACTTTTTCTGCACGAAATTCAAAATTTGCACAAAAGAAAAAAGCTTTTGAGTTGAAACAGGCTCATATGAATAAATCAATGGAAATGCTCCGTTCTGAAATACAATTAATCGAGACAGAAATTCAAAATACTAAATCTAAATTTAATTAAATTCAAAGTATAACTCGCTCTACACATGTCTACAATATACACTTAAGCAACAAAAAATAAAATGATATATATACTTATCTTAATTACACTTGGAGCAATAGGAACTATTCTTATTTGTAAATCTATTGCAACAGGTTTTGAAAGCAAAGCTGCACTTTTAAAAGAAAAAGAACAGCTCATTATCATGGATCAAAATGAACTGCGCAGAAGGCGCAAAGAATTAAAAAAAGAACTTGAAGAAGTGAAAATTGCCCAGAAAAACCAAGAGAAAGAAGTCTCCCCGATACAATCAGCTCCTAAAGGATTAAAAGACTGGTTGGTGGATAGCGGAATTCTTGATTTTCCGCAGATAAAGAGAGCTGAAAAATACGCTGATGAAAAAAATCTGGAACTTATCTCCGCCCTGCTTACCCTGAATATGATCACTGTTGATACATATGAAAGCGTAAAGAAAATGAAACTTAAATAAATTTAAATGATAAAGACAAAAGACTCCGTATCGGCACGACCGACACGGAGTCTTTTTTTAAAAAATAACTATTTTTTTAATCTGTTCGAGTAATGCTCCTCCACCTCAATATTGATACTGTGTAAAGTCAGACTGATATCCCACAAAAACAATAACAACGAAAGAACGAGACTTACGATACAAAGTCCAAAACAGGTCTTAATCGCTACCCCAATTCCTATTTCAAACAGAAATGTTGAAAAAAGTAATAAAATAACTAGACTTACAAAAAATATACTCAAAACACACAAAGCAATTGCTCCGCGCAGAATACGGCAACGCTTCATGAGAATCTGCAATTCCAGATGCAGATAATCAGCATGAGAACTCTCACTTTCCCGCATATGAGGGAGAAGCCTTCGGATCTGATCCAGCGGACGCGCCAACCTGTTTGTCATAGACAATAAAAGCAGGCCTACACTGGAAATAAGAATTACCGGAGCAATAGAGCCTTGTAAAACAGCAATCAGTTCTGCAATATCCATAATATTCTCTCAGCTGTATTTTGCATCTCAGATCACGCCACTAAAAAAGGCAGGGAC
The DNA here is from genome assembly GCF_000425265.1 of Maridesulfovibrio zosterae DSM 11974. Taxonomy (NCBI): domain Bacteria; kingdom Pseudomonadati; phylum Thermodesulfobacteriota; class Desulfovibrionia; order Desulfovibrionales; family Desulfovibrionaceae; genus Maridesulfovibrio; species Maridesulfovibrio zosterae. The sequence goes on from NZ_AUDC01000016.1 coordinate 66,562, forward strand.
TGACCGAAAACTGATCGAAATACGTTTTACATTCGATAAAAATGTAATTGTACTAAGCATATAAAAAAAACAGGAGCAGCCCTGCAAAAAAGCTACTCCTGTTTATACAGCAAATTATATCTATTGTCTGCTTCTATTAAAAATCAGCCTTATATGTTTCACCACGATGGACGTGATAAGTCAGATTATAAGTCTTCTTGAGATGCATGACTAAAGAATCAACAGTACTGTCATCAAGTCTTTGAACCCATATAAAAACACGGCGCTGGCCCTGCTCAACTCTCTCATACGAAGTAAAAACGGTTGAAAGCCTTACTCCTCTTGCCCAAATATCATCCAGCAACTCTTCAAGAGCCGATGCACTGTCTTCAAGAACAAATGCAAACTGTGAACTTCCCTTGCTGACTCCGGTAACAGTAGTCAGGAAGCGATAAATATCCACTTCAGTGACAATTCCAGCCAAGCCGAATTCATCAACGACGGGCAGGCCGCCTATTTTATTATTCAACAATAATTCAGCCGCAACTTCCATGCATGTATCAGGAGAGACAATAATCGGATCATGGGTCATAATATCCTTAATTCTAAGTCCCTTAAGCCCTTCTCCAACTGCAACATTATCACCGGGTAAAAACTTTGAAGGCATAGCATCACGCACATCCCTGTCAGAAACAATACCCACAACCAACCCTGAAGCTTCAGTAACCGGAATCTGTCTGATCCCAGCGTCACGCATCATCTCCACGGCTTCTAAAACAGGTGCTTTAGGAAAAAGAGTAAGCACCTCTTCTGTCATCCAATCCCCTACTAACATACAAAACTCCTGAAATTCATCATCTTAATTCTTTCAAGAACATTCATAATGACAAATAAAAAGTCAAAACACAGTATTAACTTCTCTCTGCATCCAGCTATGACTTTTCACCGCAAGTTAAAAAGACCTCATAAGTAGCCTTAATCCCTGCTTCTCCCCTGTATAATTTCTCATATTCATTTACAAACCGGACATACTTCTCTCTTCCCCAGGAAATATCCCCGCTGGAGGCTACTGCTCCGGTCATTTTATGATTCTTCAAAAAATGCTTAACTGACGGAAAAAAAACTTCATGCCGCGAAGTATAAAAACTTGCGCTAAGTCCGTCTATTGAACTGAAAACATCACGATAAAAAGAAGCTTCTTTCAAATCCTTAACTGAACCGAATCCCGTTCTGGAACTTACATCAGCAAGTTCGGATAACGTTCCTTTGGTAAATACAGCAACGGCAAACCGGCCCCCCTTTTTCAAAACACTGAAACAATCGGGTATTGATATTTCAGGATTGGCAAACCACTGCATGGCAGAAGAGCTCACCAGAAGATCAATACTGTCATCTCTTACCGGAAGATTTTCACCATCCGCTGCAACAAGCATGGCAGAATTAATCTTCTTCTGCTCCAGCAACATAGGCTGTACCAGATCAAGCGAAACATAATTATCGAACTCAATACGTTCTGCAAGACTGCCATACAAAAAGCCAACACCGGAGCCTATATCAAGAACATTTTCATATTTTCCTGCAGGACATAAATCAGCGCAATGCACCGCAACTTCACGCTGCACAACAGCAGCGTCGCTATAACTTGCGGCCGCCTTCCCAAAACATTGACGAATCCTTTTTTTCACGAAACTAAAGCCCTTCAATAATATTTAACAACGTTGACTCAGATATTTTATGCCCGCCATCGATTAAACGGACCTCAGCCCCCGGAATCTTTTCCAGTACCTGATCAAAGGCTTTTTGACGTACAATCCTGTCATCATCAGCATGGATCAAAATCAAATTATCAGCAGCAATCTCCGGCTTTACATCCACTCTGGATTTAATAAGATATTCCAGACCTTCAATTAAAACCGGAACTTGTGCAGGATCAAAATTTAAATCAGCTTCCTCTGCACAATTCTTGTGAAATGATTGAACCACCTCAGCGGGATTCTTATCCATACCCGCAATCATGCGCCGCACAAGTCTCTCAGGAAATGAATCGATAAAAGATAAAAACGGCGCAATCAAAAGCACATGATCATAAGATGAAAACAAATGACTGCATTCTTTCAGCAGCATATGCGCCCCAGTGGACCAGCCGATCAAAATATTCCCGCCACCGCCAACTAATGCAGGAAGTTCTTCGGAACTGAATCCATTGAACGGAACTAAAAAACGGGAGATTGACGCAAGTCGGGGAAACTGAGTTTCTTCTGTAGCCCAGCCTCCGACAAAAAGAATACTCACTGTGAAAGTTCCCGTTTCAGATTCATAAATCCTTTTTTGATTTTATCCATGTCATACTTAGTGAAATCAGCACGCAAAGATAACCGCAAACGGGCAGTACCATGCGGCACTGTTGGCGGACGGATTGCTGCAACATAAAGGCCTTCATTCATTAAAAATCGCTGAGCAGATAATGCAGCATCATTCTCACCGACTATCACCGGGAGAATCTGGCTCTGCGAATCGGCACAATCAAAATCAGCAGCAACAAGAAATTCTTTCAATTCCGCGCTAAGTTCAAGTAATTTTTCGCCCTGAACATGATTATTTTTAACGAGTTCAAGAGCTGCAAGATTTGCCCCTATAACAGCAGGCGGAAGTGCTGTTGTAAAAACAAAAGACCGCCCCTTGTTACGCAGATATGAAATCAATTCCCGATTACCAGAAACAACTCCTCCAAGTGAACCGAATGATTTTGAAAACGCTCCCATATGAAGGTCTACACGCTGAGCCACTTTACGCTCATAACTAAGCCCTCTGCCCCTGCCGAAGACTCCTTCAGCATGAGCTTCATCAACGACCAGCATCACATCATAAAAATCGCAAAGATCAGCAATTTCTTCAATATGAGCTAAATCACCATCCATACTGAATATCGTATCGGTGACAAGAATCTTTGAAGCAGCATCTTTGAAGGCTTCCATACGAGCCTTAAGAAGAGAAACATCATTATGGCGGTAGCGGATATGCCGTGCTCCAGACATTTTTATGCCGTCAAGAATACTTGCATGGTTAAGTTTATCCGAGAAAACAATACTATGCCTGCCGGCAAAAGAATCCATGATTGCAAGATTAGCTGCATACCCTGAACTGAACAGCATAGCATCATCCTGACCTTTAAACTCAGCCACTGATTTTTCAAGCTGGTCATAAAGACTGAAATTTCCAGTAACAAGGCGTGAAGCAGCAGCTCCGCAACCATACCTCTTAACCGCTTCGATGGCTGCCTGCTTCATTCCATCATCAGATGCAAGTCCCAGATAGTCATTAGAAGCAAGATTAAGCAATAATCTTCCACTAAACAGGAGCTCTTTTGCAGCTCCATTTTCAACATCAGGAATGCCCCTTAGTAAAGACTTCTCTTCTAGTGCAGCAAGTTCGCCTTCGATCAGATTATATATACTTTTGGAAGCCATAAAAAATAAAAACCCGGTTTTATTAAAAAGGATAATCGTACATTTATTTGTAAAAACTGCGTGACTGAGCGAGAAAAATAAAGCCCATGCCTCAGAATAGCAACCATGTTTTTAAATAAATAAGCAGTAACTCTCATTATAATTGAAAGACTCATATATTATTACTTGTAAGCAACAACAGTATTGGTATACATGATGTACGATTTGTTTCTTTTTCACGAAACAGAAAACAATTACACCCGGAGCCATTTTTCTATGCCTAAACTCCCTTATCTCACTCAAACTATAGCCTTATTTTTACTTTTCATTATTGCAGGATGTAATGCAAGCAAGTCAATTGAGGCTTCTACAAAACCGGACTACTCAAACGATAAATACTGGTCCATTAAGGATGATGTTAAGCATGGCATCGATGTTTTCTTTGTACACCCGACAACATACGGACCTCCGGCAAACGGCAAATTCATAGCCGACCTTGAAAATAATGAACTGAATGAAATTACGGACCACAACACTGTAGACTGGATTACTGCAGCCTTTTCTGAACAATGCAATGTTTTCGCTCCAAGATACCGTCAGGTAAACATTGAAGTTATGAAAATGGATGATAAGCGTAAAGACGAGTATATGAAGGTTGGCACAAGTGATGTTCTGGCTGCTTTCAAATATTACCTCAGCAACATAAACAACGGCCGCCCGTTCATACTTGCCAGCCATAGTCAGGGGTCAAACGTATTACAGAAAATTATACTGAATAATCCTGATCTGATTGATAAGAGCAAACTGGTTGCTGCCTACATGCCAGGCTGGACATTCACTGATGATGATATTGCAAAAATGGGATTAAAGCTTAGTGAAAGACCTGACCAGACAGGATGCCTGATAACATGGAATACAATCGGCCCCGGCGGTGTTTCTCCAACGATTAAGAAAGGAGCCCGCTGCGTAAACCCGCTATCATGGTCTACACAGACAAAAGAATTTCCGGCATCCATGAACATCGAAGCAAAAATTTTCATTGATCCGACAAAACAACTTTTGGTTAAAAACTTTACCGCAGCAAGAATTAATAAAGATGGAGCTCTCGAAATACCTACTCCACGCAAAGATATAGCTGAACTTCTTAATATGTCTCTGGGCAAAGAAGTTTATCACCGGTATGACTATGACTTCTTCTTTTATAACGTAAAAGAAAATGTGAAAGAAAGATGCGCCGCTTATCTGAAGAAGAATAATTAAGACAAACTTATCTCTTGTAAAAAAAAAGGCTGTTCTACTAAGTAGAACAGCCTTTCTTTTTAAATTGGCCCCGTCCTGAAACAGGTATGCATCACAGATAGTTATCTCATAATTTCAGCTACAACTTTACGCCCCAGAATGGATTCAAATATATGGCAATAGTCCGCAGGACTAGCCCCGCCATCTAGGCAGACTCTTTTAAAAGCATCTTTAGTCCTGTTGCTCATCTGACTGATATCAAATTCAATTGAAGAACGCTTTGCCGGAACTTCTTTGTGAATTGAAACTCCTTGCTGCTGAACGACTATATGATTCACTTCACTCATTACGGTTTCTCCTTAATATAAATTTTACCTGACTTGAAACGCATATCCTCCGCCCCGATCACCGCCATTGCCAGCCGTTTCAAATTCGGCTCTTCAGCCAGCTCAATCATATCAGCAGTGATTTTAAGCTCTCCGCTGTCTATCTGCGCAGTTAAAACAGCTGGACTTAAAGTACACCTGTCAGGGATAGAGGCCGTTATCGGAGCCTGTGCAAGCGGGGTGGCGAGGGTGGCGGTGGTTTGAAAATAGTTTAATTCTGTCTTGTACGCCAATTGTACACTAACATTATTAATAGTTGTATTAAATGAATCCCCTACTTCTAGATCGACATCTAAACCTGGCGCAGCTTCCATATAACAGGACGTTGCAGCCCTATAGGGAATATTACCAGACTCAATAAAACAACAAGCATAGTACTCAGCAGAATCATCAATAACAGTGTAACTGCAATCAATATATTGCATTCCATCAGCGGGAGGAATTAGAGCTGACTTAGCTACAACTTGGAACGATGGTGGGGACGAAGTAGTTGTGCGTTTAACTACTCCCACAGCGGCTACCATGTCAGAGGTCATCATTACCCCAAGTTTGTTAAATGTAGTCCCAACTGGTAATAATGCTTCATAAGGTATGTTAGTTTTATTAACCCCCGAGCTCACACCGCTAGTAGCTGTACCCTCCCAAATAGTACCAGGATGCTCGACAAACTCCTCACTCACTCCCGTAACTGGAACCTCATTCCCATCAAAATTAAGTTTATTGTAAAACCCGCCCTCGACAAAAATTTTATCTTTGATGGATTCTGCCGATACTAACTCGATTTCTGTTGAACTACCGGCTTTGTGAAACTCAATTTCAACCAGACCGACTGCATTATTTGTTACAGCCGTATTCGTGATTGTCAGGCGCAGCTTGGTAAATTTTGGGAAATAAGCTGCAAACTCTTTACATTCTGATGGAGTCCATGAATTCACATTTGTATGTTCATCTACTGTAACCCACTGACCATCTTCATTATAGGCTTCGAGAGTCCAGTCTCTGAATTGGTAACTATCGACATAGTTCTGATCAGTAAAAGTGTAGATTACATATTTAAATACATTTTCCTGCACCACTCCATTAAAATCAAAAGTGATAACACCTGTATCACTCACAGGCTCGGCATCATACCAATCTTCAAGAGAGGTACGGCCAACGATGTTACCGTCTGACACTTTCCATCCAACAAGATTAGCATTGGGGTAACCTGTTGGTTCAGCAGTAATTGTTACCCCGTCAGTCGTCTCACCTGTCATTACAGGCAGTATGTTGCTTCCCTTAAACTTTAACGGGACTTCAGGCCCAACGTATTCACCGGCTGCGCCAACTCCGAGTTTCAGCTCAATACCGGACGGTTTCTTAAAAACCTCAGTCGGTACACCGGATAGTGCAGTTACCAGCGTAACAGTGTAATTGCCCTCACTGCCAGACGCACCTGCCACAACGCACTCACCAAGATCAGTAAGCAACACGTCTCCCGGCAGAACTTCCTCGGCAAGCTTTAGAGCTGCCGCGGTGGAGCCTGAAAGCAGGGTCCGCTCTGCATCAGCCAGTGCAATTTCCATCTGCGCACTGACAATCTGCTTTTCGTTATCTGCCCCGACTGAATATGCCGGAGCATGTACCCCATCAGTATCAACAACAGCATGGGGCCAGCCTTCGGCAGTGTCAGCAAATACGGCTGTCGGACCATCCTGAATGGGGACATATCTTACATTGATCTGATATTGCGCTGTTTCAGAATAGACTTCACCCCGTCTACGCCTGACCACCTCAAGAATATGAAAAGCATCGGCATCAAGACTCCCCAGTTTCCACTTTATACTTCCACTGGAAACAGCAGCTTCACCGAAACCGGACACATTAAGATCATAAGAAGTCTCTGCGTCATTAATATGGTCGGTAATCTCAATCGTAACAAGTGTACCGTGTGGAGCTTCAGCCGGACCGGATAGGATCGGAGTAACGCTGCGTAAGGCCGCAAGGTCTTCAAAAGCAATTCTGGCAGCTGAATCACGTGCGGATTCTGCCGCATTTTGAGCGGCTTCAGCTCCTGCCTGTGCGGTTTGCGCTGCTGTCTGGGCAAGAAGAGCATCATCTCTAGCCTGCACAGCTCCGAATAATGCAGAGGCGGCTGAATCACGGGAGTCGGTAACTCTCTGCATAAAAACCTGCGGAGTAAGCACTTCTTCTGCCGGAGTTGAAATATCGTACTTGAGAGCTCGATCAAGCTGTTCCTGCAGTTGCTGATCACGCATAACCCCGCGATCGAAAGCTTCATTCAGTAATGAAGCTGAAAACGGGTCATTATCAACCAGCTCCAGCTCCTGAGAATAAGAAATTGTACGATAAAAGGTTATGCTTTCACCGGAAGGAAGAGGTTCACCGGAAACAGGATACTGCACCCTGCCTCCGGCTTCATTGCCAATACCGGAAACAATCTTGAAATCGCTGCCCGGAGCCAGTTTTATCTCATCTATACCGCCGCTGCGGACAACTGCTGAGAGGTCATTTTCTTTAAAAATGCGAAAATTGAAATCAAACATATTCTGCACACCGTCACCTGCAAAGGTAATAGTACTGCTGCTTGAAACCACGGTCATAAATATCTCCTGAACTAGGGTTGTTAAAACATAAAACCGCCTGCCTATGGTTTACTTTTAAAATGCAAAACGGACCTGAGTAACCCGACTCAGGTCCGCCCTTAAAAAGCAATTGTTTTAAAAAATTATCTGTTTAAAGAGACTACTGTCAGGAACCTAAAAGAGACCCGAATGCATTCATCCCTGAACTCATAATAGAATCACCGGCCGACCCTAAAACTTTCTCGTTTGCATTATCTGAAACATTTTTATTCATTACCGACGTACTCTCAGCAGTCCAGACCGACATATTACCCTGATCCATATAACGCCCGGTATCAACTTCAGCCTGATACTTTACTATTTCCGCATCATAATTTGCCTGCTTAATCAAATCCTCCTTCACATCAACAACAGAACCGGAATCAAGACGCACACCTTTATGTGAACCTACAGAATGTTCACGCCGATACATTTCACGCCGCAAAGCGGCCAGCCGGACTTCAGCCTCTTTGTTAACAAGTTCCGCCTCCTTATAACTAACATCACGATTATATACCCCATATTGCATAGTGTTATAGTTACGCAGTTCAGTCATTTTTGAATTGTACTGCGCATCACCTATTTCTGAACTGTTATTAAAAATTGACTGACCGAACTGACTGAACATCCCCATAGATGAAGCCCCACCTGTTCCACCAGTCAATAGGCTGCCGCTAGAACCTGTTGCGGAGCCTGTTGAACCTCCTGTTCCACCTCCCATCATACCGGCCATATTTCCAAAGGATGAAACCATTCCGGATCCCGAAAAAAGATCTCCACCACCCATAAAAGACCCCATACCTAATGCGCCACCTCCCATATCCATTCCCATATCGCCAGCATTGGTATCCTGTCCGGAAATTGCACGCGCCCCGTAACCCATTGCCATATTCCCTAAAGCTCCCGTAACCATACTTGTTCCGTAATTCATCAAAATTCCTGTCGCCATTTATATTATCTCCTTATTTATTTTCATCACGGCTGAACGGGCAGCACGGTAATATTCATCCCGGCCTATCCGTACTTTTTCTTTATCAAATGTAAACCCGCACCAGTGATGCCAGTTTATACTTTTGCTGTTCTGAGCGCAGACCCATGTATCGAGTACCGGAAAACTGTTTTGCAGCATGTTCAGAATTTTTCGTGACGCACGGACAAACGGCACAGGACTTTTATCGACATCACTTGTACCTACCACCCACGGAGTACCTGTCCCTGTTGTATTCAAAGGGATAACGCCCAGAGCTCCACGAATTTCACCATCCATATAGAGCCCGTAAACAACCTTTGAATGCCGCACATCATGCAGAATTATGTCTTCAATCTGACTTCCCGGGTGCAGCCCCTCCATATCTTTTCGGTCACTGTCACGAATCTCAGCTGCAATAATTTTGATATCTTCCAGAGTGGGAATTCCAAGCGTAAGCTTTGCTCCTTTGGACAGAAGGATCATGAATACACCGAAACTTCAGGTATAAGAGCCAGCACTGTCATGGGGAGCGGCTGGTCCTGCCGTATATAAATCTGCCCGTCACGGTCATAACCGCGATTAAACTTCACTTCATAATCCCCGCTGAAAAGTGACGGAGCACCACCGACCTTATCTGCTGAAGTTCGAAACGGAGCACGCTCCAGATGATCTCCATCATAGCCCACCAGCAGCCCCAGAGACTGAAACAGGCGCACAGTAACATGGGAAATACGCTTCATACGTCCCTGTGCAGTGCCGCCGTTCATGGAGCCGCCCTCAAGACGGAGAGTTTTAAGATTTGAAACGTAGGAAAGTCCTGCATGAACTGTTTTTGCCGGTGATGCCAGTGTAATGCTGCCGTTTTTGACCACCACATCAGGGCGCACAGCTCCGTCAGCCAGAATCGAGACAGTTTTTCCTTCCAGATGATCCAAACCGCTGAAAACAGTGTCTGCAAGCTTCTGATTATAGCTTAAACCTGAATCAACGAAAAAAGCATCCACAGAATTCTCACTGGAAAACTGATTATCCATGCGCTCCACATACTTGCGTTTAATACCGCCGACCTCCCGCTCTATAACAGCCCAGAACTCTTCCTGTGTAGGACCTGGAATGGTGCAGACGGAGCAGAATTTTCCGTCAGTCAAATGCCTGTGAAATCCTACAACTTCGTGCTCCCGCTGGTAGGTGAGGCCTAAAAGTATACCGTCGTCACGTACCATCCAGATAATAGAGTCTGGCGACTGCTGATAAGCCCATTCTTTAATAGAGTTGGTGCGGGTCAGATGTTCTGCAAGAATAGTCAGATCAGGAGCAATGTAGCCGTCAGCCTCGAAAGAATAGGAAAGCTCACGAATAGTCCGGCCCTCCCGTTGCAGAAAAATCATTATGCCGCCGACTACAACAGGTGAAATTGAGGATGATCCGTGGGTTGTTTCACGCCGGACCATAACAGACTCAGGAGTGACTGAATCAGCAGTACTGCCACCGGCAAGCCACCATTCACCGCCCGATGTTCCCATGATTAGTTTCTTGGAACTTACCATCCAGCGGATAGCATTTACCTGATCAGCAGACAGGGTGTAGGTACAGGCATCATCATCCACCACAGGATCAGACACACCGAAGTCTTCATATGATCCGCTTTTACTCATCCATACTGTCTGAGGTTTTTCAGGACTGGCAGCAAAGCACAGGCGTTCTTCAAAAAAAGTAATGCAGGAAGGATATCCCTTGGAGCTGTTCCAATCACTTGGCGGTGAGCTAAACGGTATCAGCTCCATTTTCCAGTCTACATGGGAAGTTCTGGAAAGCTTGTATGGCTGAATTTCAGGATGAACCAGATACATGACATCCGCCGACTGGGTATATCTTATCCGGTCCAGATCCTTTTCAGTGTAGGGACTGCTGATTTCTACAGGGTTTCCGTCTCCGTCCACAACAATTCCGCCATTTTTAAAAATGCGGATATTCTTATCTGTAAATTCGAGCACGTAAGCCTGCTCTGTAGAAAATTCAAAAGGGAAAAGCCGTACTTGCGGATTTGTTTCCTGCACATAGAAATTCTCAACAGCGCCTTTAAAATCAGCATCAGCAATTATATTAATATGTTTTGATGCTCCGGATTCTGACCGGAAAGTATATGTGCCATCAGCAGTCACAGGTTCGCTGACAGTGCCGTTTCCAGCGCTTACCGTGACTGATCCGGCGCTGAAGTCTGAAACCTTAAAACTGATCTCATAAACTTTACCTTCAGCCAGCCCTATATCCCGGCTTAATATAGATTCACCGTTCTGAGCACCGCTGCATAAGGCCTTAGATGCTGAAACTGACCAGCCTGTGCCTGCAATCCATCCAGATTGTGAATTTAAACTTCCGGCAGGCATCAGATCCCGTCCCACAACTTCCTGTATGAAGCGGAAACCAGTCCGTCTGGATGCTCCGCCATGAGGGTGGGTGAACATATTTTCAAGCAGCGACAGTCCATTTGAATATTTTGCAAGGTCAACCCTGCCACCAAGCCTCGGTGAGAGTTCACCGGCGCTGAAGTTGGTCATGATCATTGATACAGACATAATCAACCTCTCAGGATAAATGAATCGCTGTTGTGAATACCACGCGCCTCAAGCCATGGATCATTTAAAATTTCGTCCTCCCGCCCTTCGGAAGAATCCGACAGACGGGCCGATTGCATCGCATTAAGATACAATGTCCACATTTCCTGCGCCTTGGATGTCGATCCCGTGATGTCATCTGCCATTTCAGCAGCCAGACGGGCTGACAAAGCCATTACAAACGAAGGATCAAATAGAACCGGATTAACCACCTTCATTGTGTAGACTGCGGAAGCATTTTCACGGTTGGTAAGAATTTTGTCCCCTTCAACCACGAATTCATCATCAGGGCTGTTAAGCTGCCGCAAATGCAGACAATCAACCGGACGCTGATACTGAAAAGCATAGCCGAATGCAGGAGTATCAATCAGTTTTGCCAGCCGGCCCCTTGCCGCAGCAAAATTCCACGGATGCTCCCGCAGCACAGAGTCCCTGACCTGTTCATAAAAAAGATTGCAGGTTACTGCCTCCTGCGAACTGTCACTAAGCGATTCAATCAGCCTTGCACCGAGCTTTCTAAGTGCAAGGTTGCATATTTTTACTTCTGAAACTGCCATTTCTTCTCCTGTATCTTTTACAGATGCGAACCATTTCACATCTGTTTTAAAGAACTGGATAATTAACGGGCCGGACCTGAGTAACCAAGCTCATGTCCGGTTGAGCATTTTCTTTGATTTGTATGATATGAAATGAAATATCCGGTTTTCCCGTGATTCAGACACCGCCGAACAAAAGGACTGAGCATTTACAGTCCTACCGATTGTAAGATTGCCTGTTTACTAAAAAGAAACCCCCGATCGTGATCGGGGGTCAGTTTAAATATCAAGGCTAAACGTGACTGTTTTGCCAGTTAATTTTTATCTTCAGCCTCATTGATTTTTTTACGCATGGTCTCAATGGAAGCATTTGCAGGGCAATTAATTTTAAGATCTCTCAATCTGCCTTTCAATATTTCACGCTCATCCGGCTCATCTTTTTTACCGCCGGCCCTTTCAAAATGCTCCGGCACATCAGCGCCGGAACTGTAGTCCACAACATCTTCAGCTTTAAAATACTGAAGCACGCCCTGCGGATTCCTTACGTAACAATTACGTTTGCAAATATATTTCATCAATTTTCCCTAAACGTTAGTCTGGTCATCCATAATCAGGTAACCGCTGAGTTTTCCTGCAGTGGCATTGGCGCCGGTAACGGTGAAAGACAGCCGGATATATGCCTTGTGCTTTACAGGCAGAGCCGGAAGCGGAAAGCTGTAGCCCTGCTTAAGATCCGCAACTGCAATGGAGCCGGATTCAAAAAGAGTATCATAAAAACCGAAATCCTCTGTCGAAGAAGCCTGCACGCCGACACGAAGGCTGGTCAGGCCTGCGAAATCCTCACCGTCAACCATGACCTTAAGTTTTACACTGGAACCACTGCCGCAATCTTCACCGACATTGATAACATCCCGGGAAACCGCACTTGCAGTTACAATCTGCTCCTCACAAAAACAAAGTTCCTTATCCAAAAACATATTTCTACTCCTTAAATTTTATTGATTACTGTCCTGAAAAATATCAAGTCCACACGTCTGGACAAGTCACGTCAGGCCGGTCCTTTAAAACTATGCGGTAATGGCGGCCTCGGTATTGAGAATGGAATCCACACGGCGGACCGGACATCCCCAGAAGGTGGTCACAGGTTTGCCTTCCCAGTTTTCAGTTTTAAGCATGACATTATCTTTATCTGATGCTTCAATATCCAGCTGGGTTTTAATGGTCTGATTGCAGTAGATAGCGGTCTTACCCATGTTGGTATTGGGGATCATATTTAGACCAGTAATCAGGGCATGACGCAGAGATTTATTACCCAGATTCTCAGGATCAATGGAGGCAATACGCACAACATAACGCCAGTCACGCACAACCAGACCGGGAGACCATTTGTAATGGGTACGCACGCCCTGATATCTACCGCCGTTGGGATCTTCGAGGGTTACTTCGCCGAGGTCGTTATGAGCAAGACCGCTGGAACTTCCTTTGGGGAATGTGAAGTGCACAGTCTGATCAGACCAGCAGACGATCCAGATGGAAGTACAATTATTTCCTGTTCCGCCGAAATTGATGACGTTCTTATGCTCAAGAGAGTTAAAACGCGGTGCAAGACCGAGATATCTTTCAGGTTCAAGAGCAGTGTCACCATAAATAAAGGTATCTGCAAATTCCTTATTCATGGCTTCAAGAAATGCTCTTTCCTCGGAAGTTCTGAAATTGGAAGAGTTGCCGTTCAGCTCAGCCAGAGCTTTATCCATCTCAGCATATGATTCCAGCATGCCGCAGGTATCATCAATTTGTTTAGTACGCGATTTGCTGGGTTTGATACCGTAGTTGAGTTTACGCCAGCTTACGGAAGGCAGGTCAGTACGGACAGTTGTTCTGTGACCGGTAGGAAGGTTGCCTTCAACCCATGCAGAATCATCAAGAATTTCATTGGTCTGAGACAGAACTTCTGTGATTTTAGCAACCTGTCCGCCCGGATCAGTGCGGTTGGACCATTCAGAAAGAGTAAGTGCAGTTGTACCGAGAGTTCCCATAATTAAATCTCCTTAAAAATAAGGCTCTCTGGGAGCTCTGGATATTTTGACACTTTAAAGCGTTCAGAACAGTTTTTTATGCAGTAAGATGCTGTTATCTTTAGATAGGCTGATTCGGGTAAAGAACCTCGCCAATTGTTTTTTCACGAGACGTATTTTTTTTACTGTCCACGTATGAATCTTCTGAAAGACGCATACCCACATTGTAAAAAGCTTTGACGATTTCAGGATGACAGCTGAAACCGGATGCCCGGATCATTTCCGCAAGTTCAGGCGAAGCGAAAGTCTGTAAAGCTTTATTGGCAACGCCCATATTCTGACGATAATTTTTTCCCTGCCAGCCCGGTAGTGATCTGGTCTGTTTTTCCCATGCATCAGTTTGAATCTGATGCTCCTGCATTCGCCCTTCTTCAAGACTGTTATTAAAGTCCACAAGCTTCTGGGCAAGCTGTCCCGATATACCGTTTTCATGAGCAAAATTTCTAAACTGCTGATCAATGTAGGGATCAATTCCGGGCTGCCCGTAATCAATCTCATACGCTTCGGGAGCATGCGGGACAGGAGTTTCAACAAGCTTGTCAGCTTCCTGAAAACGTTTATCCTCATCATTTACTTGCTCATCTGCACCGTTTAAATAATCATCTCCGCCCAGAACAGCAGGAGTCTCATCAGCTTTGAAATCAGCCTGCTTCCCCTCGCCGTCCGGCTGCTGATTTTGCCCTGCAAAATCACTCATTTTTCATTTCCTCCTCATTTCTTAATTTTTCAGCCCGTTCACGGATTATTGAAAGATAAATATCTTCATCCGCCATAATGACTGCCGATAAGACATTCTCAACCACAAAATCATGTACCGCCACATTACGGTAAATATCAGTTTCTTTTGAAAAAAGAGGTGCGTTAACGCCGCCCTGCTCCAGCAGAAATGTAAAGATTCTTTTACCATGCGCACTGCCGAATGTTTTGCGCACATCAGAAAGAAACTGCTCAGCCTCTCTGCGCTGCTCTTCCTTTATATCTTTCGCTTCCTGCTGCTCTTCCTCCAGAAAACCGGAGTCCAATATCATTTACTAAAAGACCTCCATACTCGTAAGATTGTGCTGAAATTTCCTGACAACAAAGCCAACTACAATTTTTACGAAAACCAGAACCGGAGAGCTGATCTCTACGAATCAACGTCATATTCAGCACATCCAAAGTGTCTCTCGCTTCCGACAAAATGAATAATAGTAGGCAGCCCGGACCTCAGTCAGACAAGTCAGGTCCGGCATATGCTTTTTTAAAAAAAAGCCCCCCATTTTTAAAATGGGGGGCTTTAAAGCAATGCAATATGAATTTTATTTTTTAATATATCTACCAGCCCAGCCGGGTGATGTACTCATACATTACCCAGAAGTGACAAAAACTTCCCGCCATAACAAATACATGAAAAATCTCATGAAAACCGAAAACGTTAGGCCACGGATCAGGTTTTTTAACAGCATAAATTATAGCTCCTATGGAATACATAACACCCCCCATAAGCAACCATAATAAAGCTCCGGTCTGCAAAGCCTGAACCAACGGATAGACACCAATTATAACCAACCAGCCCATTGCGAGATAGAATCCGGTAGACAGCCAGCGCGGCGCATGCAGCCAGAACATTTTGGAGATAATGCCTGCCAGAGCCATAGTCCAGATTGCTGCAAAAAGTGACCAGCCCCATCCCCCCTTCAGCGCAATGAGGCAGATAGGGGTATAGGTAGCAGCTATGTATATGTAGATCATTGAGTGATCAAATTTACGCAGATTAAGTGTACCTCGTTCAGAAAGAGGCAGCCAGTGGTAAAGTGTGCTGGCAAGATAGAGCAGAATCATGCCGCCGCCGAAAACTGAAAAAGTGACTACGTGCATTACCTTAACAGGATTAAGGGAAGCAGCAAGAAGCATCACCAGCCCCGCAATTGCCAGACAAAAACCAATAAAATGAGTCAGTCCGCTCATAGGATCTTTTACGTATTGCAGCATGGCAAACCACCTGTTGTATTTAGTGCGCTATCGCGCTTTAGCAAATAATTTCGCATCCGCCAGCACGGATTACGACGCCCACACAGCATTCCCGACCATATCCATAATTATCTACTAATATAGGTATGCAAGAAGTGGACGCAATTTTACATATTAAACGTTCGTTTAAATACATTCAGTTAAATATACACAAAAAAAGTCCGTAACACCAGTTGGTGTTACGGACCGTAATTTATATTTCAGTACAGAATCTTATGGAATAAAATGCAGGTTTACTCAGAAAGCATGCGAACTGCGCAAAATTTTCCGCACATAGCGCATTCTTTTTCGTCTTTGTGATCTTTTCTGCGTTTACAAGCAAGGGCCGGGTCAATTGCAAGTTCAGCAATACGATCCCAATCAAGATCCATGCGGGCTTTTGAAATATCTCTGTCACGCTGGACAGCATCAGCACGTCCAAGTCCTACTTCACCGCACTGCGCAGCAACGAGTGAAGCTTTAACACCGTTCCATACATCATCAATTTCAGGCAAGGTCAGGTGTTCTGCTGGAGTAAGGTAGCAGAGAAAGTCAACGCCATTCATAACTGCGATGGCACCGCCGATTGCACCGGCAATATGATCATAACCGGGAGCAGAGTCAGTTACCAGAGGTCCAAGAACGTAGAGAGGAGCATTGTATGTTGCAGCCTTGATTCCGCGAATCTGTGCTTCAACGAGATTCATGGGAACGTGACCGGGGCCTTCAATCATGGCCTGTACGCCGTATTCACGGGCACGTTTTGCAAGCTTACCAAGTACGAGGACTTCTTCCCACTGTGCAGCATCACCGGCATCAGCACCGGCACCTGGGCGCAGGCCGTCACCGAGACTGAGTGTCACGTTGTGCTTGAGGCAGACTTCAAGAATTCTGTCATAGTTTGTAAGAAGAGGATTCTCTGCATCATGGTCACGCATCCAGCGAGCCAGAATTGAACCACCGCGGGAAACAATACCCAGCAGACGGTCTCCGCCAAGAGCCCAGTCAGCTCCACGACGGGTCAGTCCACAATGCAGAGTCATAAAATCAACGCCCTGCTCAGCTTCTTTCTCAATTTCTTTGAGAAGTTCATCAAAAGAAAAACCTGCTGGATCTTCATCACGCGCTACATACTGCTGAGCCATTGCATAAATAGGCACAGTACCGAGCGGAAGCGGGCACTGGGTAAGCATGTCTTTTCTGATACCGTCGAGATCACCGTCAGTTGAAAGATCCATGACAGCATGAGCACCGGCTTTCCATGCGGCGTCCAGCTTTTTCATTTCTTTTTCACGATCACTCTTGAAAGGAGAGGTTCCTATGTTAGCATTAACCTTAACTTTAGCGGGCTGCCCGATAAGAGTGGGTGTAACATCTTTATGATTCGGGTTTCCGAGAAGAACCATAGTCCCGTTTTCGATACCCTGAATTATTGTTTCTTTGGAGAGTCCTTCACTCTTACAAAGTTCATCAATGCTGGAATCAAATATACTTTTTAGAGCTTTATTTTTTGAAAACATATAATTTCCTTTAACTTTTATTGAGCTTGTGCATTTTCGTATTATCAATGGAGTCTGTACAACAAAAGTCTTTAACTCAATTTCCCGATAGGGACAATGCCACATTTCACATAAATAACAGAATAAAAGTATTCTTACAGATAAAAGCATACCAATAATAACTTACACACTTACCTTAAATATCTGGCTAATTTTTTTTATTTCACAATTTTTTCATGGAAAATTAAGCAAATACAAAGACATGTTTGCATTTGAGCTAAAATTCACGTAAATCGTCAGGTCATTATTTTTGCGATATATACAATATTTCAAGGGGGAAATTTAAAATGCGTATCTGGAGAGGATTATTTTTACTGATAATCTCAGTTTTATTATTTAGTCAGCCGGCTTTTGCAGCTGATTCAAGTCTAGGCATTACCAATGCTGCAAAATTCGGCTTACTCACTCTTATTCCACCGCTGGTAGCAATTGTACTTGCTTTCATTACAAAGAACGTCGTTCTATCACTGCTGCTCGGTGTTTTTTCCGGTTCTTTCATGCTGGAGCTTAAAGGTTTCAACATCTATAATGCATTTGTTGACGGATTTCTCAGACTTTCATCAGAAATTCTGAACTCGCTTGCTGATCCGTGGAATGCAGGTATCATACTGCAATGTCTGGCCATCGGCGGACTTATTGCACTTGTATCAAAAATGGGCGGAGCCAAAGCTATTGCCGATTCTCTGGCTAAAAAAGCTCAAAGCCCCAGAAGTTCACAGTTTGTCACATGGGTACTCGGCCTTCTTATTTTTTTCGATGACTACGCAAACTCCCTGACAGTCGGTCCTATCATGCGTCCTGTTACTGATAGAATGAAAGTTTCCCGCGAAAAGCTCGCTTTTATTATTGATGCTACTGCTGCGCCCATTGCAGGCATCGCACTTATTTCTACATGGGTAGCCTACGAAGTAGGTCTTATCCGTGACGGCCTTCAGGGTATCGGCTACACAATGAACGCATACGGCGTTTTTGTTGAGACCATCCCCTACAGATTCTACAATATCCTTATTCTTGTTTTCATTCTTGCAACAATCTGGTTCATGCGTGAATTCGGGCCTATGTACACAGCTGAACAACGCGCACGCACGACAGGAAAACTCCTTAGCGATACAGCAAAACCGATGGTTGCTGAAGAAGCAACAGAACTTGAGCCGGTTGAAGGTATTGAGCCAAGCATCTGGTATGCAATTATTCCCATCGGAACTCTGATTGTCGCAGCTTTTCTAGGATTCTACTTCAATGGATATCACGCCATCATGGCCGGTAGCGATGCTGCAAACAAGGCTATTTTCGAAGGCAGTCCCATGAGCTTCACAGCCATCCGTCTGGCATTCGGTTCTTCTGATGCTTCTGTTGTTCTTTTTCAGGCAGCACTTGTTGCAGGAATTGTAGCTCTTGCTATCGCTATAGGTAAAAAGATTCTTAAAGTAGACGATGCAATAGGTACCTGGGTGCAGGGTGTAAAATCTTTAAACATCACCGCAGTTATTCTGCTGCTGGCATGGTCTCTGTCAGGAATTATCAAAGAACTGGGAACTGCAACATATCTGGTCAGTGTCCTTTCCGACACCATTCCGCCCTTCCTGCTGCCTTCCATTATTTTCATGATGGGATCAGTTATATCATTTGCAACAGGAACATCATACGGAACCATGGGAATACTTATGCCTCTGTGTATCCCGCTGGCATTCGCACTCGTCCCTGAACAGGGTTTTGTCATCCTGAACATCGGTGCAGTACTGACCGGTGCTATTTTCGGAGACCATTGCTCCCCTATTTCAGATACAACTATTCTGTCATCCATGGGGTCGGCATGTGACCACATCGACCATACCAGAACCCAGCTTTTCTACGCTGTACCAGTGGCAATTATTTCCATCGTTTTCGGCTACATTCCTGCCGGACTTGGAATGCCGTCTATCATCGTTCTTCCAGTTGGTATTCTGGCAGTACTTGCAACTGTCCGCTTCATTGGTAAGCCCGTATCCAATTAGCCTCCTTCTGAATAAAAAAGCAAAAAAGCCCGTTGACTATACTGATGTCAACGGGCTTATTTAATGTCTTTTCTCTATTAAAATAACAAATATTGCTATTTCAGATCGTTATTTAGATAAGTAAAGACTAAAGGGAAATTATTGCTGATCACTGAACAGCAAATATTTAGAGATCTTATTTTTTAAGCTGAATTAACCCGCCTCACATATTACCTATTATTCTATAATACATATCATCAGATACATAAATATTCATATAACTTAGCAGTTAAAATATAATTTTATCTATTTTTATATTTAAAAATATATGTAAATCTAATTTTATTAATATATTTATAATATTTATCACAAAAACTTCAAGAAATATTATTTTATCTTGATTATAATTAGAATGTCGTGATACTTAATATAACAAATAATAAAGCTGCAGACATATGCAGTTAAAACACGGCTGCTTAACTTTAGTAACACTAAATAAGCTGCTACAACACTTAACCAGGAGTATGAGATGACTGTGCAAGCTAAGTTCGACCAATGGCTGGAAAACCCTCAACTTATAACAATGGAAAAGGGACTGACTGACGCTGCTTTCATGTTTTATATTCCGGAGTCAGGGGACAGCAACGTTTCAGGACAAAACTCAACAGCAACAGGGTCAAATGCTCAAAAAGAGTCAGCTCAAGGAAAAGAGCTAGATGAGGCTATAGGTAAAGGCGATGAGGAAGCAATAGTAAGATTGCTTACTAATTCAACTGGTAATGCAGTCTCCAGCATATTGGGTCTGGCCCAAAGCAGGACAGACTGGAATCCTCTAGACCCGAATAATGATAAAAATGCTGAAGGATTTCAAAATTTTATCAAAAGCATCTTAAAGGTTCCTTTTTTTAATGTGACTCAGTCAGAAAGAACCACTGTTCACTATGAAGAGACTAACTATAACGACCTCATTGATAAAGTGGTAGATCTTTATGACGGTATTACTAAATCCGACATACCGCTCATCAAAAATAGTATTGTGAATCTGGCTAAAGCCTGCACCAGCCGTGTAAATACCAAAAATACCAAAACTCTATTCGTCCAAAATACGATGAATGCAACCGGTACTGATATTGTAGTTGGAATACAGCAGACATTCATGATGATGGAACGCAGCCATGAGAGCCACAAAGGAGCACCTAAGGATCAATACAAAACTGAGATAACTGTTAATGTTATGGAGTTGACCTTTAAGGGCTCAATCTGGAACAAAGATGCAGCAAAGAAACTCGCTGCAAAATTTGTTAAGAGCTGGGATGACTGGTTAGATGGAACAACAACACCTCCAGAAAAAAAGGCTGCTGCAATCAAATATTGTTTATAAAAAAATACACGCTGGACGATAATAATCGTTCATAGTTAAATCAGGTTGTGCCCCTTTACATGGTGTTTCTACAAAAAAGATGCCGTGTCGGGGCACAACCAATCAGGTTGATTTTTTAATTCGTATTAACCGAAAGTAATCTAAACTAAAAAAAACCTCACATTTGCCTTATTCACTCAAAAGATTGGTTTCAAGACTTTCTATAAGAAATTCGGGAATACTTATTAATTGCACTTTTCCATCAGCTACATTTTTTAAAGAAGAATAGCAGAAATTACACGGACACAGTATTTTTTCTATTCCCATTTTCTCTGCTTTCTCAATAATCTTTTCCGGGGCAACTTTGCAGCACATTTTAGAGGGCAGATCAATAATCTCGACTCCTTCTATCTGACCTAAACTACTGCGATATCTGCCCCAGTCCAGTTCAACACCCTGATACTGACTTTTGAAAAAGGTATGACACCCTTCAAAATAACCTATCTTAGTTGCAGGAATCTTAATTTTAAGTTTCTCTAATTCATCGAGAATAAGATCAACTATGTAAACATGCTGATCAGCGTTATCCCTAAATGAATTATTTGCAGAGTGAACACATCCAATGCAGCAGTACACCAGCCTGTCTGCTCCCTTTTCTATGGAAAGATTTATATTGCCTTGATTAAATTCTTTACAGACTTCTACAAGATCTTCAGAAGTCTGCATAGCAAATGGAAAACCACAACACTGCTCATTATCAAGGTAGGTATAATCAATATTTAACAAATCTAAAAGATGCACATAGTCACGCAAAAGAAAAGGTGTTGTGAAAGGTCTATAACATCCAAATATTATACAATTTTCAGCATTATCCTTTGGCTTTGGAATTCCGTGGGCAGCAAGTACTCCAGCCCTTAGAACCTGACTTACGCCATGATTTCCATATTTCTTAATCGTTTCAACCTGTTCATCAATATCCCGTCCACAAGAGAGATAATCAGCCGTCTTACTCCACGCCTGCAACTTATTTGTCTTGGGCATCACTATTTCCTCGCTTCAAGTTATAAAAATATGCTCGTTGTCTATACACACATATAAACCGTAACTCTTCTTAACTGACTAAGGCTACTATCCTGCCCTATCAAGTACGTCCTCAATAAATAGTATGAAGTTATCCGAAAGCTTTCTGTATACTGTCCCAAAATGAATTCGAAAAACTTACTGGATTTATGAACATGAGATTGTTTAAAAAAGAAACCCCGCTTTTAAAAAACGGGGATAGAATGTAAATTAAAAGGACGGAATTTTCCGCCCTTTTTTCATATATAACTTAACAGATTTAAACGTCTTTGAGTTCCTCAATGAGTTTTTGCAGTTCCCCTGAAAGACGGGCAAGATCTGAAACGGCAATCATGGATTCAGACATTGCTCCGGCAGTGTCAGCGGCAATCCTGTTAACTTCGTCCGTTCCGCGATTGATCTGTTCACTTGCGGCAGATTGTTCTTCACTTGCTGTTGCTATTGCCCGTACCTGATCTGCTGTCTCTTCAACTATCTGTACAATGGTATTCAGGCTTTCTCCTGCACTATTTGCATATTCAGTACTTTCAGACACCATCGTAGCGGCGTTATTCATCTCATCAATATTTCGTTTTGTTTCAGACTGAATTGAATGAACTGCCTGCCCTACTTCATGCGTGGCCTGCATTGTTTTTTCGGCCAGTTTCCTGACTTCATCAGCTACAACAGCAAATCCACGTCCTGCTTCACCTGCTCTTGCTGCTTCAATTGCAGCGTTGAGAGCCAGAAGGTTTGTCTGGTCTGCAATATCTGTAATTACCGTGATGACCTGAGAAATACCGTCAGCCTGTGTACCAAGTTCGCTCAGACCGGAAACCATTTTGGATGAAGCTTCACTGACAGAAGCAATTGAAGAAACAACATTTGCAACAATTCTTCCACCATTTTCAGCATTTTCTTTTGCAGCCATAGCACTTTCAGCAGCCTGGGAAGCATTATGAGCTACTTCCAGAACAGAAGCGTTCATCTGCTCCATGGCGGTTGCTGACTCGGTTGTACGCTCACGCTGTACATCCGACCCATGGCTTGCTTCCTGAATCTGGGCAGAAAGCTCATCGGAGGCCGAAGTAACCTGCATGACAATTTCTTCAAGCTGACTGGCAGCGTGAAGCATGCCGTCTGCTTTAGCCATCTCAGCAGCTTCCTTAGCCTCTCTGGCTTCTTCAAGTGCCAAATTAGCAGCCTCTGTCTGCTGCTCAGCTTCACTGGTTTTTTCTTCAGCTGTACCGATCAGCTCGACAAGACTTTTAACCATCGACGCAAGAGCATCATAAAGATCAAGAAGTTCCCCGCCAAAAAGTTTTTTATCAGTACTTGCATCCAGATTACCTGAAGCTATTTCCTGTGCAAAGCCGACCATAGCGCCGATAGGCTTGGAAATACTGCGGGCAATCAAAAGAACAACGAGAATAACCAGAGCAATGGCACAAGCTGAAAGAATAGTACTGAGCTTGAGAAAACTGTTTGCTTCAGCAAAAATTTTACTTGTCGGAATTGCCAGCCCGATAGACCACGGAGTTGAGGTTCCGGATATAACAATAGGCTCAAAAAGGAAGAAGTATTCTTTACCGTCAAGAGGTGAAACAATATCTGTATGAAACGACTTACCTTTTTCAATTCCACTGAGAATTTCATCACGGTCGGCTTCTGAAAAAGCTTCTTTTATATTTTTGCCGACCAGATCTTTGTCAGGATGGGCAACACAATATCCTTTATTTGAAACCAGAAAGGCATATCCGGTATTCATTGGTTTAATGCCATCCACCATCTTCTGGAAAGAGCTGAGAACAAAATCAATACCGACAATTCCGATAAAATTTCCATTTTTGATAATCGGAACACTGACAGTTGCCATATTGGTTTTTGCAACCTGAGTGTAGTAAGGCTCGGTAAGAATAGGCCTCATGGAATCACGGGGAGCCATATACCATGTGCGGGTGGTTCCAGGGTTAAGCTTGATAAGATCTTCAACCTTAAGTGTACCGTCTTCGCGCCAGTAATAAGGACCGTACTCGCCGTTAGGACCATATTTTTCAATCCCTTTATATTCTGAATCGCGCCCGTCAAGAGCGTTAGGTTCAAGCACAGCCTGAGTCCCAAAAAACATGGGATCTGAAAGAGTTAACTGCTTGACAAAATCGTCACACATTTCGCGATCCAGTTTCGGACCATGATTGGAAAAAACAATGAAAGCGGCAGCTCCGGCCTGTGAAGCATCTAAGGCCTTTTCTATGCTGTTTTTAACCTGAGTCCCATACTTTCCTGCCATTTCCTCCGCCATGAGAGTGGCCTGCATCCTAGATGAGTCTCTGGTTTTAGTAACCACAAAAGTTGTAAATGCGACAAATATCAGTACCATCAGTAGACTGATACTGAGAGCAATCTTACTCCCTATCTTAAGTTTCTTAAACATCAACCCCTCCCCCTATAAAAGTAAATTTTAGCTAGTCCCCCCCAACACCATTATCGAAAAAGTGAACAATAAACATTGTTGTAAACTTAACTTAGATAATTTAAGTAAGAATATACAGTAGTATGCGAAATTGTAAACCAGTTTTACAGCAGCACAAAAACCATAATAGTAATAAATTGTATTAACTATATTAAAAACAATATACCTGCTATAGATATATGTAATATTTTCTATTCAATATGTGCGGTGAGAAAATAAATAAAATGGAAAAGGAGACCTTCAGGCATAATAAAGAGAGCTCAATCGAACCCAAAAGGCTCCCCAGCCTTCCACTGACATACAGATGTACAGCGGCAAAGTCTGAGGAACCTTAATAAGAGAACTTCTCAGGTTAATATGATTTTTTCTTCTCAGAGCCGATACCGGCACCTTTAAACGGAACCAATGCAGCATCTATAGCATCAATATAAGCCATAGTATCTACAGCAACGGCAACAAAAGTAGCCCCCCACTCGATGCACTTATGCGCCATATCAGGATCTACAGCCAGAGTTCCGGCTGCTTTGCCTTTTTCACGAATACGACGGATACAATGCTCAATGGCTGCCTGAACTTCAGGATGTCCGGCATCATCAGGATGTCCCATAGAAGCGGAAAGATCCGCAGGCCCTATAAAAACACCGTCAACACCATCAACATCAAGAATTTCATCCAGATTTTCAAGTGCTTCACAACTCTCAGCCTGTACAAGCAGGCAGAGATTCTCTTCAGCATGCGCCATATAATCCGGCACACGCATCCAGCGGGAGGCTCTGGCGATACTTGCCCCGACTCCACGCTTCCCTTTTGGTGGATAGCGGAGAGCGGCAACCATATTCCGTGCATCTTCAGCGGTATCAACCATAGGAACCAAAACTGTTTGTGCTCCTATATCAAGAACCTGTTTGAGCAGAGCAGTATCACCTTTTAAAGGACGAACCACTGGGTGTGCAGGATAAGGTGCAACTGCCTGCAACTGTCCAAGAAGACTCTGCACATTATTGGGAGCATGTTCTCCGTCAATCAGAAGCCAATCATAATCGGAAGTCGCCGCCATTTCGGCCATATAAGATGATGCAGTGCTCAGCCATAAACCGATCTGCACCTCTCCTTTAGTAATAGCTTCTTTGAATTTGTTTTTAATTATCATACTTTTCTCTATTTATTCTTAATCTTCGCTGTTAGGCGTTACTCAAGACAACTCTTGGAGCTTCTTTCTTAGGTAGCATCATGATCGTAATTGATCCGATAACAGTTATTATTGCAAGAGATACCAGTCCGGCTAAATGATTGCCGAAAAAGAGATCTGCCTGAGCCTTGATATTAGGAGCAAGGAATCCACCGAATGCTCCAAACATATTTGTGAATCCAATACCTGCCGCCAGAGCCGTGCCGGACAGAAGTCCTGTAGGCATAGTCCAGAAAACTGGCTGGACAGCAATAAAACCTGCTGCTGCAAAACAAAGTGCAACAATAGCAACGACTGGACTTGCAAAAGCAGAAATGCCGATACCGAGACCAGCCACCAGCAATGTGAGAGCAGCGATATTTCTGCGCTCACCAGTCCGATCAGAATATCTTGGAATATAATAAGTACCAAAAAGCGCGGCAACCCACGGAATTGCTGTTACCAGCGATGCCGTGAAACCTACATTGGTACCCATGAGAGCTGCGACCTGTGAAGGCAGGTAAAATACAAGCCCGTATACACTGATCTGAATAATCATGTAAATGATAGCAAGGTGCCAGACTGTCCAGTTACGTGCCGCATCACTTATCTTTGACGTAGATTTTGAACTTTCCTCAGCTGCAAGGGTTTTCTGCAATAAATCCCGCTCTACCTGTGAAAGAAATCTTGCTTCGGACGGGCGGTCATCGAGGTAGCAGAAAGTCGCAACACCGGCCACAAGAGCCAATGCGCCTTCAATTATGAACATCCAGTACCAGCCGGGATGTCCCATAAAACCATGCATCTCAAGCAGTGCTCCGGAAAGAGGTGACCCCAGTGTCAGAGCAAGCGGAGCCCCCATATAGAACAGCCCCATTATACCGGCACGGCTTTTTTGCGGAAACCACTGTGAAGTAAGATAAATCATACCCGGAAAAAAACCTGCTTCAGCAGCTCCAAGTAAGCTGCGAACCAGCAGAAATTTCCATTCAGTATCTGCATAGCCCATTGAGGCGGAAAGTACACCCCAGACCAGAGTTGTGCTTCCAATCCATGCTCTTGCACCGAACTTGCGCATAAGCAGGTTGGCCGGAACGCCAAGAAAAGCATATGCAACAAAGAATATTCCGGCGCCGAGCGCAAATGCTCCATCGCCTAACCCTGTGTCCATCTGGTAAGATACTTTAGCAAATCCGATATTGGCGCGATCAAGGAACGCTAAAATGTATAGCGTAAGCATAAAAGGTATAAGACGTAAGCGAGTTTTATTGACAACTTGCTCGATGTTTGGTGACATACAAATCTCCTGTTGCGTGATACATTAATAAGCTATGGGAGAGAGGGCTGCCGGGCTGCCACCCGGTGGCCCATATTCGTTTCAGGCTGTCGCAAAAGCGGTCCCTGCCACGAATCCATGGGCCATCTAGTGCTTATACGGGCGGACGATGTCGCAATCACGGTTAAGCTCTACGCCGAATCCCGGTTTATCAAGAGTCTCTTTAGTAATACGTCCATTCTCAGGAACAGGTTCACCTAATAACAAAGGATGAAACTGCGGACGTACTTCAAGGCAATCAGGACTGGTCATCAGGTACTCACTGAACGGAGTGTTTGTGAAGGTAATGACAGCATGATGAGAGTAGACTGATGAACCATGTGGAACAACAAGCTGTCCACGTGATTTTGCAATCGCAGCTATTTCAGTAAGTGTAGTAAGACCACCGCACCAGCCCACATCAGGCTGCATGATATCCACACCTGTTTCAGACAAAGTAGCAAAAGACTGAATAGTTCCGTGATGCTCACCTGTTGTAACCATCATACCGGCAGGAGCGTTACGCTTCAGTTCACGGTAGCTGTCATACTGCTGAGGAGGGAAGCACTCTTCAATCCATTTCAAATTGTAAGGTGCGCAGGCATGAGCAAGTTTGATGGCATAATTTACATCCTGACTCATCCAGCAATCAAGCATCAGCCAGAAATCAGGACCGCATTTCTCACGGTATTCAGCTACCATTGCAGCATCTTTACGAACACCTTCATCACCGTCGTGAGGACCCCAATGAGTCGGCATTTTACCACCGATAAAGCCCATTTCCTTAGCTGCATCAGGCCTTGCGCCTGTTGCATAGAACTGGATTTCATCACGGACAGCACCACCCATCAGTTTGAAGACAGGCATATCAAGAACTTTGCCGTACAAATCCCACAATGCCAGATCAATGCATGAGATGGTATTCATAACCAGACCGCCGGACCCGGCATAGTACATTGTGGAATTAATCATCTGATCGTGAATCAATTTGATGTCGCTTACACAACGTCCTTCGATGAATCTGTTAAGATGGTTTTCAACAATAAAGCATCCCATTTCTCCGCCGGTTGAGATAGCGAATCCGGTAACTCCATTGTCTGCTTCAACTTCAACAATAAGTGTACCCAGAACATTGATACCAAATGACTGACGGGATTGTTCATATTTTGAGTACTTACTCATAGGAGTGGCAATATGATCATCAATCCAGTGGCTGCCTGCCTGATCGTGATAATCACCGCCTCCTCCTGCGGCTTTAGCTGTAGCTCCTCCGCAATAATAAGCCCTGATTTCTTTAATTTTAGGAAGATTCATTTCCTCTCTCCAAAGTTACAGATTAATCTTACAGACTGAGAACAATAGATACGTCATAAAGCTCCTACCGCTCAGTCCAACCCAAATCTCTCGAAATTTCACGAGCACAGGCCATTACCTGTTCTTTTAGAACAGGAACAACTGCATCACTAACCTGCATTGATGTCCCCACAACTGAAATTGCTCCTGCAATATGTGCTCTTGCATCAAAAACAGGTGCTGCAACACAGCGCACAGAAGGTTCATCTTCACTGTTATCGAAACCCCATCCCTGAGTACGGATCAAAGTAAGTTCTTCACGCAGTGCTTCGGGAGTAACAATTGTGGTTGGTGTAGCTCTCTCAAAAACAGTATTAGAAATAATATTTTCGCGCATATCTTCCGGCTGCCATGCCAGCAGACATTTCCCCAGGCCGGATCGGTACAAGGACAATCTTTTACCTACATATGAACGTACACTGATAGAACCTTGCGACTCTATTTTAAGAATATAATAAGCCGTATCGCCATCAAATATGCCGAAATGACATAGTAATCCGGTCGTTTCCATCAGTCTTTCAAGGTGAGGACGGGATGTTTCCCTGATATCCAGTTGTTCAGAAGCTCGCTCACCTAAAGCAATGAGTCTTACCCAAAGCCTGTAATGCCCTCTGTTGTCCTGCGAAATAAGCCGCAATTGCAGCATTTCTTTAAGAAGCAGGTATGCTGTACTTTTTGGGATACCCGAGTTTTCAATAAGTTCTGATGCCGAAGCCGTGCCATGATCGGCAAGGTATTCCAAGATCACCATAGACCTTTGCAATGTAGATATTTTATTTTTTTCCAAAATACTGGACTCCATTCCTAAATGTTGAACTAAACTTATTCTGCAATAAAAATCTTGTCAAGTGAGCACTCTATTTTCTGTCTATCCACTAAGATATATGCAACCACAACAACATAAGTCATTAATATTATAAAACTTTATTATTATGATTACAAAGAATTAAATCCAAAAGCACCGTTTTTGCTACACACTAAATCAGGTCCCAAAAAAATCAGAACTTGATTTCTAAGTTTTAATATTGCCTTCCTGAAAAGTATAAACAAAGCAATTCACATTGAGATTTGTTGACACAAACCAGCCTATGAAGTTAATGTGAATTCACTTTCACAAAGAAGGAGAATGTTTTGAGCAAAAGAATGGATCGGATTTCAAGACGTGAACAAATTGCTGAAGAAGCCTTAAAACTGGCAGCAAGAGGAATTTCTGCAATTACTATGGATAATGTTTCAAAGGCCTGCGGGATTGTTCCTTCTGCCCTGTACCGCCACTATAAAAATAAAAATGAAATTATTCACGGCCTTAAAGAGATAATACGCAAGAAACTTATTGAAAATGCACAGCTTGCGGCATCTGAGGAAAGCAGTCCTTTAGCTGCGCTGAAAAATCTGGCCAGGCGGCATGCTGAACTGATTTGTGACCATCCGGGCATACCGCGCTTTCTATTTTCTGAAGCATCTCTTGATAAAGACTCGCTGCGTCGCAAAGGATTACAGTCTATAATAAATGAATACCGGGCAGCAGCAGCTGTAATTGCTGAAAAAGGGCAGCAGATCGGAGAAATAAGAACTGATATTTCTGCCGTGGATGTGGTATTTATGTTACTGGGTACAGTTGTTCCCCCCTCATTCCTCTTCCATATCACCAGCGGTGAATTTGATCCGCGTGAGCAGGTTGAACGAAATCTCAGACTTTTCGAAGATGCAGTCAGGTCTGGAACGGAGGATTAACAAAATGAACAGTCCTTTATTTTACATTAAAAAAAGTTACAAAATAAGTTCCCCTCTTTGGACTTCAAAGAAACAATCTTTTTTAGAAATAATGAAATTTTTAAAACCACAATCAGCTCACCGTACATCATGTGCTGTTAAATCATTTTTTTTAATACTTCTGCTCTGCGCAACATCTTTAAGCGGATGTGTCGATGAGGAACTTGAAGTCTGGCAGGGCTATGTGGAGGGAGAGTTTGTATACGCAGCCTCCCCGCTGGGCGGTCAGCTTGATAAAATATATGTGAAAAAAGGTGATCAGATCACTGCTGGTAATCCACTATTCACTCTTGAACGTGAATATGAAAAAGCCGGAGTTGATGAAGCAAACGAACAGCTTGCCAAAGCCTTAAGTGATCTTGCCAATAAGCGCAAAGGCAGCAGACCATCAGAGTTAGCATCTATTACGGCCCGTCTGCGCAAAGCCAAGGCTGCTGAAACCCTTGCTGCGACTGAATACAAACGCAGAGCTAATCTATATCGATCACGCACAATTTCCGAAGAAGAACGGGATCAGGCCCGGACGGATTATGAGCAGGCAAAGCAACTTGTCCACGAAATCAGCTCTGAACTTAAAACCGCAAATCTGGGCTCCCGTTCAGATGAAATCGCTGCGGCCGAGTCAGCAGTTGAGGCTGCAAAAGCCCGTCTTGAACAGGCCCTATGGAATTATAACCAAAAAGCCCAGTCCGCTCCCCGCTCCGGTCTGGTATTCGATACTATCCGTTATGAAGGAGAATGGGTTCCGGCAGGCAAACCTGTCGTTTCCATACTACCTCCTGAAAATCGCAAAATACGGTTCTATGTCCCTGAAACCATCGTCGGCAGCTTCAGCATAGGTGAAAATCTACTGCTCAACTTTGATGGAATTGCTAAACCTATCCCCGTAAAACTGACCTATATATCACCGCAGGCAGAATATACGCCACCGGTAATTTATTCCAGCCAGAGCCGTGCTAAACTAGTCTTCATGCTTGAGGCGTACCCTCCATTTGATAAAGCAATCCTGCTGAATCCGGGACAACCCGTTGATGTGAGCCGTTCTGCTGAAAATTTCATACACAATGACGGTTTTCTTTCTAGAGTAAAAGCATATTTCAGGAGCAGCAATGAATGACCAGATCGTCATAGACGTTTCGGGAGTTACCAAAACCTTTGGAACCAAAACCGTGGTTAACGGGCTGGATATGCAGGTCCGCAAAGGTGAGATATTCGGTTTTCTCGGTCCGAACGGTTCCGGTAAAACAACTTTCATCCGCATGCTTTGCGGACTGCTGAGTCCCGACTCAGGATCAGGAACCTGCCTTGGCTACAATATCATTACTGAAGCTGATAAAATCAAGCCGAAAGTAGGATACATGGCTCAAAGATTCAGCCTGTACGGAGATCTGACCGTTAAAGAAAATCTCGATTTTCTATCCAAAGCCTATCAGCTTCCTAACCGCAGAAAACTGGTTGCCGATGCCATTGAACGTATGGACCTCGGCAGGTTCAGTAATCAACTTGCCGACAGTCTTTCCGGCGGCTGGAAACAACGCCTGGCACTCACAGGATGCACTCTGCACAGTCCCAGCCTTCTGCTGCTGGATGAACCTACCGCCGGAGTTGACCCTTCTGCCCGCCGTGATTTCTGGGACGAGGTTCATAATCTGGCGGCTCAGGGCATAACAGCACTCATCAGTACCCATTACATGGACGAGGCCGAACGCTGTCACCGTCTGGCATATATTGCCTATGGTGATCTGCTGGCAAAAGGAACCCTTGAAGAACTTATTGATGATTCCGGCCTGCATACATGGACCCTTAAAGGTCCAGATCTTAGCGTACTTACAGGAAAACTTCGGGCAACCGACGGCATTGATCAGGTGGTTGCTTTCGGTAACACCCTGCACATCAGTGGTCGTGATAATGATCTGATAAAGAGCGTGATCAACAGACTGGCAGGTCCTGACAATAGATTTGAACCGTCTGAAACCAGCCTTGAAGAGGTTTTCATTGATCTCATGCGGGGTAAAACACCATGATAAAGCTACATTTCTTTTCATTCAGTAGGTTCATGGCTATGGCTGGCAAAGAATTCGTGCAGATGCGCCGCGACAGACTCACCTTTGCCATGATGATCGGCATTCCGCTAATCCAGCTCATCCTTTTCGGCTATGCCATAAACTCCGATCCAAGGCACCTGCCTCTGGCTGTACTGTCAGGAGATAACAGCCGCTATTCAAGAGCAATTGTCGCCGGAATGCAGACCAGCACATATTTTAATTTAGACCGCTTCATTGATTCAAGAACTGAAGCCAACAGACTCCTTGAACTTGGTGAAGTTCAGTTTGTTTTAACTATTCCTCAGCAGTTTGGACAGAATATTGAGCGCGGGGAACGGCCGGTACTATTACTTGAAGCAGATGCAACTGATCCAATGGCAACCGGTAATGCAGTTAATTCTATGCGTGAAATAGTTAACCGAGCTCTTGAACGAGAGCTTAAAGGATCACTTGAATATCTGCTGCCCACAGAAAGCGCAGTAGATCTGCGCGTGCATGCCGACTATAATCCGGAGGCCATCAGCCAGTATAATATAGTTCCCGGTCTCATGGGGGTTATCCTCACCCTTACACTGGTCATGATCACCTCTCTGGCAATCACCCGTGAAACCGAGCGCGGAACCATGGAAAATCTGCTGACCACTCCCATACGCCCGCTCGAAGTAATGATGGGTAAAATTCTGCCCTATGTCCTGGTAGGATATATTCAGGTTATACTGATTATGGTCGCATCCATTTTTCTTTTCCATGTACCAATCACCGGAAATCCGCTCATAGTCTTCGTCTACTCGGCTGTTTTTATTGCTGCCAACCTCACAGTAGGTGTCACAGTATCGACTATCGCCCGCAATCAGCTGCAGGCAGTGCAGATGTCAATTTTCTTCTTTCTACCATCACTACTGCTATCAGGATTCATGTTTCCGTTTCGAGGAATGCCCCAATGGGCCCAGACTATAGGTTCAGTTCTACCCCTGACTCATTATCTGCGGCTGATCAGAGGAGTACTGCTCAAAGGAGCAGGCTGGGAACAGTCGCTGCACCACCTCTGGCCCATCGCAGTATTCTGGCTGGTAGTAATCGTTGTGGGTCTTAAACGTTATCGCCGTACTCTGGATTAAATCCTGCCTCCCGCGGCCCTCCGGGGCTTAACCCCTTTTTGAAAAAGAGTTTAAGAGTCCCAAAAACTTTTCGCCGAAACATGCCTATTTCCGCCCTGAAAGCATAGATTAGAAAGCCCTTTGAACTTTGGTTCGGAGGGATTTTTATTTTTCAGACCAAGTACATTTTCAAACTAAGTGCCCACTTTTTAACCATTATTTATTTTTTATTTTAATATTGACACAATTTTTTAAAATACGTAGCACATCTCAATAATCATTCATTAATTATTCATTAGGAGTTCATAATGAAAAATTTCAAAGTTAGTACTCTCATTCTATCTTGTATTATTGCTGTTCTTTGCTGCGGAAATGCATTTGCGCACGAATTCATTCTCAAACCTGTACAGCTTACAGCTGAAAAAGGTCATGTTATTCCATTTAGTGTTGTATCTGCCCATGTTTTCATGATCAGTGAAGAAATGGAACCTCTCAACAAAGTTGATGTTCAGCTCATCCAGAAGGATAAAAGCACTAAGGTCAAACTTGATGAAAATAAAATGCTCATGACTCTGGACGGTCAGATCACACCTTCTGTTGAAGGAACTGCTATCCTCGCCGGACATCGTGAAGGTATTATCTGGACCCAGACCACTCAGGGGTGGAAAGAGCATTCTAAAAAAGGTCTGAAGGGAGTTATTTCAAGCGGTAAATATGAAAAATTCTGTAAGACACTCATTACTGTGGGCAAACCTGACGGAAGCTTTAATAAAGTTTTAGGTCATAAACTCGAAATAGTTCCTCTGACCGATCCTACTCAGGCAAAAGTCGGCGATGAAATCGAATTCCAGACCCTGCTTAACGGCAAACCTGTTTCAGTTAAAAACATGCTCGCCACTTATGACGGTTTCACACTTAACCCTAATTCATATGCATACTCCACAGAACCTTACGGTAACGGGATCACCAAAGTTAAAATAACCGCTCCCGGCGTATGGATGGTTCGCGTAGATAATACTGATCCTCATCCTACTGCGGACTACGACAGCAACGTTATCCGCACCACTCTGATTTTTGAAGTGAAGTAAAAATGTTCAGTAAATTCATACCGGCCGCACTTTTTGTTGCGGCCGGAATTATAATCTTCAGCGGAACATCGTGGGCCCACGGGGTTTCATACGAAATGATAGAAAACTCCCCCTCCATTACATTTCGCTCAGGATTCTCATCTGGTGACCCCATAGCTTATGGCGAAGTACTGATATATTCTCCTGAAAATTCAGAAGTAGAATATCAGAACGGCAGGACAGACAAGAACGGAGTGTTCTCATTTCTGCCTGACGGTCCCGGAGTATGGAAAGTGGAAGTATATGGAGGACTCGGTCACAAACTGATGTTCGAAATACCGATAGACGAAAAAGGGAAAGAAAAACCTGAGCTGGAGAAAAAAGGCCTGCTGCAATCGTCGCAGACAATGCGTGCGGCTCTCGGGATCAGTATTCTCTTCAATATAGCATTGGCCGCTCTTTACTTTTCCGCGAGAAAGAAAAAAAGAATTCTGTAATCAAATCAAAAAGCAACCGGGAAAAGTATAAATCCCGTTAGCCTGCATCCAGTACCCCTGCTTGCCACTTTTACTTTCGTACAGTCTGCTAAGGCCGGCCCGAATGTAAACAACCTCCCCTCCGGCAAGCAGGGCATTAAGCTCATCAAGCCTGTCCTGCTTAACATAGTTCATAGCAGACGTATGAAAATACAAATCTGAAATGGGAGTATGACGATATCTCTCACCGGAAAAATCAGTAAACCCTATACGCAGTTTAAGCTCAGCCCCTATATCAATAACTGAAAGGCTTAATGACAAAGGATCTACTCTTATTGTTCTGATGGAACTATTGCACGGATCATCGACTGGTACACACCTGTTCCGGGGGGTAACCTTCCCTTCAAAAGCATCACTTACAGAATCAACTGCGCTTCGCTCCAAAACATCTATAAAAGTTTTCTCATCGACCTGATTCATCCATACATCATTTTCAAAACGACAATCCTCTATATGAGGTACGCTGGCACCGTCAGCAGGAATAATTGTAGCGTCAACAATCATTCCGGGCATAATTTTTTTATCAGCTATAAAAGTACGAGTTGCATAAGGTAGCGGCCGAAAACATGTACAATTATCTTCATCAAGCATAGCCATACAAACATTATCGCTATCTTTAAATCTAGTTAGATCTGTAAGTACAAGCATCGAAACTATCCTTTTGCCCGAAAAAGCGGAATTCAAGTTGACAATTTAATATGTATAAAGATTACACCATAAACCTCATTGAAACTTTAAACTTCGTATAAGCTTAAAATATCAACTTTAGCAACAGATACTACCCTGAATAATATATACACTATAATAAAATTATATTTCAGGCTAATTGTGAATGGTATTTAAAACACTCAATCTCAAAATCTGCAATAAAAAAGCGGAGCCGCTATGACTCCGCTTCATTTAAATAATAAGCTGACATGCTATAGACTCTGCGCCAACTGTCCGGCATCTCTCATAACCCCCTGTACCTGAGCCGGGTTATAGCCGGATTGTGCAAGATCTTTTATGATCGTTGATCCTTTTGATGCCGCTTCAAACCCCTGCTGTATCTGCTGCTGCTCATATATTGACTGCCTGCGTAAATCCCTGAATTTTTCAACTTCTTCACTAGACCGGACAATACCGCTTGGAACTCCTGTAAGTTCGGCAAAATCATCAACAGCACGGTCCATATCAACCTTATCCAGAACGTCAGGATTAACCGCAGCAAGCTTACCCACAAATTCGGATAAAGCCTGTATGGACTGCGTACCAACCATTTTCTGGGCCTGCGCCAATACAGATATATAATCAACTTTAATATCAATACCATCCAGCATAGACGGAGCCTCAGGCAATTTGCCGGAGCGGTAGAGAATCCCGAAAACACGCTCAATCAACGGGTCAAGAAGTTCGGTATGCTGTCTCTCGATTACCGGCCCGAGCTGAATCAGTTTTTCTTCATGCCGCTCGGCAACTTCCGTTGCTGTAATAACTTTGCGATTACTACCGGCCATCATCATGAAGATATCGTTATAAAAGCCTTCCCTGATAGCCGTACGTACATCTGAAATTTTATTACTGACTCCTGCCAGATCCGGACGGACCTGATAAAGAGGCGAAATGGAATCCTGCTGATTCTGCTCCACCGGATTCTGTCCACCGGGCAGCAGATTCAATCTTCTTGAATACATGGAAGGCACTTTCATCGGTGGCCTTAAGGTCAAATGCACTGCCTGAATCTGACTTTTGCTCATCTCCATAAGCATCTTTACATCAGCCAGCACATCCATAGCCGGAGACCTTCCATAAACATCCATAGCGGATGTATCCCAGCGCGGAACCATATACGGATTTTCCATAAATCCGCTTTCTGAAAGCACATGCCCGCCCTGTCCACTGAGCAGAAAAACAGACTCAAACGGCATATTCTGTTTATCTATCTTCTGTGAATCAAACTCATCACGAGGCTGTACCACATGCAGTACATCAAACCAGTGATCCCTGTTTACACTAAGGCTCGTCCTTACATTTGCAGGAAGAGCATCTATACCGAATCTCTTTTCAAGCTGTCGTGCGGTCATCTTGAATTCACGGTAGACTGTATCCACCCGTCCCTGCTCATCGGTAGCAAGGCAATATTCCCCTGCCGTCAGCGTACGGAACCGGATACCCCTATCAGTATCAGGCTCACAGTAAAGAATACCGGTCCCGAAACCGGACAGTTCCGTATAAAGAGAATGAACGCACGAATAAAAATTACTGCGGGCCAAAGCACGGTACATAGTGCTCTCCACCTGCGAAATCCATTCACGCACAGCCTTATGTCGTGACATGTCCCGATCCGTGATTCCCAGCCGGAACCAAGGCCTGGCCGGAGACGTTAAACCGCCCTGAAGACCAGCAGCCAGTATACGCAATGCCCGTGTTGCCGTTGAATCAATAATTTTAGAACCTTTTCTGCGACCGTCATTAGGCCGCTGACCATCATAAACACCCTTGCGGGGCAGAATATAATCACTGATCTCCTGCCAATTCCCCTCCCAGCTGCTGCGCTCCTGACGAAGCGACTGCAAACGGGATGTATATTTATTCCTGTTCACATCATTCATATATTACCCTGTTATAAAATTAGTTCTGTTAAAATGACTCCAGCTGTATTTTAGAAGCCTTTCGGCTCCCTTCGGGGTCCAGAGAAACTTTTTTATTATGCTTCGCTTTGTTTATGGAAAATTTTCTTTGCAAGATTTGTTATAGATTTTGACGATCTTTTTATACTCAGAGCGTAAGCCCGTTAAAAAGTTTTGAAGGGAGAGTCCAGAGAGGGAAACTTTTTCAAAAGTTTCCCTCTCTGGTCCCCGAAGGGTCCTTACAAAATATAGCTGGTTATTTGGCTGCTGCTTTAAGTTCCACAAGTTTTTTGCATTTAGGGCATTTAACTTGAACTTCGATAATATTTCCTTTCATGAGCAGCCTTTTGCATACGGGGCAGCGATGTTCTGTCATATAAATACTCCGCTTATTGTCCAAGCTTGGTTTTCTGGGCTTGCAAATTCTGTGTCTTTGTTGCGAGCTGATCAGTATCCCCCTGCCCACTGGTCAGCACAGTGGAGCTGCGTCCTTTTTTAAGTCTTTCCATTTCACGCATCTGCTTTGCTTTTGCAGCCTCTTCACTTTGTGCAACCTCATCAATTTTCGGTGGCTCCGGTACTGCTGTCACCGGCGGTGCCGGTGGTGGTGTTGCCGGTGCTGAAGGTGATTTTCCGCCTCCGCCTCCCATAACGTTCTCCTTTGTTAAAAAATTAAATTTTCAGCGGCACGCCTGACGTGCATATCCGTTATTCCTGACCGCACAAAAAAT
Organism: Maridesulfovibrio zosterae DSM 11974; assembly: GCF_000425265.1. Classification (NCBI taxonomy): domain Bacteria; kingdom Pseudomonadati; phylum Thermodesulfobacteriota; class Desulfovibrionia; order Desulfovibrionales; family Desulfovibrionaceae; genus Maridesulfovibrio; species Maridesulfovibrio zosterae. The sequence goes on from NZ_AUDC01000016.1 coordinate 104,539, forward strand.
TGCGGCATCCACACTTTGATCATCAGCCGCCCAGTAGGCAGCCTGCGGCATAATACCTATTTTATTAAATCCTGATTTGACTGCCATACGGCAGGCGAGTGGATTCTTTACAGGTATCAGTGCCTTTATACAGTCAAATATATATAATCCTGATGCGTCAGTGACTGACAAAAGATGTCGCACCACCCCACTTCCCATCTGCTCCGCCTGTTTTCCATAAAAATCAGGCATGATAGAAAAATGAGCATAGCAGGATCGGGAACTGAAACCGTTCAGCCAGAACATTCCTGACGGTTTCTGATCTTTGAATCCTAAAAACATGTGCTGATCAGTCATCTTCGCCAACTCTATGAAATCTTCAGGACGGTCGACTGATCCGTCATAAAAAATTACAGGAATCTGCCTGCCATTTTTCATAATTTCCCAGAACCATTTCAGGTGATCGTCACTAAGCGAAAGGGTGCCGTCAAAATCCCTGACTTTATAGAAAGTAAATCCACCTTCGACCTCAAAACCGTACACTATCTACCTCCACTGAAAATATCGTAATCCATAAGTCCCTGCATGGATTCCTGCTGTTCAAAAACACTGGTTGGATGCGGAAAAACGGCTCCCAGTGCGGGGTCAAGTATTCTGGCCATGCAATCCAGCATGTCATCATGTGCTGAAACCGGAAACGCCAGATATTCATCATCAATAAACTCACGAACCAGATCACGCTCCCGTCCCTGATGATCCATAAATCTGGCCTGCCACGGCAGGTAGAAACGTCCCTGCTCAAAAAGCGGAACCATTTTGCGGATGCGGTCGGTTTTGGGGATACTCCCCCCCAGAGGATCAATATTAAAACGGTAGTTCTGTTCGCCCATGACGTACTGCATGTGTTCAACATCGGCCTGCTGTCCATACTTTTCATAGCCCACGGCCAGCGGCGAATATATGCGGTGCAGACGGAACAAAGCCCGTGCCCGCTCGGTAAGATTCAGGCGGTCCCGTATTCCATCAATAAGATAATAGTTGCGATCCGGTCCCAGCCCGATAACCAGCATGACAGTGTAGTCGCTTCCGGCTTTTTTCTCGCTGGCAGGGTCCACCAGCAGATAGCGGTTATACTGCTGCCAGCGTGGTTTTCCACTGCGGTCACAGTGGTCCCAGCGGCTGATCCATTCTTCTTTGAATCCCTGTACATCATCGGCCCGTGGGTCCTGCATCATCTGGCAACCGAACACATAAGGTCCCATTTCCCGCCGTTTAGTTTCAAGCTGGCTGCGGGTTAAGAGTACGGGATCACCTTCAAGGGTTCCATCTGATGTAGCCGGATAAATCCTTGCAACAGCGGCCTGACGTTTCATGATGTCACGATAGGTATCATTAAAATGATAGCGGGTTCCGATGTAGCGTTTAATGCCCTCACGGGTCCCCAGATTGATGGATAAAGCCCATGCCTCGGTAGTCTTGAAAATCATATCCGGTGATGAAACTGATTCACGGGTCACAACATCATCATAAATAAGCCGAGAGAAATGTTTTCCGGTGGGCTGTCCGTCCACCAGTCCCCATGCCTCAACCGTGGCTTCTTTGGGATTTGATTTGCGTTTTACAATAATCCCGTCCTCTTCCGACCACTTGGGAGAATCCTTGCGGGGATTAGACCAGAGCACTTCGGGATAGCACTGTTTGAGCAGTTCATTGCGTTCGAATTCCTGCTTAATCTGACGCAGAAAACCCTTGGCAACAGGACGGGTATGGCTGAAAATACCTACAGTAATCTCGGAATCACGCAAAATATCCTGAACAGTCAGAGCAAAAGTAATGATGGTTGATTTGTAATGCTCCCGGCTCCACAGATCGAGACGACCGTCAGGAGCTGTCTGCACTTCACGGCAGCGCTCAAATACCCAGTTCTGGTTTGCGTCAGCACGGCCCAGCAGACGGGTCAGCAGAAAAAAAAGATCGCTCCGGCCCAGTTCCGCCATAACCGGCAGGGCTTCATTTTTATCTTCAGCCGCGCGCAATATATCGGCATACCATTTATTTGCGCTGTCCAGATCCGTAAACTTCATTGAGTTTCTCCCTGAGTTCAGGACTGATGGTACGTGATATTTTTTTATCTTTTGCCGTGCCTGCCTCCTTTTTTACTTCTCCTATTCCCCATGCTTTTCTCTCCATATCATGGCGCTTATGCATAATATCGAGCTTGGCCTTCAGGTCTTTGACCATATCGGAATCATCCCCTTCCACCGCCAGAGCAAAAACCTCCCGGAAGCGGTCAAGCTCCTCTTTCTGTTTTTTCACAACTTCACTTTTGGTCATTTCATTAACTCCAAACTCTCCTCTGATTCACATTTACAATTACTGGACATGTTTTCTTTCCAGAAACAAGCTCACAATATTTTCTGCACTCTGCATGCACTCAGAACATAATCTGGACTCATGGACTATTTTTTTACCGCAGGAAACGGCCTCCATTTTAAATGAACCAAGCTGCTCAATCTGACCACAGCAATGGCATCTTTCACCATCAAATGTTCCACCAGTCCACGCAGAATCCTTAGCCGCCAGCATTGCCGTAATCATTTGAACACCTCATAAATCGCGCGGGATGTGACTCCGGCCACAACCGCTGCGGTTCCCCAGACTGCCCTTTCCAGATTGCGAAACTTCTCCGCATGGGTGTGGCAGCGTCTGGCTGCGTTAATTTCGGAAATATCCTCCTGAATGGATTTGACCCGCTCATCAATGCGGATCAATAAATCATGCAGATCATTTTTCTCTTCATTCACTTTCCTTTCTCCATGTTTTTGCAACCTTCTCGGCGCTTCGGCCGACCACATATCCACCCAGCCCCAGCTCCATAAGCGACCATAACTGCTGCGGCAGTTCCAGATGGGGAGCTTTATCCCAGAACAGAGCAAGGTACGGATATAGAAGGTAATTATTGGCTACGATGCTAATAATGGTCAGCATCAGAACAGGCCGCCATGACCGTTGCAGCCAATTGCCGGACATCTCTGCCATCATAATTTTAACCCGTGATTCCAGATCAGCCAGTTGACCGCTCTGCTGCAATTCCATCAGTTTAAGTTTAGCCTTTTCCCGCTCACCGGCATCAGGCCAGATTTTGTCGATAATGGTCGACCCCAGATCCAGAATTGAACCGATCATGCCTGCCCCTTTTGCATATTTTTATCGTCCGGCGCAGAACAGACTGTAAAATCAGGCAGTGCTTTGCTGTTCTTGTAATCAAGCAGAGAGTTGCCCAGCTCCATCCAGTCCGGATTATCCTCAATAAACGAGGCATAATTTTTAATTACTCTGCGACTCTCCAATGGGTAGAGCGCAGCCAGTGTCTCAGTTGATATTTCTTTCATCAGTTGTCCTCCTTTTTTTAGAACTCTAATGAGCAGACCGGACCTGAATCAGAAAACTCAGGTCCGGTCTGCTCATTTTTTCAAACTTTTACCGGACATAAAAAAACTCCCCGCCAGCTCAGCTGACAGGGAGTTTAGATTTGTTCAGGACTTTTAAAAATTAAACAGGAGTCTGCATCTTCACCAACACTTTCTTTGCGCCTTTCTTCATTGCATGATCAAAAGCATCAACAAAATCGGCAAAATCATATTCTGCTTCGATCAATCCCGTCACATCGATCCGACCCTGTTCAAGCACAGAAAGGGCCAGTCCGATATCACCGCAACGGGAACCTATAATTGTAATTTCATCCACAACCACCTTTGCAAGATTAAGCGAAGTGGGTTTGTGAGAAGTTGTTTTTGCCACGACAGTTCCTTCAGGCCGCAAAAAGTCAATCGCATAATTCAGCCCGTCCTCACTGCCTGTCGCTTCCACAACCAAATCAAATTTTTCCCATTCATCTGCTAATAGGCCAAGATCCTTTGGTTCTTTGATGCAGTGTGTTTTCACTCCCTGTTCAGAAGCAATAGCCAGTTTATCCCTATGCTTACCGACAAGCAGCACCTGCGGATTGTACATTTTCAATGCCAGCGCCGTCAGCAATCCAAGTTTACCGTCTCCAAGCACCATAATCCGCATATCACCGGTAATATGAACCTGCTGACTGACCTCCAGTCCGGCTGCAAGCGGCTCAGTAAAAACAGCGTCATTATCCGCAACGCTGTCGGGAACAACATATAAATTGTCAGCCGGAGCCTTCAGATACTGTGCAAACGCACCATCATGATTTACAATGCCGATCACCTTACGGTCCGGTACATGTCTGCGGTCACCTGTATATTCGCCAACAGGAGCATTAATATCAGCAACCACCCTTTTCCCGATAAGTTCAGGCCGCTCCACACAATGCTCGACCACAGCTACAAACTCATGGCCCGGTACGCCTTCAAACCCGTAATAGCCACGGAAAAGCTCAATATCAGTATTGCAGATACCCGCAACAACCACCCGCAGCAAAGCCTCACCCTTTTCAAGTTCCGGCATTTCCCTGTCTATCCATGTGATGTTGCCATCCTTAAAATATATTGAACGCATATCTGGTTATCCTATATAATATGAAAGTTTCTACTCGCAAACCGCACATATCTAATATTTAAGTCCCTTCCACAACATCCACTTTTGCAAACATAGGCTCGTGCAATGGTATGAGAATATCTGCCATATCTTTAACTTTGAGCATAATATCGTATGAATTGTAGGTATTAACACTTGTACCGGGAGGAATAACCTCCATCTCCATTCCGGTAACATCCAGTGGAGGATAGAAATTCTCCATGATCACGCAAAATCCGGTAATCGCTGCCAGCCCGCCTTCAGTATCGACCAGAACAGTCATACCGCCTTCGGTATGGACAGGCGTATGCATCATTTTAATTCCGGGTACGATTTCTTTGTCCCCGTCCAGAATTTCAATCTGCCCACTCTCCTCCACATCCTCCACGTAATCTTCCAGATAGCGAAAATCCAGAGGATGCGGATCATGCACATGCTCAAGTTCCTTGCGATGCACGTAAAATTTAGCATTAGTACACTTGTAATCGTTTTCACAATGATCGTTATGCAGATGGGTATGAATGACAATATCGATGTCTTCAGGTTTAAGTCCGTATTTGGACAGACCATCCTCAAAAGTATAAATCCTGCCACCCAGATCTGCTTCCCGATCCTCTGAAATAATCGGCCTCATTTCTCCGGTATCAACAAGAATCTTTTTATCACCACCTTCCAAATACCAGCAATATATAGGTATTATATACGGAGTTCCGTATCCATGCTGGTAAGTCATCATGCCTTTATCAAATCGCTTAGTCCCCATCACAATAGGATGAATTTTATATGTACTCATTTTATCTCCTGACTGGACTTAAATCTTTTAAATGATGTATAGAGCTGTTTAACACCGAAACCTTAGGTCAATGAGGAGGTAAATGTAAATTTATTCAATACAGAAAACCTGTTTAGATGTGTGAAAATATAAACAATATAAGCTATACTAGAAATACTTATTTCAAAATAACATTTAATAGCTTTTATACTCAATTTTAAAAAATAAATATAAAGCACTATATTTATTAGAATTAATCAATATTATGTGAAATTAATCACAAAATATTAACAAATACACATCGCGAGTACGGACTCACAATGTGAAAAAGTTATTTTTTTCTTTATGTCGAATTCAATTGTTTCTTTTTTCACACACGCATAAAAAAGCTCTCAGTTAAAAAAGTTAAGGCTCGTTTGGCGGGTAATAAATTAATAAACGGAAAATGAGGAGGAAATGATGACTTACAAAGAAATGCAAGAACTGCTGATGAAGGAAATGAGACTCTATCATTACCCTATAGCTGTTAAATATTTTTATGATCAAGCTGAAGTAGATCAGTTCAAAGAAAAAGCTGATTACCTCGTTCCCATTAAAGCAATGACTTTCTGCCAGTGGGAAATCGCTGCACGTATGAAAGGTCAGACAATCTACTCTGATGTAAACGGTCTCGGCTGCGGTAATGCTAAATACGCATTCGCATGGAAAGAACTTGATGAAGGTGAAATCAAGGGCCACTCCAAATACGTTACAGATATTGATCAGGCTGAAAGATTTGTTAAAAGCAAACCACGTCTGCCTGAAGGACTCATCGGTATTGCGGTTGCTCCTCTCGGTTCCATTGACGGTATTTTCGAACCGGACACAGTTCACTTCTACTGCGACAACATGCAGGCATACCACCTTGCAGTTGACTATGCAGCAGCAACCGACACTCACCCTCTGCGTCCGAACATCACCATGAACTCCTCTGCTTGTGCAGGTAACGTTTTCTCCTACTTGGAAGGCGAGTTCAACATGGTTCCAGCATGTTCCGGCAGCTACAATGCAGGTAAAACCGAACGCGGCGAAATCAACGTCATGATTCCCGGTAAAAAATTTAAATCTGTTGTTCAGAGACTGGTTGACCGCATCAACCTTGCAAGTTCCGCCATCACCAAACCAGGTGACGGTTTCCCCGGACAGGATGTTTGTAAGAACTGTCCTCTGATCATCTTCAAAAAAGAAAAATAGTAAATAAATGGAGTTCTGTACTGCAATACAGGACTCCTTTAACAAGGATGAGGCGCGAAATCTTTCTTAATGCTTATTTGGGTCCTTGGCATTTCAGATGCCGAAGGGAAGCAAAGCAAGATTTAGCAAAACCAACTTTCACTTAAGGAGATATAAAATGTTTAAATCACGCAAAAGCCTGCTTATCATGGCTCTCGCGTTGTTAGCTGTGGCAGTATTCTTCGAGCCTGCCTTTGCTGACAGACTTTCTGACGCAATCAACACAACCCCTAAAGGTGCCGGCGCAGGCGAAATCAACACTGAACTCGCTACCGGTTTTCTGGGCATCAACGGCGCTCCCAGCGTCAACCTTGTTCTCGGTTTCGTATGGGCGATCTGGGTTGGTTGGATTTTCTCCACAGTCGGCGCATTCGGCGGAATCATGGCCGGTGTTGGTCACATCACCATTTACGGTTTCGGTAACTACGCTTCTTCTTTCAAGAAGACCTCTCCTGTAATGAACAAGCTGGTAACTGACTCCATCCGTGTATCCAACCAGTGGCTTGTTGGTACATCTGCAGCAATGTCTTCTTTCAACTACTACAAGATGGGCCGTCTGGTTCTGCCTCTGGGGCTTTCCCTTGCAGCAGGATCCATTGCAGGTTCCTACCTTGTTCCATGGCTCACCGCTGGTAAGATTTCCCTGAAATCCTACATCGGTTTCTTCGGTCTTTTCGTTCTTGCTCTCGGTTGCTACCTTTTTTACGAAACCACACCTAAAGGTCAGGCTGGTAAAAAACAGGCTAAAGAAGCTGCTAAAGCTTTCGAAGCATCCATCAAGAGTGAAAAAGAAGGCGCAACCGTCGATACAGCTGCACTTGGTGTTAAAGTTGTTAACTTTTCCCTCACCAAATGTGTATTCACCTTCTACGGCGTTGAATTCTCTTTCAACCCTCTGATCCCCGTAGTCGGTGGTTTTATCATCGCATCTCTGGCTTCTTTCCTCGGAGTCGGCGGTGGATTCCTGCTCGTACCTTTCCTGACAAGTGTTGCAGGTCTGCCTATGTACCTCGTAGCAGGAACATCTGCTCTGGCTGTTCTGGTCGGTATGACAACATCTGTTTTCACCTACATGGTTGTTAAAGATACTCCGGTTTTCTGGCCTCTCATCGGCGTAGAACTCCTCGGTATTCTTGTAGGTTCCTTCATTGGACCCCGTACTTCCAAATACATCCCTGATGTATGGCTCAAACGCCTTTTCGTAGTACTGGCTCTTTACGTAGGTATCCGTTACTCTTCCAAAGGATTCCTCGGATACAGCCTGCTGCCTCCGTTCTAAAAAAACACAACACACTGGGTTATCTTAAAGCTCACCCCGCTTCAGGATAACCAAAGACACCACCCTCCTGCGTCCCTTCGCCCGCACTCCATTGCGGAGGGACGCAGGAAACTCTAAGCGGAGATAATATGATTGATTTTGATTCAGTTTACCCGATAATCGACACCATGCTGATTGCACCCTACCGCATAGGTCTGCCTACATTGGCGGCTTTCTGGTTCGGGTCTGCTCTCATTGCTCTCTGGTGTACTATTGCCGGAGAATTGAGCATGTCTCTGGTCTACATATGGAACAGAGACTATTATACTGATCTCAGTCGTGAAATGACCCGCATGCATAATATTTCGGTGGAAGCTGTCCGTCATCAGGAAAAAGAAACTTTCAAGTCTGCCAATAAATGGGCCAATGAATATTTCGGTAAAGTTTTTTTCTCTCAGGCAGCCCTTTTTGCGGTATCTCTTTGGCCGGTACCATTTGCCATGGCCTGGATGCAAAGCAGATTCAGCGGACTTGATATCCACACTGTTCCATTTATCGATTTCGGACTGGGCTATCCTTTTGTTTTCATTTTATCATATATTATTGTACGCTTTGGCTTCTCTAAGGTTAGAGGATTCATACCATTCATGAAAAAGATTGATATAATGAGAGCGGAAGACGCAGAAAAATCCGGCGAAATGACTTCATGGAGCGAACTTGCCCCGCAAGGCAAACCAGATGTTGAACCAGAAGTTTCTTCAGATATTACTCCGGCTGAAAGCAAGGCTTAGCCCCTATCTGAGCAAGATCTCGTGCAGGGAAGTGTCTGACGTTCCCTACGGAGAAAGCATGCTCAGGTTGAAATATACCCTTCCCGTTGCTCTGCTTCTTGTTGGAGTTGCAGTATTTTTTTTCGGCGGTACGCATGATGAAAAAATAGTGCGTGTCGACATGTCCGTTCAGGAAGAGCTTATTGTCCCCGAACCTGAACCGGCACTTACTTATGCATATCTTCCGCAATATTCCCACAAAGTTTCCTATCTGCGACACAGCAGACTGATCGACTATCTGGCAAAAGAAACCGGTCTTCGCATTCGTCAGGTATTTCCAGACACATTTGAGGAACACCGCAATATGGTTGATCGAGGTGAAATTGATATTTCATTTTCCAATCCCATGACCTACATTCGAATTGCAAATTCAGGGGCAAAAGCTTTTGCACGCATAATAGAACCTTCCGGCAGCCCTACGTTCAGAGGACAGATCATAACCCGCAAAGATAACCGCTCAATACGCAACCTGAAAGACTGCATCGGTAAAAGCTGGATTGCCGTAGATCCCCTCTCTGCCGGCGGCTACCTCTACCCGCTGGGTCTTTTCTACGAAAACGGCATTACAACTTCAGATTTCAGGGAAATATCTTTTGCTCCCGGTCCCGGCGGAAAACAGGAAAAAGCAGTTCTGGCTGTTTATGCCGGAAAATATGATATTGCATCCATCCGTGAAGGAACCCTTGAAATTGTAAAAGATAAAATAAACATAAATAAAATACGGATAATTGCTGAAACCAAACCATACCCGGGATGGGTTTATGCAGCACGCAAAGGTCTGGACCCAGAAGTCATACAAAAAATTTCAAATGCCATGTTTAAAATGTCCATGGACGACCCTAAACAGGCACGGATATTATCTCAGGCAGGGATGCGAGGCATAATTCCAGCCCGTGACAACGACTACGATTCAGTCCGAGAATTAAGTAAAGAACTGGGCCTTTCAACTCTGTATAATAAACAGGGGGGGACAGAGTGATGAGACTGTTCAACCGACTGCGTTTCCGAACGAAAATTAATATCGGACTGACCCTGATCGTTGGTTTTACTTCTCTGATCATTGCTCTTTTTGTTATCCGCATGGCCTCTGACGCTCTGATTGAACAGTCTCGTAAACGTGGACAGGTACTTGCGGGAAATCTCGCTCTGCGTGCGGAAGATCCACTTTTATCCGTTGACCTGCTGCGTCTTGAATCTATGGTAAATGAACTTAAAAAAGCCGATGATGAAATCGTTTATGCTTTTATCATGGATGATAAGTTACGGGTCATCGCCAACACTTTCGGCGAAGGTTTTCCTGTAAATCTGAAATACGTCAACTCGGATAATGGAACTGCCATAAACGAAGTAACTGTAGATACCGGAAAAGAACGTATTTTCGATTTCGCAGCCCCTATTTTCATCAGCGATAAAAGACTTGGGACAGTGCGGGTCGGACTTTCACGAGTTGGTATACAAAGCATTGTCAGCAACCTGATTTATGCAATATGCGCTTTGACCGGAGCAGTACTGCTGCTTGCTGTTGTGGCCTCAACCCACTTTGCACGAAGCATGACCATACAGCTTGGGGCCTTGCAGAAACACGCCGAGGATATAGTAGCCACGTACCTTGGCCCAGGGCTGACTAAAGATGAAAAACCGAAAAGCTGTGCTGACAGATTTATAGGTTTCCTCAGGCAGACAAAACGCGGTGACGAAGTTCAGGAACTGACTGAAACGTTTGATGCCATGGCCATGTCTCTGGAATGCCATATTGAAGACTTGCAAATTACTGAGATGGACTTGACCAGGCAGAAAGAGCTGCTCAAAACTATCATCAATGTTTCACCTGATTTTGTTTCACTGCTCGGGCCGCAGTTAACTTATCTGGCTGTGAATCAGCCACTTTACAATTACCTTGGAAGCACTGAAGAGAAAATCATTGGCAAAACAGATAAAGAGTTTTTCCCACCGGAGATAGCAAAAGTACGCATGGATGAAGCACGTCAAGTGCTTGAAACAGGCCGTACCATTAACAAAGAACACCGTGATGATTACGACAAGGACTCACCGGCACGCTGGTTTCACACTATCCGTGTTCCTGTATATGCTGAAAGTAAAAAAATTATCGGAGTTCTCTCCACAGCACGTGACATTACCGAGCTAAAAAGTTATCAGGCTCAGCTTATCCAGTCCCAGAAAATGGAATCTGTGGGTAAACTTGCCGGAGGCGTAGCGCATGAGATCAATACCCCTCTTGGAATAATCCTCGGCTATGCCCAATTGCTGCAGGACGATTTTGATGCTGATGATCAGGTGGCAAAAGATCTGGCGATTATTGAAAAGCAGGCCAGAGTCTGCCGTAAGATTGTGGCCGATCTGCTGGGATTCTCCCGCCAGACCGAGAGTGAAAAAATGCCTATGTGCTTTAATAACTCTATTCTGGAAGTTGTACAGCTTGTAAGCCACACTCTTAAGCTTGAACATGTGGACATTTCTACAGAACTTGATGACCGTTTCCCTATTATTCACGGTGCACCGGAAAAGCTTAAACAAGTCTGGTTGAATCTGCTTTCAAACGCTATGGAAGCTATTGAGGGAAAAGGCGGAATTCATATCACCACCAAGCTGGACACGTATTCAATGACCATTACCGCTGTTTTTGCCGATACAGGACACGGTATTGAGCCTAAAAACATAAATACCATCTTCGACCCGTTTTATTCGACCAAACCTGTGGGCAAGGGAACTGGACTTGGACTTTCCGTATCTTTTGGAATTATTAAAGATCATGGAGGTTCCATTGAAGCACTCAGTCCGCTGCCCAAATGCATGCTCCGGGAATACGGCCTGCCTGAAAATTCCGGCCCCGGAACCATGTTTAAAGTAGTTTTACCACTAGATGAAATTTCAGATGAAGAAGACTCTTCCCCTTACTCTATTTAATATGCTAAATAATTAATAATGCAATTCAGACATGTGTTCAGTCATTGGACTTACGAAACTTTTCCCCCGGGCAGACTGCTGCGCCGCAGGTACAATTCCTTTCAAACGCTTATAGGGCTGGAAGAGGAATGCCTTACTATTATCTCCCGCATTGAGGATATAGGTTTCGGGCAGGTTCAAGCCGACTGGGCCTATCTTGAACATCTTTCCACCGAGCTTGGATTGAAAGTCCGCTCTATGCTTGAACAGCTACAGGAAATGAATCCTGTACGGTTCATGGATATCATGGACTATTATAACAAGATCAACTTTTACGTACGCATGGCCGTAACAGTTCCTGATCCTGAAATTTCCAAGCCGTTCACTTTCGCCCTTGAAGACGCAGTTGACTTCGAAACCAAGGCCGGAGCATACGGAGCCAATCTGGCCCGCCTGAAAGAAGACGGTATTCCGGTTCTGGATGCAATGATCATCGGGGCCGATGTATATAACTATTTCATTGAAGCCAATAATCTGCGTATTGAAATAGACAGTATTCTTCAATCAGTCACTTCACTGGAGATGACTGACCTCAGAGCTACTTCTGCCCGGCTTAGAGAAATTTTCATGAGTGGAACAATGCCGGATGCAATTGCCAACGAAGTTGAAATCGCAGCTCTGGAAGCTTCACGCGGCAGTGGTAATCTGACTGTTTCTTCAGGGGTTACCCCCGAGGGCAACAGCTACCCCCTGCCCGAGAACAGATGTATAATAACTCCGGTTCCCGCACAGAATATTGTTGAAGCATGGAAAAAAGCAGCCCTTTGCAAGTTCACTCCTGAATCAATTAAAGCACGTATTGAAATGGGCTACGCCGACCGTGAATCACCTGTTGCCGTTCTCATTCAGCCTGTAAAGGATGTTCACGATTCCGGTTTCATGGAGACACTGCATCAGACCGATGCAGAGTTACCCCCGAAAGATCGGGACATCGGCTGTTCAGCAATTATCAGCAACAAAAATAAAGCAGAATTTCTTATCTCACGCAGAAAGCAGCAGCGGGTGCTCAGCAAACCGGATTCGTCTGTGCTTTCTTCACATTCAGTCAAAACTATAGCCTCTCTGGGAAGACAGGCAGAAGAACTTTTCGGATCTCCACAGAAATGCGGCTGGATAACCGATATGCGTAACAGAGTTATGGTCACTTCTGTCAGCCCGCACCCGCCCAAAAACATAAAAGAAGTTAACCGCATAAAGCGGACTCTCCCCTTTATTGCCAACTTAAATATTTCACCGCGCAATAACGAAATGTTTCTGCCCGAAAAGAGTCGTTCCATTTACGACCTTGTACGTTTTGCCAATGAAAAAGGCATTGAGGAAATGTTCTCACTGGTCAGCAAAAAAGGACTGGGACTTGACGGTTCCAAGCACTTAAAGGCACGCCAGCCTATATCTCTGACTGTGCTGAACCTTGCCGATGCACTTTTCACAACTGCAGCAGGAAAGCTAGATATTTCACCTGATGATATTAAATCTGCGCCCATGTGGGCCATGTGGTTCGGACTCGGCGCAGAAAGATCGGGCTGGAACGAAGATAATGCCATTGACGGTTATGCTATCCTGTCCAGAACCTACATGAACATCACCCTGAAATCTGAAAAAGACCTTACCGAAGTTGATGCGGTATGTGACCCTGAAACGGAGAAAAACCATATCCATTTCCGTTTCAAAGGTGGTAGCGGAACCCCGCAGCAGCGACTTTCACGCATCAGATTTATTGAGATGGCTCTCAAACCGCAAGGTTTCGATGTTAAAAGTCAGGGAGATCTCATTGAGGCCAGATTCGGTCAGGCACGTGAAGCGGAAATTCAAAAACTTCTCGCCACCATAGGGCACGTAACAGCTCACATTGCAACGCATCACCCCATGGTTGAAGATCACCAGCAGGTTGCAGAAGAGGCTTCACGTTTTATAGCCGGACTGGGATAATTTTTACTCTTTAATAGAAAATCACGCAGGAATACGATATTCTTCCAGAGGTAGATCATCCTTAGACTTTTCAGAATTAATTTTCTGAGCCATTTTTTCTGCTTCCGGGGAAAAACTTACTTTATCCCCTGAACGTAATGCAGTGGTCGAGGCGGCTGTAGGCTGTGCGCTTGCTGAATACTGATTTTTAACAGATTGCGTATAAGCAGTTAATTGAATCTGCATTTTTACTCCTGAATTAGGAAAGTTATTCCATGTGGATGCATAATGCAGGTATTATTCCAACAACAACCCTTAACGTTTTGAAATACAACCTAAAATAAATTTTTGATAATTATAACGCAATTTCAATAAGATACATAAATTACTTTCAATATATCATTTAGCTGACCAGCAGTAAATCTGCACTTAATTATCAGCTAACTATATAGATTCAGGAAAAATATTCACTCCATCACTTATTCTAGCAAACCAATTTTCCCTCAAAAAATAAGGCGTGCTGTTCATAATAAACAACACGCCTCAATCAAATACTTTTCATACAGCCAGAGACTTACTTATTCTGTGACTTCTTATGAATCTGCAACAGAAAATGCACCAGCTTATCTTCAACCTCACGGTCATCCACGTATTCAATAATCATCTCTTTCGCATCTTCCACATTATATTCAGCTAAAAGTTCTTTAAGCCGTGTTCTCAGCTGTGCTTTCTCGCGCTTAACGATCAGGTCTTCGAGAATATCGGTTGCATAATCGAAATCTTTTTTTGCCAATGCTTTTCGAAAACTCGTTTTTACAAAATGTGAATAGAATTTTCCAGATATACTGGAAAGCAGCAGACCGAGCCAGACACCCACAACAAGGGTGATAAGATCGGCTACCCTTTCCTTGGCTATATTAATCCACTCGGACACATCACGATCTTGCAGCAGATCCTGCGTCTTGCGCATTTCATAAATAAGACGCTTAGCTACCTGATTATTCTTGTTGATATTAAGGGCCTTGCGAAATTGCTCTTCAGCCTGCTCAAGATCGCCAAGCTTGAAATAAGCACGGCCGAGCATACTATAGAGCCAGTCTGAATCAGGGTGTACCCGCAAGCATGCTTCAAGAGTTGAAACAGCCTCATCATATTTTTCAAGAGAAATCAGTTCCTGTCCCATTCTTCCGCAATAGAGTTCAGACTCAATATCCTGCGGTGGATCAGATTCTGCCCGGGACTCAATAATTCCGACCATCAAGCTCAGAGTTACAAGTACGCAGACAATCCATATAATCCGTTCTATTTTGTTCATCTTTGGGCCTATTTCTACCAGAGCTGTTTAAGTTCGCTGCCGGGATAATAAAACTTTAAAATATAGTCATACTTTTTCTTTTTACCAAGCTCAGCCGATCCCCACTGGGAATAACCTACGCCATGCCCCCATCCGTTACCTTTGAAGATATACTGTCCATTTTTATTTTCTATCTGCAAAAGGATATCAGGCAGATTCAGTACACGGGAACTGCCGAGAGTTGTACGTGTACGTAAATCTCTATGCCCATCTTTATAATTAACTCTTACCTTTGTGATTCTACCGGAAGGTCCGGTCTCAAGAGGTTTGATTGACTTGATCCCCGGAACCGAAATACCGATTTTCTTCAACTTGGCTTCTACATCGCTGACCTTGAATTTACGGGTCCATGTAGCCATCTTACCCTTAAGACTTGCGGGGTCTTTGTGGGCGACAAGATAAGCCTTACCTGCTCCGAAAATAGCTTTTGCATCGGCAGTATATCCACCGCTGTTTGCTGTGTACTGCGAAAGGATCGGTTTCTTTTTATAAAGCAGAACCTGTCCGCGTGTAGCCTTTACCGCCTTGTCAGCCCGTTTGTCCTCACGCTCAACTCCGGCATACATCTGGTCATAAGTATCAGCATAAACATCATAAAAAAGATGTGTGCGATGCTTTTTCTGATAATATGCGTAAGTACGGGCAGCAACGGCCTGTGCTTTGAGTGTATCGGCCGGCCATGAAGCATAAGATTCCGCAGGAACAACCGAAAGTAAATAATCTTCAATATTTATCAGATTAAGAATCAAGAGTTTGCCTTTCCGGATGCTTACATCAACAATGCCACGGACAGTTTTCTTTTCAGAACCGTAAGAAACTTTAAGTGGAGCTTTTGAAGTGAATTTAATCCTGTCGGCGGAGACCTTTTTACCATCAAGAGTCAGCTTACTACCGGACATACCGACCGTATATTTACGGCCGCAACCAAGATCATCCGTGCAGACTTTATCGTTTTTGGAGGAGGTGGTAACAATAACGGAAGTAACTTTACGACTGAGACAAACACGCAGCGTAGGCTCATCACCGAGTTTAGCGGGAGTTTTATCCTCCGGTGCGGGAGTCGGTTTCGGAGCCGGAGTCGGTTTTGGCTCAGGCTTTGGCGTTGGAACCGGAACCGGTTTAGGCTCAGGTTTCGGCGCAGGGTCGGCTTTATCAGCCATTGCCGAGACAACTGCTTCAGCCTGATACTTGAACTTACCTTCTGGAAAATATTTCGCATACTGCTTAAAAGCCTCACGGGACTTATCAAACTGATTCATCTGATAATAAAGAAATCCCAGACGGTAGAGAGCAGTATCTGCATAATCCGGATATTGGCGTCCGACCTTTCTATACAGGTCAGCTGCTTTGTCGGGTGCATCAAGAAAAGTGGACAGCACCATGGCTTTACCGAACATGGCATTAACTTTGGTTTTTGCCACAGGAGAGAAATCAATGGCGGTATCATACTGCTCAAGAGCTTCAAAATATTTACCGATATCAATGAGATAGCTGGCATAATTTATATGCCACTGGGCCTGCGCCTGGTTCTCCACTTCGACACTGGAATACTGGCGGGCCATAGCATTTGTCGAAATCAGAACCATGCAACAAAGCATTGTACTGATGCAAATATTTCTAATCAAAATGGACTTTCTCATAAAACACTCTCTTTTCCTGTCAGGACAAAACTACTCAGCAGGCTGAACCTTAACAGGCTCGGCAGCAACTGAAGAATTATCAGCAGCAGCATTATCCTCAATTATATCTTTCACTTCGTCACTACTCTTCACTTCGTCAGGGCTTGCCACTTCGGCAGGGCTTACCACTTTGTCCGGGCTTGCCACTTCAGTAGCCTTACCCTGATCAGCAGGTGCTTCAGTTTCAGAATTTTCCTGTTCCGTTGCTGAAGACTTAACTGTTTCAAGAACAGTTGTCCCATTTACAGCAGGTTCACTCTTAATAACAGGTGCGGTTTTAGCTGCAATCTGTTCCAGATAATCTTTTAAATACAATAGAGTGCTGTCAGTCGGGCTCAGGGCTAATGCTTTGCTCAGCACCTGACGGGCCTGTTTGATATCACCTTTATTCAGCAGATAGCGGACATAAAGCTGATGGAGCCGCACATCATATGGATACTTTGAAATACCCTCAGTAAGCGTTTCTGAAAGAGCCAAATCATCACTTAATGCCAGCAAGGTATATGATAAATAAAGATAAATATCACGATCATCCTTGATCTTAAGTGCCTTACTCAGAGATTCATAGGCATCTCCGTAATGCTGAGCATGAAAAGAACTGATACCTTTTTCCTTGAGCTCACTGAATTGTTTCTCAAGAACTTCAGGAGTAATAGTCTTATCATCCACCAGCACAATCAACCGGCCATGTGGATATGGCGCATCCAGAATGGATTTTACCAGCACATCACCTTTCAGCCTGAATGCATCAGCTGATGAAGTTCCCAGATAGTTGCCGGAAAGAACAAGCTTTGTGTTTGAAATGATATTAATTTCATTATTAAAAATATTATTATCCGTAATTTCAGCACTGCCGCCGGAGAATTCAATACCCTGCGTACAATTACTGATACTGCTGCGCACAACAGTACCGTTTCCGGCTCCGAGTACTATCCCTGTTCCGGCATTTACAATACGCAATCCTTTGAAATCGTAATTCCCTGTTTTAGAGACAACGATTGACTTTTTACCGCCGCGAAATCCGGTTGAACGAATCTCCGAGTATCCTCCATCGGCAGTGAAAGCGTTACTGAACCCATTGAATTCACACTGTGAAAGCACAGCCTTGCCGCCGAACATGACTCTGACCCCTTCCGTACCGTTTGAAAGAAAACGTACCGGGGCACTTATATCTCCAAGAGATTCAAATTCACCCAGAACATCAATTCTGGCTCCGGACTTAAATCTGATCTTTGTCCCCGGCTGAAGGCTGAACTTGGCTCCTTCAGGCACAGTTACGGGAAAGGATAAAACATAATTACCTTTAACCAGCTTTCCGCTCATTTCGCCGAAAAGCTCCCTTTCGTCGAACTGAGGCATAACGACTTTAATCAGTCCGTCAGTATGGGAGAGGTTGCCGAATTTATCTACAGAACGGACCCTGTAAAAAACAGTGCTTCCCTGCATTATATCAGGATCAGTAAAACTTGCTTCCTTAGTTTTGGTGACAGCCTCAAATTCACCGACCGGATCATCACCTTTTTCAATAATAAATTCCTCGAGGTCTTCACCCTTGGGAACATTCCAGCGCAGCTCCACTCCTTCCCGTCCGGTTCTGAACCGGACAGATTCAGGAGCTGGCGGAAGAATACCGTCAATGGTGACCAGTGAACCTGATTCAACCCAGAGTCTGTCTATGCCGTTAGACTTGCGCATTCTGACCTTGAGAGGTTCATCTACCCCCTTATCACCCTCGCGCACTACATAAAAACCTTCATAAACACCCTGTGAAGTCTGTGAAAGTGGAATATTCGTTTTAAATTCACCAATATCAAAAGAACAGTTCAAACCGGGCTCAGCGTCAACACGAACATTAATCCTGCGGCCCACTCCAAAAAGTTTATTATCAACGTTAGTATCGACAGCGATAACTTCAGGAAGCTTAGGTCCCTTTGGGCAGTCCGGCAGCATCTGCGCCATATTCCATGCCCAATCGTAAACAACCATACGCATCTGGCGGCGGATGGGATCTGAAAAGACCGCTTCCGCAATAGTTCCGGCCAGCCCGAAAAGGCCGGTAGGTACTGAGACCTTTCGTTTAGAAGCGCTGTCGCTCCATTTACCGACAAGATCTCCATCTGAATTGGTAATGCTTACCTGTGCATCAAGCTGGAATAAATCAAAAGCCACAGCTGTGATCATGTCTGCACTGGAAATATCCACTTTTACAATACCATCGGCATTTAAAGCCTTACAAAGCTCTGCATCACTAAGAGATTTCCAGGCGTTATCAGGTCCAAGTCCGGTAAGGGTGTTATCTACAACACTTTTCTGTAACGGCATAAATCCCTTACCGGCCAGCTGGTTGGTAATTGCACTGCGGGCGATATCGGATACAAAGACTTTATCATCGTCCGTTACCATAACAGACTTATGGACTGTGGAGTTTGCCGCATGAATCATAAATTCAGCAGGCAGAACAGCAATGCGGTACGGGATGGCATCTTCTGCGGTATACTGCACTGATTGCGGTGCTTTTTTTCCAAAACAACCGCCAAGGAGCAGTGTAACTAAACACATTGAGATGAGTAGAGAAATATTTTTATTGTTCATGACGCTATGACTTTAATTTTCTGTCCACATTAAAAGAATTCACAGTTCCAAGCACGGAACGCACCTGCCCATCCAGCTTAAGATGTTTATCCGCAAGCGAATAGGCTCCCCCACCCCACGCCTGCAACAGGCGCCCCTTAAAATTAAATGAATTGATCAGAACATCTTTACCGCTAATGTCCGCACGAAGAGTTGCAGTATCAAAAACAAGCCCCTCTCCGGCTGTAGGACTCATGGAAACGGCGTCCAGCATATCGAGGAAAAAACCAAGCCGCTGGTCAAGATTAGCCAGATTAAAAATATGAAATTTATCAATCTTGGCAGTAGCTTCTCCTTGCACAGATTCAGCAAGTTCATCAGCATCACTGCCCTGTACAAAGACATTTGCGTTTAGATAAATTTTCCCGCGCAAAGAAACAGAAAGGTCCTTGGCAAAGCAGGCAATAAGGCTGGGCAGACTTGTTCCCCGCCCTTTCACATTACACTGCGCCGCAAGTTGATCTCCTGCGAAAACAACATCAGCATTGAGATTAAGATGAAAAAGTTTGCCGCTGGCTTTCAGCAGAGCACGTGATTCACCGCTCTGCAAAAAGATTGCAACATCACTGAATGGCCAGTCATTGTAGTAAAAACGGCGGATGGAAGCTTTTCCGCTTAAATTGGGGTCCAGCAGAGGTCCGAAGTCAAACTTTGTGTTTTCAGCAACTTCATTTTTCTGCTCAGGACTGCGGATACTTAAGGATTTAAGACGGGCTTCATACCCGGCCCCTTTACGGCGGGGGGTATTAAAATAGCCGGATGCAGAAATTTTAGTCAGCTTATGGGACAGCTGGGTATCAAACTCGGTCTGCAAAGGATTTTTTTTTTCAGCCTCGCAGGTAATTACGTAGTCAAAAAGCGAAAAATCATCCGCTTTGGCCTTAAACCGGACATCCCGCAAATCTAAAGGAAAAGCAAATGATGCCTGCAAGTTACAATCGCCGCCGGCAGAAGAGGCTACATTCAATCTTTTGACAGAAACGATCGGTTTGCCGTCTTTAAGCTCAACATCAGCATCAATATCTGAAATACTAAGTTCCTGCTTCTTCCCCTCAAGAGATTCCAGTACCAGAACAAGATCCTTGGCCGAAACAGTCATTTTACCGGAAAGACCGCTGGAAGCAACTGCGCTGGCTGAAGATGTCAGATTAACAGCCTTAAAGATTAAAGTCCCCTTAGGCTTGATGGATTTCAGCTTGGCTGATTCGCAAAGATTTTTTGTAGCATTTCTGCCCCGTTCACTTTTCTGAGCCATGGCAAAAAGCTCACCGGCATCAACCATAGCTTCATCAAGTGAAACCTGAAAAGAACCACCCTGCCCCAGCTGCATGGACATGTTCTTGCCACTGGTGGAATCAAGAACCAGCCCTCCGACCTTAACAGCCATAGTTCCCGCAGCACTGTCCACGCTGAAATCGAGGTCTTTTGTTTCAAACTTTCCGGCCTCGGCAAGTTCTGGAATCGTATTATTCCCGAGATATCCGAATCCGGTCAGAAATCCTAAAAAAGCTGCCGGATCAATAACGCATTCGCCGGCTTGCAAATTCATCTTAAGCGGCGAAGTGGAAATCATATCCACCCTGCCGGAAAATTTAAACCCAAGCTCTGCAATGGAGGCGCTGCGAACATTAAAGGCGAATCCGCTGCTTGCTTTTTCCATACTGGCGGAAACAGTAAGCGGAGTTCCCTGAAAACCGTTGGTCAGCTGCAATTTACCGGAAACAACGTCCAGCTTTTGCGGGAAGGAATCAGGAAGTTCAATAAAATTCGTATCAGATCCGGAATCATCCCGATGGGCAGCAGCCATAACATCAGGACCCTGCAGGATAACCTGACGCAACTTGATATCTCCGC
Organism: Maridesulfovibrio zosterae DSM 11974; assembly: GCF_000425265.1. Lineage (NCBI taxonomy): Bacteria > Pseudomonadati > Thermodesulfobacteriota > Desulfovibrionia > Desulfovibrionales > Desulfovibrionaceae > Maridesulfovibrio > Maridesulfovibrio zosterae. Next base: position 125,588 of record NZ_AUDC01000016.1, read on the forward strand.
TCAGCAGACTGCCGAGATCAGGATAGATTTCCAGCAGAGGCACGCGCACGGTATCTACACCGTTTTGTACCTCAAGATTATGAATAAGTATGGAAGGAATGGGATAGTAATGGATTTCTATATCCTCCATTACTATCCCCATATCAGTCATTTCTGAAAGCAGCTTCTGCGCGGCATCCGCAAAATAGACCCTGACCAGTACAGCTGATCCTATAAAGAGAACAATTGCAGCAAGTCCGGCAATAAGAATACCCTTTTTACGTAACACCGCGAAACCACCTTTAATTTACTTATTTAAGTACGAATACAACTCTTGCATTTGCAAAGATATTAAACTGCTTGTCGTTGGCGAAAACCAGAGTTGCGTCTTCGTTGCTGATAACCGCATCAGTTACGTTCTCAACAGTCTTACCCTTGATAACCAGAGGAGACTTGGAACCCCATGATTCCAGAAGAGCCTTGGCCTTCTGTTCATCAGTAGTGTAACCGCCGCAACCCTTTTCAATCAGAACCTGATTCAGAACCTTGGAAGGATCAAACAGGGCTTTACCGTCTGCAGAGAGGATACGGTTAACCAGTGCAGGTTTGAAATCGAAGTCACGGACATCGATGATGATGCCGTCAACCGGAGCAGGAGCAACAACAGCAGCTACGTTTTCAGCAGTAGGAGCTGTTACTTCAGGCTGTGCAGGAGCTTCAGGAGCCATTGCAACTACCGGAGCTTCGACAGCAGGAGTTTCAACTGCAGGTGTTTCAGCAGCAGCCGGAGCTTTAACAGCAGGAGTTTCTACCGCAGGAGCAGGAATCTGTGCAGCTGGAGTTTCTACTGTAGCCGCAGGGGTTTCTACTTTAGGAGCAGGCTGTTTTACTACAGGAACGGGAGCGACAGCAGGAAGATTCACAGGCTGGAAAGCCGGAATTTCTCTTACTTTCAACTCTTGAGGTGATTTGAGAATAATATCTTCAAAAGAGCTGTATACAGAATCATTTCCGTGCAGGTTCAGTCTAAGGCAGACACGGGCATAGCCTTCAGTACGGTCAAATGTTTCACCGCAGGGAACAGCACCGCGCAAGGTTCCTTCTACACGGGTTTTAATTTTATCGCTGCTGAGCATTCCGTCGCGTACAGTGGTTTCACCGCTGAGTCTGAGACCCTGAAAAATTTCCAGCAGTCTTCTCTGGGCAACAACTTCCGCTGCACGTTTAGCACGATAACGGCTCTGTCCGGCTTCGGATTCACCGATAACCTGAATATATCCTTTTTCAAAAATCTGATCGGGATTGACTATTTCAACAATTCTATCTCCGGCCATGGCAGAACCGGCAAAAGCTGTACCGGCAAAAATCATAACCGCAGTTACGGCTAGTATTAATTTCTTCACTTTATCCTCCACTCTAGTAAACATTCATTATATTACGCAGACGCATAAGGGAAAGAATCAAATCTGCACCGTCCATGTTGCCATCAGGACTGAAGGCACCTGAAAGGTCGGTTTCCATCAGATTTCTGTTAACAACTGTCACGATCGCATTATACCATGCGTCAGTCGGATTCACATCAGGGTAAAGAGATTTGTCCTGTCCCAGATGCTGGCTGGACATGGTTTTATCTCCGGTCAGCTTGATGAGCACATCTTCCAGAACAAAAGCCAGCTCCTTGCGGGTCATAGGCTTTTTAGGAAAAAACAGCTCAGCACGTGTGGTTTCATCGTAGATAGGTTGCAATCCACGCACATTCCATTTGAGCACGGTCATAATTTCAGGCTCAAACATATGCCCAACCACATCGGCAGGAGTAAAAGAGGCCTTCATATTCTTACCGGGAACAGGAATGCGTCCGGCAAAAAGTCTGTCCATATGCAACTCGTCAACAAGAAGAGCAGCAACGTCAGCACGATCAACCTTATCCTTTACCGCAATTTTTTTAGCAACGTCGGTAAGGGTATAATTGCTCATGGCCCGCAGAATTTTCTGACAACGGGTATATAAAGCGTTGGACTTATCATGCCATTTGCCGGGGGAAGCAGCCAGAACGATTCCGAGTATATCTTCAGCCTTACGGAATTCTCCGCCCTTGAAGTAGGCTTCACCCATAAAGTAATGAAGAGCTTCGATGTTTCTATAATAAGGAAGGTCTTCCTCCTTTACTTCCTTGACCATGAGTTTGGCATCAGAATAAAGGTCTTCAGCCCTTTCCAGCCATCCTCGGGAAGCAATGCGAGTGTAGATTCTTATTCCGGTCACATACACGCCGAACTTATATGTTCTGTCACTGCTTGCTTCAGAAACAGCCTTGTCAAACTGATCGACAGCCCGCTCGGCATCTGCAGCGCTGTATTTTTCATCGCTTTCAGCTTCTGCACGGATGGCATAGACCAGAGCCTTGCCTGCAATAGCAGGAGCATATTCAGGATCAAGGGCGACTGCTCTTTCAAAACGCACAAACGCTTTGTCCGGCATTCCCTGATCAATCAGCTCCATGCCCATCAGATAATGATGAGCCGGATTATCCTCGATGGACTGAGGAGTAACTTTCTTTCCACATCCGACAAAAGACAGGATCAAAAGCATGCCTGTAAAAAATATTAAGGATTGTTTCATTTTCATCTTCATCCGTTCTTCCTCCTTGCCGCTGATGTTTTCAGCCGCAATCATGATTTACCTTAAAGATAAGCCATGCTGGAATACAAGCGAGGGGAAAAGTTTTACAACAAACCCCTCGCCCGCTTGTATCCATATTTAGAATCCGTCAGGGTTTTCCCAGCGGAACTTCATAGTACGTCCATCCATTTTGCTTTTAAACTTTTCAACACCTATATCTTTCAAAGTTCCTTCAACTTTCTTGAGAAGAGCCGAAGGACGAAGTGTTGACCAGTAAACCAATTCAATATTCTTCTGGTTTTTACGCTTTACTTCCTTACGTACGAATCCGGGAATATCTTCAAGGTTTCTTCCAATGGAGTCCACTTCAGGAAAACCGGTAAAAGTCACTGAGTAACGAAATCCTTTACCGCGATCCAGTTCAGTTTCCATGTACTCAAGCATTTTGCCTGCAATATTTACTGAAGCCCAGTATACTTCGGGCTTAGCAGCTTCAACTGCAGGTCCATATTTACCAGCGCCTTTCACATCTCCACCGGCAGGAGCCACATACTTCTCTACAGGTCTGCGGACCTCTCCGACTTTAAACCGGTCGGAAATACGAACGCAGGACATATTCAAAACAGGATTGGCTGCTTTGGGCATATCAATCTCAACAGTGAGAACATAGTCAGCTTTCAGAAGCTTATTATATTTCACAGCCTTATCGAGATTCATCTGCCCTTCAATGGAGTGAAAGGAAGCACGGGACACAGGCCAGTCGATAACTTCAAACTGGAACTTTTCCCCGAATACTTTAGCCACATCGGTAATCAGGCTTTTCATTGCTTCTGGCGGAATAGAATTAAATTCACTGCTTGAAGCAAAGATAAGCAACCTGGGCGAGTTAGACATTTTCTGCAGAATGCTGACGGTGGTATAATCGCTTAGAAGCAGATCACGGTTCACTGCAGCATCAACAGTAATAGTGTAGCCATCAGGAAGGGCTCCTTCACTGATAACCTTATAACTGGAGACATAGCCTTTAGAATGGCTGACAATCTCATCTCGCACCAGAACACCGGACTCCACAATGGAATCAGAAGCAATGGCTGTTCCTATTTCCATCTCGACAGCTAAACGCAGGGCGGAATTCAAAGCCTGATGGCGATCAATTCCTTCGCCTGTAGCCTCTACAGCAAAAGCTGCGGAGGCGGTCAGTACTGTTAGAAGGAAAACTGCGAGCACCTGAGAATATACTTTCAAAAAGGACATACAGACCTCTTTTTTAACATTAAACAATCGATCTACCAATCGTTATTGCTCTGCTTTCTCTTCTGCTTGACGCTATGCTGCTTAACAATCTTCAGTTCATTACCGGAAACATAAACACGGCCTTTCATGTTCATCTTTCTGAGCATGCGAACCATGTTGCGCTTCAGGTGTGCTGAGTCAATTGTAGATTTGTACCATAATTCGTGATGAGAAGAAGTATTAAGGGAGTTGGTTTTAGGTCTGTGACTTTCGTATCCGGTGAAAATGGTGATGTAGTCTTCAACATCAAGCATATCATCATCAGTAAAACCGTCAAAAATAACAGTCCATTCTACAAGACGTCCGGCACCATCATTGCCGGAAGTGTAGCCTTCGAGCCTGTCAGCCAGAACTGCGGCAACATCGGAACCGATAATTTTGGAAAGTTTACCTACAGATTCAAGCACATCATTTCTGCTGTAAGGTTTGGGAACAAGCTGGTCCTGCTGAGGTTCGGACTCAAAATTACCAAGTCTTGAGCCGTCCCATACGGAAAGAAGCCGTCCTTCGATTCTAGCAGTAACACGTACGCTGTTCGCATTGGTCTTTGCGTTAGGATAAATACTGAAAATAACCAGAACATCAATACCGGCATCCTTAGCAACCTGAATCAGTTCTGCATCATTACGGCGTTTACGTCCCTGTATATGAGTCTGGTGAGTAAGTGCGGTTTCATCTTTTACATCAAAGCCTCTGTTGACCAATTCATTTGAAATAGAATTAAGAACACGCTTAAAGACTCGGCTGTCACGGGGAATAGTATCAGTATCAGCATCTTCACCCACAATCATAAGACGGGGCAGATCAGTGGCCTTTGCAAGTGTTGGTGCCACAAACAGGCAGACCAGAGCCACCATAAGAAAAATAGTTTTTTTCATTTCCAACTCCTTAAATTTTATTGTTCCCTGAAAAGACAGAACAAACTGCCCTGACATTTTTTTACTTTGTTATTTAATTGAAGGCACATTGCCTTATCCCAAATAACTTCTTAACCTTTTAGCAAATCAATCAGTATATTTATACTATATTATACAACTTAAGCAACAAAAACTGCTACATCTCATAAAGCCCTTATTTCTATCACCCCAAAAGGCAAAACAAGTTAAGCAATTCAGCATGATATGCCTAATCAGAACGGAGGTCAAATTCCTTTTAAAAAATAAAAGCAATCCCAGCTGATATATTTATTTCTGCGCATAACTTATCCCGTCCTACCCGATTCAAATTTTTTCTATAAATCAGGCTGTTATTGAGAAAGAAATTGTTTTATGTATATTTTCATACAAACAATGATTGTCTACGGTTTCTATAATGAACTATTTGTCACGCAAAGCGAGGGTAAATAAAAACCACTTCACCCCACGCATCAGATTTGTCCTGATAAATATAAAAAATAAGCAGCGAAAAGGCAGAGAATAAACCAATGAAATCCAGAAAAACCAACACCGCCACTGAAACGTGGGAGATGATGCAAAGCTGCCGTGAAACACTCGGCGCAACCTCTCTTCAGAAAATTTTTTCCAGAGGTCAGAGTCAGATCAACCGTTACTGCTCCTCCCCGATTCATGAAGATCATCAGAGAAACCCGCTGGACCGCCTGCACCTCTTATTTACCATGCTTGATGAATCAGGGGAACGTGAACTTGTTGTTGCAGCGCTTAACCATCTTTGCAGTTCAATAGACTACCGCATTCAAGAAAAAACTGAATTTATTCCCGACAAACTCACCGTTGAAGAAGAATGTCTGGATGATTATCCTGAAAAGGTGGAACTGGACAGACTGATTTCATCAAATGCCGCCCCTGCAATTGTCAGAAGACAGGGAGAGCATACCTGCCGTGAAATCATGGAAACTGTTACCAGCTATGAAAGATATTGTGCAGAGAATAATCAGCATAAAAAAAACCCGCTCTAAAGTTTAGAGCGGGTTTTTTCAGTCGTCATAACTGAAAAAATTATTTTTTCATATTTACATACTGGAAAGGCATCTCAAGGTCTGCTTCCCTGATCAGCGTAATTACTTCCTGCAAATCATCAAGTTTTTTACCGGTTACGCGAACCTGTTCATCCTGAATTGCTGCCTGAACTTTAATTTTGGTGGCTTTAATCATTTTCACAATTTTCTTGGCAGTATCTTTATCAATCCCTTCTTTGAGTTTGACTTCCTGCTTAAGCTGACCGTTTGAAGTAGGCTCAACTTTACCAAAATCCAGAACCCGTGGATCGACCTTACGGCGGGTGAAATGAGTGATCAGCATATCACGGACAGCTTTGATCTTCATATCATCACCGGTAACAATATTTACTGCGTTCACTTTTTTATTAAATGAAATCTCGGTATTCACACCGCGGAAATCATAACGGGTTTCAACTTCTTTGACCACGTTGTTAACTGCGTTGTCCACTTCCTGCGGATCAATCTGGCTTACAATATCAAAAGACGGCATAAATTATATCCTCCATATCATTTTCAATCAAAATATTAATATCCAAACCCGCTCTGTTATTTAACAATCTGTACCGCAGAGTCAAGAGGGAGAAGCAATTGCACTTTTTTCGTATCTCAGGGCATCTTCAACAGAGGGTAGAATTTCAAAAAATTCATCAAGTTTAGTCAATTTAAAAAGCTTGGTGACTTTTGGCGAGAGTCCGGCAAAAAGAAAAAAACTGTCCGTAGGTAGAAATCTTGAAATAGGCAGCAGTCCGGCAATACCGCTGAAATCCATAAAATCAACAAGGGAAAGGTCTATAACAAATCTATTTTCCCCTTCCTTAACGAGTGAAATAATAAAATCTTTCAACTCGATGGAATTGGAACCGATAAATCGGTCAACGCAAACTTTAACGACCAGATAGTCTTCATTCCTCTCCCGGATCAGATTCATAAATATCTCCTGTCATTGACCAGCCCGGAAAAACCCTCCCCAGCTTTCCCTGATCCGGTAAAAAAATGTGGACATATGTAAATAAGTGTCAATAAAATAGATTCCGTTAACACTGTTCTCATATATCAAAAATAATAAAACATAAAGAGGATTAACAATAATGTACATTATCACACTTAAGTATGTAAAACCGCTGGATGAAATTGATGCATTAATTGAAGCACACGTTGAGTTCCTTAAAAAACAATATGAAAAAGGAATATTCATCGCATCTGGACGCATGGTCCCCCGCACAGGCGGTGTTATTCTGGTCAGGCCCATTTCTCTTGAAGAACTGGATGCAGTGCTTGCAGAAGATCCATTCAACATTAACGGAGTCGCAGAGTACAGCATGACCCAGTTCATCCCGACCATGACGGCTGCCGGGCTTGAGGGATTAAAAGATGAGCTGCCCGAATAAGCAGCGAACACATTCTTTCAACAAAACTGTAACACGGCTGTTACCACAGCTCCGAAATTTAAGCATATTTATTTCTCGAACAGACAGCATATATATTTGCCGGAAACAAGAACTCCTCCAAAGACCCCTCACTCCAGTTCTATTTCCGGCAAACGGCGCAAAAGAAGGGACCGGAACTCAGCACTCCGGCCCCTTTTTGTTGCATATTTTATCTACTTAACTCTGCCAGCCTTTGCCCTTAAAAACTATACGGTTCAAAGCAAGTGCCATTTCCGAAGCCGCCATTTTTCCTGTGACAACTTCAATATAAGCCCCGGATTCAGCGGCTTTAGCTTTTGCAAGAGCGTCATCCAGTTCAGCATTGTTCATAACTTTTGCACTGAACCATCCGGTCATGCCCAGAGCATCCGGCAGTCTGCTGTAATTCCACTGGGCCAGATCATTATAATATATGAAAGGATCTTCGCATAACATACGTTCAATAAGGTAACCGTCATTGTTCAGGCAGATGATGACAGGCTTAAGCCCGTGCCGTGCAAACTGACTGATTTCCTGAACGGTCATCTGGTGTGACCCTTCACCGGTTATGAGCAGCACCCGCCTTTCAGGAGCAGCCATTGCTGCGCCGAAAGATGCAGGAGTAGCCCAGCCGATAGAGCCCCATAAAGTCTGATTGAAAAATACAGCCTTGTCTGGAAGCTTTGCGTTGACCAGTCCCATGGACGCTGTTCCGGTTTCAGCCATTATGATATCGCCTTCAGCAATAAAATTTTCAATACGGGGATAAAGCGAATTCGGAGTAATTTCCGCGTCCTGCACACCAACTGGTTCACCGAGACCCTGTGGACCTATAGGAACTTTTATACCAAGATTCTGTACCCTTTCACAAAGTCCCATAAGCACATCTTCAAGTTGTACATTGTGATACACAGCGTGTCCGATACAAACACGATCTGGATGAATTTTAATTTCTTTTTGCGGATCAATGGTTACTGTATTGGCACCGGTATTGATATCTGAACGGATGGCGCCGAAACTTATGACCAGATCACTTGTTTCCACAACTTCCTGAACATCTTTATCCAGAATACCGCCATTGTAGACGCCTATAAAATTAGGATGGGTTTCAGACAGAGTTCCCTTAGCCATGAACATAGAGGTAAAAGGCAGCCCTGATTTCTCAATAAAACTGCGCATGGGTTCATGCAGCTCATACCTCCCGATCAAAGCCCCGACCATGACTGTTGCAGTTTTAACGCTATTCAACTTTTCAAGAATCAGCTTCTGCACAGTTTGCAGTGTATCTTTATCACTTTGCAAAGAGATCTGTTTATGCGGCCTGGTGCAGCCAAGTTCCATAAGTGCGTAATCAGCGGGGATGGCGATATAGACAGGTTGTTTTCTGGTCAGAGCTGCGTTTATAATCCGTTCAACTTCTCCAACAGTATTTTCAGGAGTCAGAATAGTACTGGCGCAAACCACCGGCTGAACCATTTTATGAAAAAGGTCGAATTCACCGTTACCAAGGGAGTGATGAATGAGATTGCCGTTGCGCAGCAAAGAGCATTTAGGCATACCTACAATATGAAAAACAGGCAGATTTTCCGCATAACTTCCGGCAATACCGTTTATCGCGCTCAGCTCCCCCACTCCGTAGGTGGTGCAGAGAGCGGATTTACCTTTGATACGGGCGTATCCGTCTGCAGCATATGCGGCGTTCAGCTCATTACAACAGCCGATCCATTTCAAATCAGAATCATTGCAGATGGCATCATTGACCGGAAAAGCATAATCACCGGGCACGCCGAAAATATCTTTAATGCCGATTTCCTTTAGCCGCTCAAGAAGATGCAGAATAACTGTCTGAGCCATGAAACTTCTCCCGTTTATCGTTATTAATAAAGCTGATATGGTTTTGCATATAACTTTGCCATTACGGGAAATTTGTGTCCATGAATTTTTGAAAATGCCCTGCTGATAAAATTAAACAGCTTAATATATTGAGCAGATGGACTTCAACAGGTAGATATACTTAATAATAGTTTAAAGCTCTATAAAACAGACTTCGCAAGAGCAGGTCCAGTTCTGCATAAATGCAAGGCAATCTTCGCCGGAAACCGGCTTGCTGAAATAGTAGCCCTGAAAGCTAAACCCGCCCATCTTTTGAAAATTTTTCATCTGCTCAATATTTTCAACACCTTCAATAATCACTGAAACATTTATATTACGGCAGAGATCGATAATGCTGGAAACTATTTGTTTATTCAGTCCGTTTGCTGAGCCAAGGGTAAGTGAGCGATCTATTTTAACTTTATCAATCGGCATTTCACGCAAATAACGCAGAGATGTATGCCCCATTCCGAAATCATCAATTGAAATTCGTATTCCAGCTTCACGCAGATTTTTAAGAACTTCAATGGCTTTCATACCCGATGAAATAGCCACAGATTCGGTAATTTCAATTTCAAGACAATTGAGTGGCATACCTGATTCACGAACTGTTTTCATGACTCTTTCAGTCATCTTACCGCTAAGCAGGGACGGTGAAAAATTTACTGAAACATAATCAGCATCGACCTGAGTTTTCCATGCGCAAAACTGCTGGCATGCTTCCCGCAGAACAAAAACACTCAGATCTTCAATACGCCCTACATCCTCAGCAAGAGCCACTGTAATTTCAGGTGGAATATGTCCGAAGACCGGATGATTCCAGCGTAACAAAGCTTCTGCTCCACTTGATTTTCCAGCAATAGTATTAACCTGCGGCTGGTATACTATATATAAATGCTGCTCATATTTAAGATCTCTTATAAAATCGTTGGCAAGTGATCTTACAACAAAACCTTCAAATCCTGTAAGATTGAAACGTTTACTGCCTCTTGATGTCTTATTACGTCTTGCTTCCTTTAAAATAACCTGCATTCCACGCACGTACTGGTTCTTCAGTATATGATCCGAAAGATGGACAAAAGGCATATATAACCCAACACCAAGTGCGATATTAAACACTTGCATAAAAACTCCGGACATTCCTCCTGAAGCATAATAACCGCTTAAAAGAAAAGGAGTTGTCCAGTGAAATGATCCCGTTGTATATGGGATGATGTGAAAGAAAGTAGCTGCATATGAAATGCAATACATAATCACAGGGACAAAAATAAACGGAAGAGCATATACAGGGTTAAATATCAGAGGAATACCGAAAAGAAGTGGCTCATTAATATTAAAAAGACAAGCCAGCAAAGCAAGCTGCGAAATACGTCTGGTCCCGGCATCACGACTTTTAAAGAGTATTGCAATCAAAAGGCTGGTAGTAAAACCGGACCCGCCAATAACCGAATATGCATCAATAAAACCTTTGGTCAGAATATGAGCAGGAGGAACGGCAAGACTGAGGTTGCATACATTTTCAACAACATTGGGTGCAAATACATTTGTATCAACGGCATAAAGTACATTAGGCCCATGTGCCCCGAAAAACCAAAGTATCTGACTGATAAAGACATACATAAACCCTGTTGAAAAATCATCACCGGGCACATTTACAACTGATAAAACGATACGGTACAACAGATCATTAAATGAATCGAATCCAAGCACTTCCATACCGAAACGTATTAAAGGAAAAGTTAGAATCGCCAGAACACTTGCCGGAAGCAACGAAAAAATTTCCATGGAAAAAAGATCATATCCTGCACCGAATACGGGGATTCTAAAATTATATAAGAGCAGTTTATGAAAGATAAATCCTGTAATTCCGGCAATGCAGATAGCCTGAAACATGCCATTTGTAAGTGAGATAACTTGCGTAAAAGAAGAAAATGAACCATCACCATGCAGAATAAAAAAACCGGATAGAGCAATTACAACGTAAAGGCATGGACTTGCGTTACCTTCCGAGCTTGAACTGTTGTACATGCTTCCCATATTGTAACTCATGCAACAAAGTACAACCAGTGAAGAAATACCGTAAGTTCCGCTGACTACATTACTTAAAAACTCTCTTATTTCAGGTGATATAAACTCCTGCAAAATATTTATAGGGATGTTGAGAACGCATAAGCTCATGGAACCTATTATGATCAATGGAAAAGCCAGTAACATACTGCGCTGCAAAGCTTTAAAAAAAACAAGCTCGCCAACTTTGCCTATTGCAGAGTTGATCTTCAGCATACGCCTTGAAAAATTATATTCTGACACTCCAGTTAGCCTTATTGGTAATATAGATTAAAAAAAATAATCACAAAAACATCCAAATATGGGGGAAACTACATATAATGACACTTGTGAATGTTTAATACACTGCAATTATAGATAAAAGGGTACACAAATCTATTATATTTTTAAATATATAATCTTATAGAACAAAAAATAAATATAAAAGTTATAGCTTCAATTCTTGAAATAAGTTGATAGTAATATTATATATTCGAACACAATATTTTAAAAATTGACAAGAGAGAGAGAATGAACTGCAAACTGAAAAATCACCTCATACTACCGCTTGCCTTGCTATTCGTCCTGACTTCTGCCTGTTCAGTGCTGGCTGCCACCAACGCAACAGACAAAAAAGAAGAATGGAAATACGGTAAAATATCCGGTCAGGTACGCATGTTTTATTTCATGCAGGAAGACCGCCCAAACGGACAGTCTTTTGATAAGACAAAAGAATCATTCGCCATCGGCGGGCAGCTTAAATATGAAACCCCGTGGATAGCTGATCATTTCGGAGGAGTTGTCACCGGATTTTTAGCCGCTCCACTTTTTGATGATCTGAATAAAGTCCGCTACGCAGGAACAGGAGTTCTTGATAATAAAAACCAGGGATATGCTGTCGTAGGTGAAGCATATTTTAAAGCCCGCTACGAAAAAACTATTGCCAAAATCTGGCGTCAGAGAATAGAAACCCCATACATCAACGGTAATGATTCCCGCCTGCTTCCTAATACATTTGAAGCATACGGCGTGGAGTCAACTGATATTGATGGCTTGAAACTGCATGTGGCATGGGTCGATAAAATGAAAAACAGGGACTCGGACCTGTTTATCAGCATGACTGAATCGGCCGGAGTAAGCGGTAATCAGGGCGGTCTGGTAATGTTCGGTGCGGACTGGAAACCAACTGACAAGATGTCTTTCCGGGCATGGAACTACTACACACCGGACATGGATAATACATTTTTCATCGAAGCAAACTACAGCTACGATATTTCTGAAGCACTTGAAACTCATGTAAAATTTCAAGCTGTTGACCAGAGAAATACCGGCAGTGACCTGCTTGGAACATATACTGCCGACGAAGCAGGGCTGCTCCTTGGATTAAAATACAACGGTATGACTTTTGATGTGGGTGGAACCATAGTTGATGACTCTGCTGATGTACGCAACTCATGGGGCGTTAACCCGTTTTTTAACAACCTCATGTCCTGCGGATTCAACCGGGCCGGCGAAAAAGCTCTCTACCTTGCTGCAGGGTATGATTTCACCCGCGTGGGAGTTAAAGGCTTTTCCGCCAACGTGAAAACTGGCTTCGGCTCCACTCCTGACTCCGGCAAAAACGCTTCATATGACCGCAATGAATACGATCTGAATCTGGCCTATAAGTTTGACGGATATTTTGACGGCTATCTTGATGGACTGTCCCTGATAAACCGCTGGGAATATCAGGACGCCGACAATTCAATGGGCGGTAAAGATGTAGTGCAGGTGCGTGTCCGTTTGCAGTACGACTTCTAATCAGCAATTAATAGAATCCGTAAAAAAAGGCTTCGCAATTTATCCTGCGAAGCCTTTCCTCATTTTAATCAGTATCTGCCGTGAGTTTGCCGGTTAATTTCCTGAACTCATTTTTCATCTCAATATTTTGAAATACAATCAGCTCAGGTGTCTGCAATTCAGACATCCTCTCCAGCATAGCGTTTGCATTACGCATCAGAGATATAAGGCTGTGCGCTCCCTGTACTGTTTCGTATGTATTAAGTGCGACATCATATTCATCTTCAACACCCTGCCGGGCACGGACGATGCGGTCTCTGTTTTTTTCAAGATAATCAGAATACATACGTGCGGTACGGATAGTCAGTCCCTGTGCAATGAGATTTGTCTTGTATATAACCGTATACTTTGCAGGCTCTTCTGCAATCTTAGTCTTGGTCTTTTCAATAAGCTCATTTTCTTTGGTGATGATATCCTTGATTCTGACCATATAGACATCATTTATTTTATGCTCGTAATGCTGATATAGATTGATCAGAATACGCAAAAGCAGCGTGTGCATTCCGTAGTACCGCTTTGCCATCTCAATATTTTCATTGGCCTCGGAAGTAAGCCTTTGCAGTTCAGTCGTTATAAGTTTTACATTATTAAAAACCGAAACCAATTCAACATCATCGTTTCCGGTCACACTGTAGACCAGAGTTTCAACCTGTTCCCGATCAACCTTCATGCCTATTTTTTTCATTTCGGCAAGCAGTTCATCAACCAGGACATCTACTCGATTTCCATTATCTTCTTCACGGATCTCAAGCTTTTTAATATCTTCATCAATGCTTTCCACCGTATTTTTCCAGACTTCCCATTTTTTAACTTTTTTAGGTGCGGCAAGTCTTTCAGTTTTAAGCTCAGCCACCTTTTCACGGCAGACCTTTGAATCAGCCTGCAGCTTCTGGATAGCCTTCTTTGTAACTGACATGTTGGATATGCCCAGAATTTCTATGCATTCATCCAACAGATCATTTATTTTGCTATCAACACTGTTCTTATCCGGTTTTAAAGGATTCCATGTTGAATCAGGCACATTGCCGCGCAAATCAAGCTCGGCAACCGCCTTGGAAAGCAACGGGTGTACATCTCCCCATATATCCTCAAGAGAAGTTGCGTACGCAGGAGCTGCGCAAAACACTGTCAGCAATAAAACAACAAGAATCCTATACACTGATAAATCTCCAAAAAGATGCCCGCACCGCAGCACGGGCATAATATTTTTTAAACATTAAAATTAATCATCATCTCCGCCACCGTCGGAGCTATCATCGCTATCGTCGTCACCGTCATAATCTTCATACTCATCATTTCTATTATCGTCACGACGTCTAGACCCGCCTTTTGCCTTTTTTTTCTTTTTTTTCCTATTAAATTTTATCAATAGAAAAAAGAATCCGAGAATTATCAACAGTCCAATCAGACTTTCAAAATCCATAATTCCTCCCGGCCTATAAGTTAACCAGCTACACTCAAAGAACGGCTTTTCCAGTCTCACTCACTGAGAGACTGTACACAACCGTCGTTAACGTTTTTTCCTGCGGTACAGAGATCCGAACGGAGTCAATCTTAAATTACTCATATGCAGGAACCTTTTGCGGTGCCTTTCCTTGTCATCAATTAGCCTGTAAGCCATGATTTTGAATATATCCTGCACGAACATCCAGACCAGATTATATATCCAGACATAAACTATGTGCATAACCGGAAGCTTAGGAACCAGAAAACCGAATCCGACCAAAAAGACGGCAAAAACCTGAGTACCGACAATGGCCCAGAACAATTGCCATGAAGGATACGGCCGCATAAAAAAAGGCTTACGGGTGCGGGTTACAAAAAGCATCAGATGCCCGCCGGCAACAAGCTGCAGAAAAAGAGCTGATTGAAGCTGCGGCACGGCGTAATGCAATATTTCCTTACCAACCCAGAGCATACCGAAAGTTTCTGCCACAGCCAGAACTCCCAGCAGACTTGAAACCGAGAGCACCCTGCGCATGTTCCAGCGCACCGGTTTGGGGTCAAGATAAGTATTATCGTAAGCAATAGTCATAATGGGGATATCATCCAGAAGCGCAAGCATAATGATCATAACTGCTGTCAGCGGATAAAAATCAAAGACAAGCATAGCAAGAACCACAAAGGCCATAATATCGATGGTCATGGCAATACGGTAAATGGTGTAGCTCATCATCCGCTCGAAAATACGGCGGGCCTCTTCTACAGCCTGAATAATCACAGATAATCCGGGTGCAGTGAGAATCAACGCTGCCGCCGCCCTTGCTGCATCGGTAGCGCCGGAGACGGCAACACCTGCATCGGCCTGTTTTAACGCAGGAGCATCATTCACTCCATCACCGGTCATGGCGACGATATGCCCTTTGTTTTGCAATGCCTTAACAATTGCATACTTGTGTTCGGGAAAAACACGGGCAAAACCTTCGGCCTCTTCCACTTCATCTTCCTGAACGGCACTAAGCCTGTCAGGATCAACATCCTTGGCAAAAAAATCAGCTGCGGCCTGAATATTGGTCCCCATACCCAGTTCACGGGCAATTTCCCGACCTATGGCTACATCGTCACCCGTAACCATTTTCACATCGATTCCGTGCTCTTTGGCTTTACGGATAGTCTCGGCCGAATCCTCACGGGGAGGATCATAAAGAGAAAGCAGCCCGAGCATTTTCCATGCGTCCCCTTCTTTGCGGGCAACGCCAAGTGCTCTGAATCCATTTGCCGCAAAAATATCAACACTTTCCAGAGCATGTTTTTTACGCTCATCACTCATATCGGAAAGCTCAATAATGACCTGTGGTGCGCCCTTGGTAAAGACCTGTTCACCGTCTGGTCCGGCCATAGTTGCTTCAGTACGTTTGGAAATTGGATCAAAAGGAATATAATTTTTACGTTCGTATTTTTCCAGCAGGCTTTGATCCTCCAGTCCGCCGATTACAGCCAGATCAATGGCATCTTTGTCCTCAGCCTTGGATGCCAGAGCTGCACCGAGAATAAGCTCCTGATTATCCCCTGCTTCAAAAAGTTCCGGATCACCAAGAGTCAATTTATTCTGAGTCAGAGTTCCGGTCTTGTCCGAACAAAGCACATCAATCCCGGCCATTTCTTCAATGGCCTGCAATCTTGAAACAATTGCCTTCTGTTTAGACAGAGAAAGTGCTCCAAGAGCCATGGTTACGGACAAAACCGCAGGCATGGCAACAGGAATAGAGGCTACAACCAGAATAAGCACGAACTGGATCAGATTTATCCAGTCCTGACCACGCAGAATTTCGGTAACAACCAGCAGCAAAGCCAGCGCCACAGCGATAATAATAAGAAAATCGCCCACACGCATGACTGCTTTCTGAAAATGAGACTCGGCTCCGGCTGATTCAACCAGTTTTGCAGTACGCCCGAAAAATGTATTCTCGCCAGTGGAAGTAACAACTGCAACCATTTCTCCCTGCTTGACTGATGAGCCGGAATAAACTTCGTCGCTGATCTTTTTAGTAACAGGCAGAGATTCTCCGGTAAGTGCAGCCTGATCACAGCTGAGATACTCACCTTCAATAAGCACGCAATCTGCAGGGACAACATCGCCAAGCCGAACGCGGACAATATCACCAGGAACCAGATCAGCAGCTTCTATCTCTTTAAACACACCATCCCTGAGAGCACGTGCCATCAGAGCAAGCTGTCCCTTTAGAGCATCAAGCGCATTTTGCGCCTTGTGCTCCTCCCAGAAACCGAGCAATGCATTAAAAATCAGCAGAGTCATGATGATTGAAAAATCCATCCAGTCCTGTACTACAAGAGACAAAAGTGCAGCCATCTCAATCATCCATGGAATCGGTCCCCAGAAAAAGCTGAGAAACCGCATGAGCATGCTTTTTTCCTGCGTGACCAGCGCATTTGGACCGTATTGATCCAGACGCTTCTGAGCCTCCTGCGTCGACAATCCTTTTCGGGTTGCATCCAGTTCACTCAAAACCTGCTCAACAGGTTTATTGCCCTCAGTAGATTTGTTTGCGCACATGAAGCCTCCTGCCAGATTAAAAATTATGATCCTTACTTCACTATTACATGAAGAAACAGGGCTTGTCATGATTACTCTATAATAAATAACGCAAGAAAATAGTAACTGCTTGCAGAGAATTTCATGGAAGTACTTCTCACAAAGTATACAATATTAGGAATATTCAACCGTATATTTAAATTGAAACAAATTCGTTATTATTAATAAAAACCAGCTGATTATAAAATTATTCAATATTTTATTCTACGTTTATTCGCAAAAAATATAATCATAAGAATTATGCCCATTTCATACAGCATAAAATCAGACCGAAACATCTGGTTATTTTAAAGATAATTACTCATAAAAACATAATTTTACAATTCATAACTGGACATCTAATCAGTAGAGGAATATAAAAAAATCTCCGGGGATGGAGTTCCCCTTTAACCGCTTTTATCAGCTGATGACTCCTGCTTAAACTTAGGCAGTAGTGCGTCCGATGACCGACCATGCCGCCATCTTGGTCTTTTTTTTGGCCTGTGCAGGGATGGATGCGCGGGCTGTTTTGCGTGGTATTTTCAATAGTAATTACTCTGATAAACATTTTAATCAGACGTATATTCAACCAGTTACCAGACTTTGAACGTTTCAAATTTTGCGATGAATGGAGAGATCAATGACAAAACCTATGGCAAAGACTTTCGTCGACACATTTCTTGGGCAAGCACCCCAATGGTACAAACTGACCATTATCGCTTTCCTGATCATTAACCCGATACTGCTCCTGACCGCAGGACCGTTTGTTGCCGGATGGGCACTGATTGCTGAATTCATATTCACCCTGACCATGGCACTGAAATGCTATCCCCTTCCGGTCGGCGGCCTGCTGGCAATGGAAGCAGTCATCATAGGACTGACCACACCTGAAATAATTTACCACGAAGCACACAAAAACTTTGAGGTAATTCTGCTGCTGATCTTTATGGTTGCAGGTATTTATTTCATGAAGGACTTTCTGCAGTTCACATTCACCCGTATTCTGGTAAATGTACGCTCTAAAAAAATTATCGCCCTGCTGTTCTGTTTTGCAGGAGCTTTCCTGTCAGCCTTTCTTGATGCGTTAACCGTTACAGCGGTTATTATGGCAGTGGCACTGGGTTTTTACAGTGTCTATCATAAATACGTGTCCAGCACAGGTGGTGGTCTGGAAGGATCCCATGACCTCAGTTCTGACATGCATCTAAAAGAACAGAATCGTGAAGAACTCCGTGAATTCCGCGCCTTCCTGCGCAACCTGATGATGCACGGCGCAGTTGGAACCGCTCTCGGCGGAGTCTGTACACTGGTGGGTGAACCTCAGAACCTGCTCATCGGCAGTGAAATGGGCTGGCACTTTGTACCTTTCATGATTAACGTCATGCCGGTTACCCTGCCTGTCTTTTTTGTCGGCATGCTGACCTGCCTTGCAGTGGAACAATTCAAAATATTCGGATACGGCGCAACCCTGCCTGGCAACATCCGGTCTTTCCTTTTTGAAGAAGCAATGCGCCTTGAAGAGAAACAGGGACAGGCCGGAAAACTGAAACTCATAATTCAGGCCCTGACCGGAGTCTGGCTCATTGCAGCACTTGCTTTCCACCTTGCAGCAGTCGGTATCATCGGGCTTTCAGTTATTGTCATTTTGACATCATTCACAGGTGTTATTGAAGAAAGCCGCCTTGGACCTGCATTTGAAGAGGCTCTGCCCTTCACTGCTCTGCTGGTTGTTTTCTTCGCTGTTGTAGCTGTTATTCATTCTCAGCAGTTGTTTGCACCAATCATTGAATACGTACTCAGCCTGCACGGTCAGCATCAGCTCATGGCATATTACATCGCCAACGGACTGCTCTCCTCAATCTCTGATAACGTATTTGTTGCAACAGTCTACATCTCAGAAACCAAAATACATTTTGTACATCTGCTGAATTCCATCCCCGGCATAAGCATGACCGGACAGGCACTGATGGACAAACTGACCGATCCACATATGGCTCGTGCAGACGTTATTGCCGCTCTGCCGCAGGCAGCAGGTGAGCAGGTTCACAACATCATGCACCAGTTTGATAAACTTGCTGTAGCTATCAACACAGGAACCAACATTCCTTCCGTTGCAACTCCGAACGGCCAGGCTGCATTCCTGTTCCTGCTGACCAGTGCCCTTGCTCCGGTCATCAGACTGTCATACGGCAGAATGGTTATGCTGGCTCTGCCTTATACCATCACCATGTCAATCAGCGGACTTATCGCTGTAGACCTGTTTTTATAAGATTATACTCGGCTTCACTCCATATAGACATCGCCTTTGCCCGCTCTGGTTCATACTTCTTGCCAGAGCGGGACAAGGCCACCGCAAAAGATTCTCACAGCTCCGGCTGACCTTCACTTCTACTGATCCACTCTCTAAAGAATCTTTACCCCTTTCATCATTATATATGGAAATATCTACAAGCTGAGAAAACAGCCCTTAAAACCAAAAAGTCCGCCCGGTTATTACCGGGCGGACTTTTTATTGCAGGATCAATAAAGCAGCTTAAATGCTATTTAATATCAAATGCACTTTTCTTGAAGAAACAGTAAAATTCATTACTGTCATGTTCAATTTTCTTATGGTTGCTGCAAAAGTTATGTATAACTTCATAAGATTTATCAACACCACCCAAAACATGGTGCTCTACCAGCTCTTCAGCGGCGAAAAACATCTTCAAAGCGGCTATTAAGAAAACACCTAAAGCAAAATACAGTTCAACTGACACGGGGCACTCCTTTTTTTTAAAAGTCACCTTAAGAGTACACCTAAAAATAACTTCGTCAATAGGTATGGATTAATTCTTTTTTTCACATTATATACATAATGGTCAAAAAAAGGGAGCATCCATAGCGGATACTCCCTGTATTTACTCATGTAGAAAATGAGAACTGGAAGCGATTGTGCAAAAATGCCTTAGATAGCGCCTTTGCGTGCTTCTTCAATATATACAGTGTTTAGGCGTGTAGCAACAGGGCCCGGTTTGCCGTCGCCAATGGTTGCACCGTCAATTTCAAGGACCGGGCAGACAAAAGTGGTTGCGGCAGTGATAAATGCTTCCGCAGCATCCTGTGCTTCTGCAATTGTGAAGGCACGTTCTTCAATTTCCATGTCCATTTCAGCAGCAATGCGCAGAACAGATGAGCGGGTGATACCGTGAAGGATGGAATTGGAAAGATTGCGGGTAACGATCTTACCTTCTTTGGTCACAATGTAGGCATTGTTGGATGAACCTTCGGTAACGAAACCGTCTTCAACCATCCATGCATCATCTTTTCCGGCAGCTTTAGCCATCAT
Organism: Maridesulfovibrio zosterae DSM 11974; assembly: GCF_000425265.1. Classification (NCBI taxonomy): domain Bacteria; kingdom Pseudomonadati; phylum Thermodesulfobacteriota; class Desulfovibrionia; order Desulfovibrionales; family Desulfovibrionaceae; genus Maridesulfovibrio; species Maridesulfovibrio zosterae. Next base: position 145,960 of record NZ_AUDC01000016.1, read on the forward strand.
TTTGCACATGGAAGGAGCAAGGAGCTGTACGGTCTTAACGTCTCTGCGGCCCCAGCGGATGTCAGGAGCAGCAATAACTTTGATACCGGCTTTATCGTCAGTAAGAGTTTTAGCCTGAGTAAAAAGAACCAGAGTCTGCTTAACATTCTTAGGGTAAACAAAGTCACGGTCAGCTGCGCCGCGTGTTACCTGCAGGTAAATTGCACCCTGATCAAGATTGTTGCGCTTAACCAGTTCACGATGGATTTCGAGCAGCTCGTCTTTATCAACGGGCATAGGCATATCAAGAACACCAAGAGAACGCTCCAGACGTTTCACATGTCCTTCGAATTCACAGATTTTTCCATCCAGAACAGCAGTTACTTCGTAAATACCGTCTGCAAAAAGAAATCCGCGGTCAAAAACAGAAACCATAGCCTCTTCTTCGGGCACGTATGCACCGTTCAAATATACTGTGCGACTCATGTCAGTCCTTCATTAAATTAAAGTGGGCCTGCCGCAATATGCGACAGAAATTATATTAATAGAAATTTATCCCCACAACTCACTTGCAGGCGGATAAACATTCTTATCATCATATTTCAAAGCGTGATCCCGATCAGTTGCAAGCAGCAAAGGACCGTCAAGATCAACCACGGATGCTCCCTGAGCAACCAGAACTGCCGGAGCCATAGCCAGTGATGAACCGACCATACAGCCGACCATAACATCATAGCCCAGTTCAAGTGCCTGTTTACGCAGCTCCAGAGCCTCGGTCAATCCGCCTGTTTTATCCAGCTTGATGTTGACCATATCGTACTTGCCTTTAAGTCCGGCAAGTGAAGTGCGGTCATGGCAGGATTCATCCGCACAGACAGGCAGGACACGCTCAATACTGAGCAATGCATCGTCATCAGCGGCAGGCAGAGGCTGCTCAACCATTTCAACTCCCAGACGAACCAGTACCGGAGCCATCTCCTTGTACATTTCAGCGGTCCAGCCCTCATTTGCATCAACGATGATACGGGAATCAGGAGCACCTCTGCGTACAGCTTCAATACGGGCAATGTCACCCTCTCCACCGAGTTTTGTCTTCAGCAGCGGACGACCGGCATTTTTTGCGGCCTGAGCTTCCATTTTTTCAGGAGTATCAAGTGACAAAGTGTAAGCTGTAACTTCAGGTCCGGGCTCGGAAAGTCCGGCCATTTTCCATACAGGTACACCAGAAGTCTTGGACTCAAGGTCCCACAGAGCACAGTCAACAGCATTACGGGCAGCCCCTGCGGGCAGCAGCTTCTGCAAACTCTCTCTGGTCAGCGGTGTTTCCAGCTCTTCGATCTGGGCGGTCACGCTTTCAACTGTTTCATTATAGCGGGCGTAGGGGACGCATTCGCCGCATCCCCTAAACCCGTTCTGTTCAATTTCAACCCGCAGAACCACAGCTTCAGTTCTGGAGCCACGCGCAATGGTAAAAACCTGCGCTAAAGGAAAAACGTCTTTGGTGACAGTTATTCTCATGCAAGAGCCTCTACGAGTCTGGCTGCGCCCTGTCTGAAAGGATCAACAGCTGGAATACCCATTTTCTTTTCAACTTCAGCGAGGTAGGCAAGAGCATCTGCTTCTTCCATGTGCTGAGTGTTAACGGAAACAGCAGCAACTTTACATGCAGGATTAACAACCTGAGCAATTCTGAGAGCCAGATCACGCAGATCTTCAAGAGCAGGAAGTTTGTATCCGGGCAGACCGCGCATGAATTCGCGGGTAGGCTCGTGGCAGAGAATCAGAGCATCGGGCTGTCCACCATGGATCAGAGCCATGGTTACGCCGGAGTATGAAGCATGAAAAATACTGCCCTGACCTTCAATAAAATCCCAATGATCAGCATCATTATCAGGGGTCAGCCACTCGATAGCACCGGCCATGAAGTCGGCAACAACTGCATCAAGAGGAACGCCGTTACCTTCAATAAGAATACCGGTCTGTCCAGTAGGACGGAAAGTTGATTTGCCACCCTGCTTTTTCATTTCACGGTCCATAGCAAGTGCGGTGTACATTTTACCTACGGAGCAGTCAGTCCCAACGGCAAGACATCTTTTACCGGTACGTTTCTGACCGTTAGCAACAGGGTACTTTACTGAAGGAACACGGACATCATGCAGAGTTCTGCCATATTTAGCAGCAGCTTCAGCAAGGTCGGCTTCATCACGCAGCAGGTTATGCAGACCGGAAGCGATGTCCATTCCTGCTTCAAGAGCTTCAAGCAGATAAGGTTTCCATGCTTCAGAAATGAGTCCACCACGGTTAACAACACCGATAACTAATGTTTTAACACCTGCGTCTATGGCTTCTTTAATAGTCAGGTCTTTAATACCGAGGTCAGCTTTACAGCTTTCCATACGCAGCTGACCTGCTACTGCTTCAGGTCTCCAATCATGAATACCCTGAGCCATTTTTGCAGCCAATCCGTCAGGAGCATCTCCGAGAAAAAGTAAATATGGTGCTTCAAACATAGTTATTAACTCCGTGATAAAAATATTGTTTTGTGAAGGTTTTTAGGGACATTGAACAGTCCCTTGAAAGGCGGCGGAGCAGATTATGAAATTGTGGGAAATCCACCCCGCCGAAATAGTTGCAGGATCATAAATCAATTTATGTGCCAGAAAAGATTATAAGGAATAATAATGTTTAAATACAAGCAGTTAAGACAACAACAGAGATACTTACGTACTTATACAAGATATAACTCCATGAAAGAATGCATAAAATTGTACAAACAGGCACTTTGACAAACCATTATATATACAAAATTGTAAAACACGGAATAAAATTCGTAAAAAAAGTAATAATGTTAAACTTTCTACTAATTAGCACTAAAATAGCAATTAATCCCATTTATTCAGTTTACAAAATTGGTAAACGAGTTGCAGACAGAAATGTAGCCTATTTTGATAACACATTGTATTTTATTGATTAACCATCGGGCGCACAATTACAATATCAAGTCCTGTAGAATTAGGTAAAAGCTCTGGGCGAATTTTCTGCGTTCCATTCTGGCTTCTTAATTTAAACACCAGCCGTAAGCGGTCAGGATGTATTCCCATAACAACATGAGAGATGAATCCTTCTGCAAAACGGAAGACATTAGGCGTAATATTTATCCACTTACCCCGCAAGTCTACAACCAGTTGCAGAGGCTTATTCATCCAGAAATAAGTAACGTCATCAGTTTGCTTATTTGTTACCAGCCTGGCCATAAATCTTTCTTTAGTTTCCAGAGCACTGAATCCGGTAAGCTTACCCAGTTCAGGGGGCTGAGTATTTTTAACAAGTCCGGCCCCGGACTTCTCTTCTGCTTTATCTGCTTCAATTTCCTTACTTATAGGGTCAGAAATTTCCGGTTCCCCCTCAAATATATGGGCAGCTTCACGTCGCGCAGCTTTCACCTCATGCACAACTTCACGGCGTACGGTGTGTTCAGCTGACTCAGCGTCTTCTTCAATTGAATCAGTGGCGTTTTCAATTGCAGCTGCTGCACGGAATCCGGAACCGGCGACAGTACCGTTGACAACGGGCGGTATGCTGCCGTCTTGAACCACAGATTTAAAATCATTAATAAAGGTACCGAAATCACCCCATACAGAAAACACAAAAAGTCCTGCAATGCCCGAAATCCAGATCAGGAAAAGCAAAATGTAGAATCTGCGGTAGAATATGCTCAGCACTTCATAACTCCATTTTTATTACAGCATCAATGCTGCCAGCAATCCGTAATTACATCAGGAATATTAATCGGTTTAAGGTTCAGCAGATTAATGACCGGAGTGGCTCCGTTCAAAGTATAGCCGACCTTGATAGTACTGATTCCCATTGAACTGATTCCTTTGGACTGTTCAGGAAAATCAGCAGGAGTATAATTAACAACACCGTTTCTGAATTCACCGAGAAACTTGGCAAAACCGAGTTTCCCCTCATAGGTTTTAACAAGTTCCAGCCCCGGAAACTGAATTCTAAGTGTTGTAGTTCCGCACTCTTCAGGTTTCCATGTGAAAACAGCTTCTTCAGAATAATTGTAATTGGAAAGAGTCTGCTGCGCACTGCCGCACTCAACCGTAAGCAGTGTTGCGTAAGGCTCTTCCGTTGCATTTGCATTAACGGAAGTCGGAATTGTGCTCAGCTTGACCTTATACTCCGGCTGTATTTCCTGACCGCCTTGCGCTCCGTCATCAATAAAAGCAAAAAACTCTTCTCTGAACGGAAACGGCATATCAAACCATTTACGGCTGCCCCACCCTTTGACATCACGCAGAAGAAAAGGCTTGGCAGAACCTGAGATAAATTTTTTAACAACACCGGTCTTCCCGAAAAGAGTTGTCCGCAGTTTATCACTTGGCACATGTGCAGTTTCAGCCAGTACCTGACCTTCCCAGAGAACCTGCAATTCGCATGAAGCCTCTCTGATTACCACGTAAACGATAAAATCAAGCGGTCCGGCTAAAAGGTTCCAGAACGTGTTTGAGCCCTGTCCTTCACTGTCCATATGGGCTTTAAGTGATTTCATGGCCTGGACCGCAGCATTTACAGGGTCTTTCTTAACTCCCGGAGCTCCTGAAGCTGCGCTCTGAGATGAACCGGTCATAGAACTGGTCGCAGGAAACAATGCGGCTGCACTCTTAAAAGCTGTCTCCTGACTGGTAGTATATGCTGCAACATCACCAAGGACACTGATATAAGCATCAAGGTGTTTGGCAACTTCAATGCGCTTTTCAATATCTAAAGCCATTTTGCCACCCAGATTAGCTACTGCTTTACGCAGGGAATCCTCAGCTTTTTCAGATGATTCTTCTACACCTTTAGCTTTACTGGCCTTATATTGTGACAAAATAATATTAAAATGAAAGACCTGATCAACCCACTCCGGCCTCTTGGTAATATTCTTGATCGGATTGAATTCATCTTTCATGCGGGTCAGCAAGGCAAAATAAGGATTATCCGGCAGCGACATCTTCATTGCCATATCCTGATAATCAACCTTGGTCAGCAGCTGACCTTCGCCCTCGGCATAATGCTCGGCAAAATTAAACCACTCTTTATAATATTCTCCTGCATACCAGATCCAGAATGCCTTCTCACGTTTGTCAAATTCACCTGAATCCTGCATTGCCTGCTTAAGCTCAGCCAGAAAAGCCTGAAGCATTTCGCGCCCCTTAACCGTATAGGAAGGTACAACACTTACTTCATTTTCATATTGCAGATGCGGTCCACCCCAGAAATCCTGCAAGGTAACAGGAACCAGTGCCGGATTATCATTCACCCAGTTAACCAGCCATCTGAAGTCTGCACCTTTAAGACTGAAAACCCTGCCCAGCCGGGCCTGTAAAAGAAGTTTCTGTTCATAGAGACTTTCACTGTCACTGGTCCATTCAAGATATGAATTATAGGTTGCTCCCCAATATTTCATCAAATCAGGGTTAAATCCTTTCACCGCGTCAGTCATGGCTTTTCCTGACGGAAGCTCAAAAGCCGAGAACTGTTTCATACTCTTATTATTCAAACGAGTGTTGAGCAGATCAATGCGCCAGACCAGCAGTTTGATAAAATCACTCGTAAGCTGATCAGCAGATTTGGTATCAAGCTTATTGATTGCGGTATTAAGCTCCATATCCATGGGTTCGAGAATGGAGGATTTAAAACTTTCACAATAAAATTTTTTTATCACCTGTTCAGCGTCACGGCTGACATCAAGCCCCACACGCGGAACCCACCAGTCGCTGTTAAGCACATGCAGCTGATCAATTTTTTCTCTGAAAGCATCCATTTCAACAATATGTTCATCAATGTGTTTTGAAAAAACCGGTTTATGCGGAAATGATGCAAAGATTTCATTCATAGCCCGCTGGTTACCAATATAAGACATACTGAAAAAGATGCTGACAAAGAAAAGAAGCACCAGCCAGACGGCCATGCCCAGATTACGGGTGAAAAGTTTCCACTTCAAAAACTCTAAAATAGGCGTAAATAAATTGCGGTCACGAGGCAGGACTTTGGAGAAAAAATCATGCAGAAACAATCCTTCATTCGTTTCGGGCAATTTCTTTGCCACAACTTTGAGTGATTCAAGTTCATTTATAAAAGATGAATTCTGCTCGCCTGTCTGCTCACCGCTGGAAAAGAACATACCCCGGAAAAGAGGCTGTTCCTGATACGGATTATCCTCAAACGCTCCGGCTGCAAAAGCCTTGAATTTAGGACGCAATCTGTTCAGTTCATCAGAAAAAAGCAGGAAAGCAGGATCAAAACGGCCTGCATCGTCCAGAAGCAACAGACGCAGTTCACGCAATCTTCCGGTAACACTTTCTATTGTCTTATCCACAAAGGCTTCGGGATCGTTAATCATTGCCTCATTAACCAGCCCCATAGCCTGTGAATGGGTATAATCAGGCAGAACTTCAACCAGCCCTTTAAGCCCGAAAACAAGATCTATTTTAGTAACCAGAACATAAACAGGAAAGCGCACACCAAGCATCCGCATAAGTTCGTTTATGCGCCGCCTTAAACTGCGTCCGTATTTGCCCAGCGAATCCTCATCCCCTTCAAGCAGACGGTCAGCCGGAACAGTTATGATCAGACCGTTGAGAGGTTCTTTCTTACGGAATTTACCAAGCAGAGTTAAAAATTTAACCCATTCCTCTTTATCACGGGATTCGTCCAGAGGAATGGCGTAACGCCCGGCAGTATCAATAATGACGGCTTCTTCAAAAAACCACCAGTCGCAGTTTTTGGTTGCCGAAACACCCGGAACCGGTCCCACATCGGTCAGAATAGTTGTCAGCCTGCTGTTAGTGACAGCTGTAGTCTTTCCAGATTCAGATTCACCGAAAATCATGTACCACGGCAGCACATAAAGCGGATTTCCACGCTTACGAAGCTGTGAATTGCTGAGCAGCTCCACCGCAGCCATCCAGCGGTCCTGAAGCTCCTGCAGGCGCGCCCGTTCATGGGTAGGTGCGGCGGCAATGACTGAATCATCCTGATCAACAATACGTTTTACAAACTTTCTCTCCCGATGGCGCAAAAACCATTTACGGATAAAAAGCACTGAAATAACAAGTCCCATTATTCCGCCGAAAAGACAGGCCCCGGCCCACCACGGCCAGCTCATATAAGTGACCAGAGCGTAAGACCCTACAGCAGCCAAGACACAGGCCAGTACGATAAAGATAATTTTAAGTATTTGAAAAATTAATTTCTTCATGTCTCGTTTTGTTTGCTTCGGCGATCAAAAAAATAAACTAGCCCAGCCATAAATTAAGGCTGTACTCCAGCAGGCCCCTGTAAGCGAAAAAAATACCGGTAACCACAAGTACCGGAAGAATAAAAAATATCAGAGAAACCGGATCTAAAATCCTGCGGTAACCGGATTTACGCGCCGCCTTGGTTCCTGAGCCGTATGACAAAGGAAAAGCTGAAAGTTCCTCTCCATTCTGCTGCCTGCCCATTATGCGGGCGACACAATCAGTGCGGAGCTTTGCAAGCCTCTCTGAATCCTGATCACTGAAGTACATGCCCGTGTAACCAAGAGACAGACACAGTGCATAAACCTCAATAACATCATTTACACCTGCACTGCCGGAGGAACTGTCCTTGGCATTATTAACTCCATCCCCTTCGAAATCAGAAAAAAGGGATTCGTCAACAGGATCAATGTTTTCGCCAAGCAACATTCTCAGCCTTTCAAAAAACTGCTCACCGGCATTGGTGGTTCCATAATATTCGCGCTGCAAAGGTTTAGCGAGCCACTGCCTCGTTCCGCTCCATGAAGAGCAAAGCACTGTTTCATCCACCCATGCAAAAACCGCAAATCTGGCCTGTTCAAACTTTTCCGTAGAAAACGGGGATTCATCAAATTTATCATCCATCCGCTCAATCAGCCTGTTCATGTCCTCACGCACAACAGCATACTCGGCATCGGCCATTTCCGGAGAATCGACCAGCAACCGGACATAAGTGAATACTTCCATGAAGCAATCAGACAGATGCATAGACTCCTACCCTCGCATAGCCGCAATATAAGCGGTCATTTCTTTGGGTGCGCTGTCCCAGTACAAAGCCATACTTCCTGACCTTTCAACATCCACCCATAGAGTTGATTCCGTATCAATGCGGAAGCAGAGCGCGCCCTTGGTCCTCGGCAGTCCCGGAGGCGGATTATCCACATACTCCAGAGCAATACCGTGTACAGCTCTGGCCAGCAGCGCACTCATTCCGGTTGTAGCTGAAAGTTTGGCAATTTTGAGCAGTTCATCAATGGCCTTTTCAGGTTCGTCAGTGCGTACGAGCAGCCAGAAAGTATTGCCCGGCGCAAAAGCACGGTTAGGCAGTTCTGCGGTATAATACGGATCATCAAAAACAAACTGGCTCATGAATTCCGGTCCGGCAGTCAGGCTGTCCAGAATATGAGTTATAATATCCCTTGCTGCGGAAAAACATGGACCGAGCTTCTCATGATCATAATCAGGCAGAAGCTTTTCCCCGTTTGCCCCTTCTCCAAGAGCGGAAATATCACGTGAGAAAGAAGACAGTTCACCTACAATCTGGCGCAGCAGCCCGAAAGCTTTCCACGGATGGATATGAGGTGCATCAGCCAGATGCTTGAGTTTCGGCGCATAGCGGTTCAATGTGCGCAAAGCCAGCAGGAAAACTGTTGAAGTAAAATCAAGCTCTCCGGCCCCCAGTCCAGCAGGATTTTTGTACTGCTCAAGGCGGCGGCAGCGTGAAGCAACCTGATCGCTGATATCCTTGAAGATATTCGTCAGCGGTTCGGAAGCCCTCATGGTCATTACCGGAGGAATAAATGTTTCATCCAGCCGTACTTTCTGTACATCAAGTGTCAGCCGGGCCAGAGGAATAATAGTGTATGAACCCAGATCCTCGATTTCCGTCTCCCAGAACAACCGGAGCACAAACTTCATGGGCTTGATCTGCGCCGCAGGCCCGCTGCCCAGCATATCAGGAATTTCCTCAGGATCGGGAGTGACTGCGAACATGGTATTGACCGCAACTCCGTCATTTTCCACTATGGAAACATTTCCGCCCTCATGGTTCCATCTCCGCAGCCCGAGGTAGACCATAAAAGGCTTTTCGCCGTCTTCCCATGCTTTATCAAAAGAGCGTGATTCCAATCTGGAGTTTCCGGGAAAAGATACGAACGCGCCGTTATCAAACAAAATCTCCACATCACTGACTTCAAAATTGCGTCTTTCAAGTGCGCCTTCACGAATTTTAAGCCTGCTCAATCCCCAGAAATGAGGCTGCCCGAATTCACGGATAGCCCGCAAACGATGCAGTTGATGAAGATCAGCCAGTTGAAAATGCTGCGGCTGTAAAAACAGTCCCTGATGCCAGAAAAGAGGTTTATTAGCGTGCACTCATTACTCTCCGACTTTTTGAATCTCATGTGGACCAAGAATTATCATCGCATCCAGCTTAGCTGGAGCATACCAAGTATCAGACCAGAAAAGCATTCCTGTTTCGGTAACATTCATGGGTATCTGCCATGTGCGTGTAGCTCCGCCGCCCTGCAAATCATAATAAGCAGCCGCCACGCCGACAAACCTGGTACCTTCGGCACGGTCCATGGCAACGGTTGCATTCTGTCCCGGCTGTACAAAAGTACGCTGGACCTGAGTTACAGAGGGATCAAAGCTGGTGCAGTTGTAAAGCTTGCTCAGCCCTGCAGAATTGGAAACCAGGGCATTGAATTTATTAAGATTGGACAATTGATACGTGCAAAGCATCAATGTATGGGGAACCCCGTTGTATTCATTGAGTTTCTTATCAGCGACAAGTTTGAAAGTAATAGCATTAACCTGATAGGTCCATTTCATCTGATCAGGACTTGATGCCGGTGTAGTTACAGTAGTCGGATCAACAGGTTTATTGTTTCCACCGCAACCGGCAACGAAAATCAGCAGCATAACAATCAAAAATACAGAGTACTTGAAGCGCATGAACAGACCTCCGGATGCAGTTGGGTCCCAAATATAAAAAAATACTACTCCTATTACTTAATCTACACACAAAAGAAATTAATGTCGATGCTTGATAAAAAATATTGACTAAATAAGGGTCTCTGTTTCCCAAATTTCATTTTATACGGTAATAAGGAAGAAGTGACAAAAAAGTGTAACTTTTATAGATCAGACGGCAAGTCCGAGGAGTTTCCATGAATATAACCCAACTTCCTTTTTGCGTACTGGCCCTTGCACCTTTTTCACCGTCCCTTGAAACAGACACCCCGCCGGTAATCAGAGCCGACACTCTTTCTCTTAATGATGCCGTGGCTCAGCTTTCCCCCAATATTGATATTCCGATTGATAAATCCATCTGCCCGGACGCAAACATTGCTATCAGCATCAAAAGCATGGCTGATTTCAAGCCCAAAAACATTTCAAAGAAAACAGCCTTTCTCAAAGAACTTACCAAGGCCGCTGACTATATCAAGAAAGGAGGGGCTGCCACAGACCTTAATTCCAAATTTCCACGTATCGCACAGCTGATAGACATTCCTGCGGCTTCTCCTTCCGGCGCAGCAGCCGCCAAAACAAGTGCAATTGAGGATATCCTGTCCATGGTCGATTCAGGTACGGACTCAGGAACGGGCAGCAGATCAGGTAACCAGAGCGTCATCAGCCAGATTGATTCACTGCACGCAAAAATATTACAAACCATTTTCAGTAATCCGGTTTTCAGAAGCATGGAATCAGCCTGGCGTGGAGCTCAGCTTCTTGCCATGCAGGCTCCATCAGGCACAATTCCCACTGTAAACCTCATCCTTGTTCCTTTATCTGACGCAAACTGTCTGCCGGTATTTGACCAGCTGGAAACCCTGCTTGCCGATACTCCGCCGGATTTAATTGTGATCGACCGATCACTTTCAAACTCACCGCGCTCAATGGTCGAACTGGAAAGGATCATGACTTTTGCCGAATCCATGATGGCTCCGGCAGCAGTTGCACTCGGCCCGCAGTTCTTTGAAATATCAGACTGGCAGGAATTAAAATCAGTGCGATTCATCCCCGGCCTGCTGGAAGGGGCCGAATACGGACGCTGGAAAACATTAGTAGAAATGTCCGGCGCAGGCTGGACCGTTCCATGTGTAGACTCCGTTATGGCCCGCCCGCTGTACCAGCCGGAATCAGGATTCAGCCCCAGATCTTTTTCAGAAACTGATCCGCTATGGATAAATGCTCCCTGGGCCATTGCCGCACTTTGCGTCCGCAGCATTGCAATGCACAGACGCCCCACCCGTTTTGCCGATCGAGGTTCAGTGCGGCTTGAAGAACGTCCCATGACGGCTGGTTCTGAGCCATCCCCCCTTGAAATGCTGCCCGGCACAGACAGACTCGCAGATTTCAAACAGGCCGGAATTATTGCGCTGGCAGGAACAAAAGGACGGGATCAGGTATTTGTAACCGCAGATATCACCATGGACGGCGGCCCCTTGCGATTCAGGCTGTTTCTCTCTCAGCTCATCAACTTTCTCATCCACCTCTCAACCGTCAAACGTGATGAAATCGAAAATCTGGAATCAGACCTCAGGACTGCAATATCCCTGTTTATCCAGAATATGGGACTGCCGGAGCCGGATGATCTGAAAGTCTCAGCCAAAGAAGACACCGGAACATTCATCCCCCTTGAAATAAGTTTCAGTGCCGCTTCCGAAATTTTATCAGGACAATCCAGTTTTTCCTTTGGATTCAACTGGTAAGACATACTTAAAAGGCAAAAAAATTGCCCCGCTTCTAAATCGAAACGGGGCTTTATTTAAAACCGACTAGCCTACTTTAAAGCAAGCGAAAACAATTCCGCGTCAGAACCTTCGGAGAACTCTCCGAAAAGCAGGCTGTCCGGATTGCCGGAAATTTTAACAAAATATGACGACCCCTCATCCAGCTCATTTTTCACCGCCCATGCCACATATTCCCTGCCGCCAAGCTCCAGCTTGAGACCTTGCATAGGATAATTCAGCACACATTTTTCCGGCAGCATACCCGCGGGACCTGCACCGTGTGCGACCACCTCGCCGCCGCTGACCCCAAGCATAACCCCGTTCCATGAATGCCCCGGAGCAGGACCTACCTCAAGCCAAAGTCCCAGACTCGGCAGCGGATAAAGATCAAATCTATATTCCGGCTCAATCTTTTTAATCGGCATATTAGCCTTTGCCGCAAGCTTTGCTCCCAGCTTACCCTCATCTACAACTTCCGCATTTCTCAGCATTGTCGGCAGGGTCTGCACGTCAAGTTCACCGTCGTCGCAGATGCACAGAACGGGGAAACCATATCCACGGCGAGCCTGAACCGCAGCAGCCAGCATACCAAGCCCGAAGCGGATATCAGGATTTTCATAGCTGGCCATACTGCCTTTGATCAGCCACACCCCGACTTCCGGCTTTTCCATCTCAGCAACTGGTCCGGCCCATTCCATTTTCTCCAGATTGTCCGACCAGAAATGACCATTAACCGCTAAACCATATCTGCTCACCGTCTGAAAAAGTCCCTTGCCCTTTGACTCGTCCTTCTCAAGGATGGATATGAAAACACTTTTTGTCATGAAATACCCTCACTTAACCCAAAGTAAGAACAGTACACTGGCTGGGACAGATACAAACACCCGGCGCATTGGGCAAAACGGCCAGACAATTCTGGCCCGTAACGCTGGTCAGCCTTTGAACCGGAAGGCCATCCGCCATAATAGTTATGCAGCCCACAATATATTCCGTCTGGCCCGATTCCAGATGCGAAACAACCCCCATCTCAACACCCGGTTCATCTCCCTCACTGACCAGACCAAGCGAAACCTGATTCAACGTAGGCATACAATCCATCAGAACATTATAAGCAGCCGGAGCCGTAGTCGCCGATTCCGCTATGTTCGGGTAAGGAACCGGAACCGGAACAGGTCCAACCGGCGTTAAACAAACATCTGGAAAACCCATGTCCATACCCGCACCCATTGTTAATGCAAACATATATTGTCCTTGTAAGGTTTAGCTTCCAGCAGCCATTTGTAAGACTCAGCCTCCGGCGACCATTTGTAAGACTCAGCCTCCGGCGGCCAAAGGGGATAATCCCCTTTGGAATCCCTGACTGGGGCTGTTTCAGTTATTAAACTTTTTATTAAATAATTTACAGCTGACGGAACCATCTAACACTTCAATAACTCAGAAAAATTCAAGAACTTTAAAAAAACAGCGAACCAGACTATTCCCCTTATAACACACTATCAACTTTTTGTCAGAATATTTTACTTTTTTAAAAGCCCCTAATCGGGAGTGCAGAGGGCCGCGGGCCCTTTGCCCGCCGGAGGCTACTCTTTCAATCAAATACGGGAGTGCAGAGGGCCGCGGGTCCTTTGCCCGCCGGAGGCTACTCTTTCAATCAAATACGGAAGTGCAGAGGGCCGCGGGTCCTTTGCCCGCCGGAGGCTACTCATTTCAATCAAAACACAACCGACACAATTTATATACAGCTATCCCATATGTATAAGTTCACCGTCTATTTTTACGTGTTCCTCTGAGACTATGACGGTATTCTTACTGTGAACGGTCATGGTTTCCTCGACCAGCTGCCTGCTGGACCGGGCCTGACACTCTTCGTTTTCTTTGGTGAACCGAAAATAGTTCATGGTCCGACGGGTGAATTCACGGCTGATATCGTCAATGGTTCCGGCCACTTTTTTTACACGGCTGATATTGCTGCTGAACAGCCTGGCGGTCAGGGAAATTTTTCCGGCGGCAACTTCTATGTCGTCTGATTGCAGGGCGGCTTTTGCGGTGATGCAGTTAAGTCCGGTATCCGGTGCAACGGTCAGACTTCCGCCTTTGACTCTGAGCAGGGTATCCCCTTCTACTTCGAGTGCGGTAGGTGTCTGTTCTTCACGGATGAGTACGGACAGCACCCATGCTTCGCCCTGCTGATCAATAGATATAAGTACAGTATCACCGGCTTCGGGCCGGACCAGACAGCTGACGGCGCGCCTTGCATCGAGTTCGCTGAAAGAGGTACTGACCCGGACGGTTTCGGTGACAGCCACGACTTTTGCATATTCCAGCTGCGGACTGATATTTTCCTGTTGCCTAGCGAGATTATTCATATTTCCTCCGGATTTTATTATGCTTTGTGAAACCAGTTTTCAGCTTCTTCGAGATCTTTGTCTGTGCCTTGCAGCATGATGAGCGAAGCTCCGTCCCATCTGGTATCTTTTTCAATTATACAGTGCAGCCTGGCCCGATACATGGAGGCTCTGCTGAAATCTGCGTGAGTAAGGTCAGCGTGAGAAAAATCAGAATGCTGTAGATGAGCACCTTTGAATTTAGTGGCCTGACATATGGCTTTGGCAAAAATTGCATGGACCATATTTGCGCCGGAAAAATCCGCAATGGTTGCATCAGCACCGCCGAAATAGCTTTTGGTCAGATCGGCGTTGGAAAAATCAGCCTGCCGGACAACCGCACCGTTGAACATGCAGCTGCGCATGGTGGCACCACGGAAATTTGCACCGCTGAGATCTGCGCCCATGAAATTGGACATACTCATGTCAGCGCCGGAGAAATCGGCTCCTTTCAAATTGGCACTGTCCAGCAATACCTGCGAAAAGAGCTGCCCCGAAATATCCTGCCCCTCAAGGTCTGCGCCCCGCATCATGATTTTGAAACAGGTTGCACCTTTTAACTTTGCCCCTTTAAAGGTTGACCCGTTAAAGACAACACGGTCGAGACTGGAGCCGAGAATATCGACCTTATCCAGATTTGAATGAGACATGACGGACTTCACAATTTTCATGGAGCGCATATCTGCTCCTTCAAAATTCGAATGCTGCGCCATGGACCAGCTAAGCTCAGCCCCTTGCATATCAGCGCCGGAGAAATCGGTTTTTTGCAGGGTTGCCATGTGCATTCTGGCGTTTTTAAGATTAGCCCCGGCAAGACTCATACCTTGCAGATTTACCTTGGTGAGATCGGTATTTTCAAAATCCGCCCCGCTGAAATCGCAGTTCTTGAATCCGGTCTTGAGTACGTTTGCACCGGATAGATTCACACCCTGCATGACAACGGAATGAAAACGCCCTCCGGTCAGGTCCGCACCGGAAAGATCCGCCCCTGAGAGATCAACATCTTTCAAAGTCTGATTATCGGCTATGGCTGCCAGTATCTGTTCACGGTTCATTGTGCTCATTATTCTTCATCCAGCAGATCAAGTTTTCCATCCAGTTGGCTGCGTTTCAAATTTGCTCCTTCGAAACGGGTTCTGCCTACAACGGCCTTATAAAAATCAACGGCATAGAGATTGGAGCCGCGCAGATCTGTATCAACCAGCCGGGCTTTACGAAATCCACCCTGAAACAGGTTGAAAGCCCGCATGGTTGCGCCCTCAAGATTACTCTTATTAAAGCGTGCGCCCTTGGCAGATGCTCCGTTTAAGTTCGCCTCGACCAGCATGCTGTTATCGACCATGGCATTCTCAAAATCTGCGCCGCGAAAATCAGCTCCGGTCAGGTCCGTTTCACGCAAAGCGCCTCCTTTGAGGCTGGCATTGGTGAAATCTGCTCCTTTGAATTCACAATTACGTCCGGTCCTTATTTTATCGAGATTGGCAGAAATAAATTTAACTTTCTCACCTGTGGCACCATTAAAAAGAGTTTCATTTATTGATGCCTTGCTGAAATCAGTTTTGTTGAAAGAACTGCCTTTGAACATACATTTCTTAATCCGGGCATTACGGAAATCCGCTTCATCGGCTTTGCCGCTGACCATGCTCATGTTTATGCAGGCACCGGAAAGATCGGCCTTGGTGAAATCGGTTTTTTCCAGAATAGACATGTCGAAATCAGCGTTGCAAAGGCTGGCTCCTGAAAAGTCGGCTCCTTTGAATGCTGCCTGTCTGGCCTGCGCCTGACTGAGATCGCTGCCCTTGAATACGGCCTTGGCAAAATGCCCCCGCTCAAGAATGGTTCCTTTGAGTATCGCTTTGCTGAAATCCGCTCCGCCGGCCATGACCTGCACCAGCTTTGCGCCGGAAAGATCAGCTTCCTTGAAATTGGTTTTTTTAAACTGACAGCCGGTAAAATCTGCGCCGGAAAGATTAAGGCCGGAAAGGTCCACACCTGAAAGAATTGCTCCGGCAAACGGCCTGCCCTGATCATACATATGCTGCACCTGTTCACGGGTCAAAGGCCGGATGGCCTCGGGATCAAGACCGTGCTCCTTGAGTTTCTGAATAGCTTTTTCAGGCGGTACACGGTCTTTAAGTTTTTTAAGTCCCTCCTTAAGCTCAAGCTTTTTGATCTTGAATTTACCAAGCAGATCAGCCTGCATTGCCTCGGACTTTACTCCGAGGGCGTCAAGTTTTGCGGCCTCTGCCTCCATCTCTTCCGCCTTGAGCGGGTCGATCATTTTACGTGCTTTAAGATCGGCGGCCTTGCTCCTGATTTTTTCAGCAACTTCAGAGGCGATTGCAGTTGGAGATTTCTTACTGCCGACACGTGTCTCCATTGAAATCTTCGACGGATTGATATCGTACTTGGAGTACTTGGCAATCTTTTCATTTACTTCTGCCAGCATGGATTCCCGCTTGGCCTTAAGCGGTGCAAATCTGGCCTCCATACTTTTTTTAACTTCATCCTTGATGCCGGAAGCAAGGGCTTTTATATCTGGAAAAGGCGGTACAATTCCTTTTAGAAAATCATCTCCGGGAGACTTGCCCTCTTCAGGGGCTGCCATATCAATGCCGTGTTCTCCGGCATATTCTTTCGGCAGATGATCAAGAACCCACTGCCGGATATCACTGCCCTTTTTATGAGACTGAAAAACATTCACACCGTGCTCAAGTTCAATAGGTTCAGCTGTTTTGTGCGTCTCTTTCCACTGCGCCCAGACATCTTTAAGCTTACGGTCCTCAGCCCACTTTTCAGGCTGAACTATCAGAAAAGCCTGTGCATTTTTAAGGGCCTCAGCCGCATCCTTGCCCGGTTTATCCTTCGGCGAGGCAAGGCAGATCACCGAGCAGCAGTCCCCGGCCTCCTGCTCCATGAACAAAGCCTGCAATTCATCAGCCACGGCAATTACAGGCGCACCGGAAGCCGCAGGCAGTGACGGCAGGTCAATAAGAGTTGAACTGGGCAGAAACAATGGTTCTTCGTTTGATCCTGGAACCAGAAATTCATTGAGATTATCAGGATCAACGTCGCAGCGCATGATACGGTTAAGGACCGGACCGTCAAAACGGGGAATGATTACTCCGGCCGGAATGCGGAATTCATCATCACCTTCCAGCCCCCAGTCTGCGGGCAGATGAGCAGTTTCCTCATCAAGAGCACCGATCCACGCTCTTTTCAGAGTTTTACGATCAAGGCCTAGATCCGTTAATTTACGAACTGTTTTCGGGTCATTCTCCAGATTTCTGCGACCCTGCGCCACCAGTGGAAAACCACGGTCATGCCATGGATTGACTTTTTTATTAAAAGGAAAATCCTCGGGTATATCTTCAACAGGATCGAGTCCGGCCTTTTTGAGATGTTCCGGCTTAATTTTTTTCAGCTTGCCGGACAGATCCTTAATGGCGGCCTTGCGGCTTGCCTCAAGTTTTTTTTTAGCGGCTGAAAGCTTACCTGTAGTCTCTTCCATCTTACTGCCTATGGCAGTCAGCTTACCACGGAATTTATCAAAAACACCCAGATTGATCTGCACCAGATGACCGTGTTCGGCATGGGCTTTTTTTGCCATGACCTCAAGTTTATCCAGCAGGGCGTTATGCTCGGCAATCATGGCATTTGCTTTCGCCATCATCTCTTCCGGTTCTGAAGCAGGCATTACGGGTCTGTTTCCCAGAGCTTTCTGGCGGATATCATCGGCGAACTTAGGAATATTTTTAACCTTGAGCAGATTTTTCTGTGCCTTTTTCATAGCCTCATCAGCGGCGGACATATCCATATCAACGCCACGGTCAAGAAGCTGAATCTGAAGGTCGCGGTAATGTTCAATTGATTTCGGATCTGCATCATGCTCTTCATGGCGGATCAGGACCCGCATAACATCAGCGCCCTCTTCATCAACAATTTCAGTTGTACCGCGATAAATGAGCAGCCCCCGCATAATGGACGGGAAAAACCATGCGGTTTCAAGGCGGGTTGAGACTTCACGAAACTCATCAGTCTCGCTCAATTGATGTGAAGGAAGCGGTCCCACCGGAAAAACATGAGGTTTAAACTTACTGTTCAGAGTCACGAAACAGCGCATTCTATGTGTTGGCAATGAACTTTCAATACGGAGCAGGTCGGCGTTCATATTTTCAATAGTTACAGCTTCCCCGCCCTTGAAAAAGTCCTGTGCATACTGATCTTCGCAGGCCATGTTGAAATATTCATAATTCATGTCATCGGGAAAAAAGGGCCAGCGTTCATTTTTCCATTTCTCATCATAAGTCCCGTTCTTTCGGGTCCGCTGGGGCCACATCATGTCCAGAGGCCCGAATCCGGCAGGATCAGGTTTCTGCCCCGGTGAACCTATCTGCTGATCCGGCAGTTCTATATTCGGCAGCACAACAGCGTCCCCGCCGTCGGGCATGGGAACTTTATGAATGCCCTTGCCCTGCGGATTCTTTGCAAATCCGTCACCGCCGTAGGCATTAGGCCAGACCACTGGCATCTCCACAAAAGGTTCTGCCTCGGTAATCAACCCGTTTTTCCAATACCTGTCGCCGAAAACATTGAGCTTTTTATCTACATCCCCGACCCGTACCCGCACCTGCGAAGCCGGACGGCTTGTACCTCGCGGGGCATGGCATGATCCGGTCACCAGAAACTCGCTTCGGGGCTTGGGTACACCCTGATCAATCACAGGTTTTGCGCCGAGTTCTCCGGGAACGGTTTTCCACAGCTCCTGTTCAGTCAGCAGATTATCGGGATCATTAAGGTCGTAAAAAACCATGATCCCGACGCTCAGATAAAACTTATCGCCGATACCAAGCGGACGGGGAAAGAATGAATGCTGTTTTTCCTTGAATATTTTCATATCATCCGTGGCTAGATATTGTTGATTAATCCGGCAATGTTATTCATTTCTGTTGAGATAGAACTGGTTTCGGCAGTAACGGTGGAGCTGGTTCCGATAAGCTTGGTGCTGTCTCCGATACTTTTAGCCATAACACCTATAACTGAGGATTTATCCCCTGACAGTTCGGTGACCTCTCCACACAGATGGGTAAGATTACCTGCCACGGTATCCATTTCACCCCAGACAGCGTCAACCTGTCCGGCGAGTTTGCTTGACTGTCCGGCAAGTTTGGAGGTTTCGCCCTTCAAGGTATTGTGAGAAGCGGAAAGCTCATCATACTCACCCTGAACAGTAGCCAGATTTTCATTCATATCTGCGCAGGTGACGTTCAGATTGGTCATTTCGCCGGACATTCTGGTCTGCTCGCCGATTATCTTTGTCTGTTCTCCTTTTAAATGTTCCACCTCAAGCTCAAGTTCACTCTTACTGGTTGAAAACTCTTTAGCAGGTCCGACATTGATTCCGAGAGCTCCGCCGATGCGCAGGTCATCCTTGAAAAGTACGAAAACTTTGGTATCGTTGCCCAGAATAATTTCTTCGGAACTACCCGCTACGGTTTTAAACTCGTTACCCAGAAAAAGAGTTCTGGAATTATAGCCTTCAATGTGAAAGTCATTTGCTGTTTCAAACTTGAATCCCCAGAGGGTCTTTTCGTCATCCCCTCCGCTGTCGCCACCGCTGTCCCCTCCGCTATCGCCGCCACTGTCGCCGCCACTGTCGCCGCCACTGTCAGTACTCTTGGGAGGCGGGGTGGCAGTGGGTGCATCATTAGCCGGTGAGCCCATACGCAAGGTTGTCTTTGATCCGGGAGTATAAAGTTTTATGCTTTCACTGCCCTTCATATCCTGCATATGAATCTGATTCTGCCCTCCGGTGGTCAGCAGGCACATGGTCTGGGTTTTGTCGGTAACCAGACTGGGAGTTTCAGGATTCGGCACTGCGGACTGAATAATCGGACGGTCTGGGTCGCCGTCCACACAGGTAAGCAGAACCTCCGTACCCTTATGCAGCGGAAAATGCATACCATGATCAGCTCCTCCATAGGGCTGAGCCATACGCAGCCATGTGGTGGCCTTACCCTTGTCACGCCCTGATTCATCAAAAGGCAGGATCACTTTGTAACGGCCGTCACTGTCCAGCTCGGCATATTTACCGCTGCCGGCGGCATCAACCTTGGCATTCATGGAACCTGAAAATTTCGGTTTCACAGCTTTACGCTCGGGACGGAACTGGGTCTGGGCCGGAATGCATGAAAATGAGTTGCGGTAGTAAAGACGGTCCTCATCTTTATTCAGATGCAGTCCCAGACCGGAAACAAGATACGCTTCCTGACTTCCTTCATGCTGTACTTCGGTAGTCAGATAACGTTGATTAAAATCCTGCCTGTAATGATCCTTCATTTCAAAAATGTATCCGGTTCGCACATAGGGAACCGTTGATACTCCATGAAAAACCTTTTCACGGCACAGAAACTCCTGAGCTCTGATCTCAGCCAGTTTATCACCGTCCCCCGGAGTCAGAAAATGTTCACCGTAAATATAAATCTCACCCATACCATGCTGGGAAACCATGGCCTCGGATTTCATCTCCAGACTGGGTTTGCGGTAATTATAATCCTTCAGCACCACCTTTTTAGGCAGCGGCTGCTGCTTGAGCATGAAGTTTTTAACTATCTCCTCACGTTTAGTATAATCCAGATTACTGGGCTGAGAATAGATTAATGATGTTCCCTCAGGCATTGTCGAATGCGAAATATGGGTGTCAGTTATAATCATCTTCTCGCCCTGATCGGACTGTTCAAAATAATAATACATACCGTCCCGCTCCATCCAGCGGGATATGAAATTGAAATACGATTCATCATACTGGCAGATATATTCCCATGACGGATAGGACCCCTGAAGCTTGAAATCAAAATTAAGCCCCTGCTTCAGACCTGCTTTCTTAAGAGCGTCCCCCAGAAAATCCTGCGCTGTTTCATTAAGGAAAATCTGGTTGCAGTGACTTAATGTGGTCCACCATAATTTAGGAACAAGCTCGGCACGGTAGAAAATCACCCCCGAAGCTTTATGAAGCTGCTCAAATGACGCAAGCATACCGTGAAAAGGAATATCTCCGTCACTGCGTTTAATGGTCAGTGAGGCCGGATTCTGGAGGATAGAATCAAGGTCCAGATCACTCTTTTCCGAAAGAAGCATGATGCTGAAACGGTAGATGGAGGAAAGTCCTTCCGTGCCTTTGAAATTCACGACACTGAAAGTATTCTTATCTACTGCTTTGGATTCAAATGTGAATTTAGGCTTGGAGCTGTCTGCCATATCATTACCCTCTATGAACCTTAATCGTTGGAGAATTCCATACTGAATGAACCGTCATCGGCAACACCTAAATGCACCGAGGTCGGCATGCCGCCTTCAGTCATATGTCCGAGAATCTTTTTAGACATCTGCGGCAGAACATTGCCGTTAAGGATATATTCAATATTACGGGCTCCGGTCTCCACTTCCGTGCAGCGGGCCGCTATCTGATCCACAACAGCTTCATCATATTCCAGCGTCATTTTATTATTGTTCAGCAGCATTTTCCTGAGCTTACCGAGCTTGAGCCGGGTGATCATCTTCATGGCCTCCGGATTGAGGCTCACGTAGGGAACAACGTTCATACGGGCCAGCAGAGCCGGTTTAAAATGCTGGGACAAAATAGGCCGCACCGCAGAAACCACGGCATCCAGCGGCATATCGTCGCCCTCTCCGGTCATTTCCTGAATCACATCTGTCGCCAGATTAGAAGTCAGAATGATAATGGTATTCTTGAAGTTGATATCCTTGCCTTCACCATCGGTAAGCAGACCTTTGTCAAAAACCTGATAGAAGGTATTCATGACATCCAGATGAGCCTTCTCAACTTCATCAAGCAGCACAACACTGTATGGCTGGCGGCGTACAGCCTCGGTAAGCATACCGCCTTCACCGTAGCCCACATAGCCCGGAGGCGAACCGATAAGCCGTGATACGGTATGTTTTTCCTGAAATTCACTCATATTGATTGTTACAACCGATCGTTCATCCCCGAAAAGCAGATCAGCCAGTGAAAGTCCTGTCTCTGTTTTACCCACACCGGACGGACCAACCAGCAGAAATACACCGATAGGCTGATCTGGATTTTTGATTCCGGCCTTGGAGGCACGGATAACTTCAGCAATAGCGGCAAGTCCATGATCCTGACCTTTGATCCGCTCTTTAAGCCGGACATCAAGATCAACAACGGTTTTAGCCTCATCACGGGCCATTTTACCAACCGGAATTCCGGTCCAGTCGGAAACTACACGTCCCACCAGGTCGGGTGTAACCTCAATCTGAACCATGGGGTTTTCGCCCTGCAACTCAGCTAAAGCCTTATCCGCTTTATCAAGTTGCTCCTGAAGAGTCTCAAGCGGAGCTCTGTTTCCGGTTTCGTTCCCTTTCTCAGCGGTTGCTTCGGCTGATGTTTCGGCACTGTCTTCAGTGGTAACTGCTGCATCAATATCAGCTTCAGCAGCCCTCTCTCCGGTGACAGCCTCCTGAAGCTTTGCCCGTGCTTCAAGGACAACGTGCGCGGCTTCTTTTTCTTTCAGCCAGTGTTCACGGATGGCATCGGCCTCTTTAGTTTTGGATTCGATCAGAGCATCTGTTTCCTTGTAATGTGCTTCATCAACGGCAACACCGTTGGTGCGGTCACGATCAACGGCCTTTTTCTCCCGCAGCAACGCCTGAACTGTGCGCTCGCAATCTTCCAGCACTGCCGGTTTGGCCGAAAGATTGACCTTCACCCTTGCACAGGTCGTATCCAGCAGATCAATTGCTTTATCCGGCAGAAAACGTCCCGCAATATAGCGGTCTGAAAAAACAGCGGCGGCAACACAGGCATCGTCACGGATAATTACTTTATGTGATTTTTCATAACTGTCCCGCAGGCCGCGCAGAATTATGGTTGAAGTATCAACCGAAGGCTCTGCCAGCTTGACCAGTTGAAAACGGCGGGCCAGCGCAGGATCTTTTTCAAAATATTTCTTGTATTCCGTCCATGTTGTGGCGGCGCAGGTCTTAAGTTCACCTCTGGCAAGTGCAGGCTTGAGCAGATTGGCTGCGTCCGCACCTCCGGCGGAACCTCCGGCCCCCACCAGTGTATGGGCTTCATCAATAAAAAGGATAATCGGAGTTTCGCTGGACTTGATTTCGTCAATGACCCCTTTAAGTCTGTTTTCAAACTCCCCTTTCATACCCGCTCCGGCTTCCAGAAGCCCCATATCAAGACCCAGCAGAGTTACACCGCTCAGAACTTCAGGCACATCGCCCTCGGTTATACGCAGGGCCATACCTTCGATAACGGCAGTTTTACCAACGCCGGGTTCACCAACTAAAATGGGATTATTTTTGCGGCGGCGGGCCAGAATATCGACCATCTGACGCATCTCAGGATCACGCCCGAAGACGGGATCAATACCGCCTTCTTTAGCCTTGGCAGTAAAATCTATGCAGAACCGTTCAATGAATCCGCCATCTCCTTTTGCAGGACCGGAAGATACACCGGCCCCTGCGCCGGGAGCGGAGGCAGGAAGTTTATACTCAACGCTTTGTTTGGTAATGGTCCAGAATTCTTTTAAAAGCGATTCACGGCTGACCTCGGCAAGCAGGCTTGCATATGAACCGGATGCATAAAAATTCGGCTTGGCAAGAAAGGCCAGCAGAACCGCACCGGACCGGATACGGGTATCGCCCAGTTCCACCGATGAAATCAGCCATGCATCTTCAAACAGCTCGATCAGCATGGGCGAAAATACAGGTTTGCCGGAATTACCGGATTTGAAATCTTCCAGAACATCGGAAAGTGATGCGGTGAGCCGTGCAGGCTCCACGCCGTACTGACGAAGAATAAGAGGTAGATCGCTGTTCACATCTTCAAGGCATTTCAGAAAAAAATGCTCGACTGAAACTTCATAATGAGTGCGTGAAACGCATAAACCGGCTGCATTGTGCAAAGCGTTTGTGCTGTAAGTACCTAGTTTTGAAAGCAGATTTTTCATATCAACATTTATCATAACTTATACCCTCTCATTGTTTTTCAGCCCTGCATTGTTTAACCTTTCGTATGAACCCGCCCGCCGTCATTTGGAAAAACAGCTTTGGCATGTTCAAGGTGTCCGCCGGAAAAAGTCCATGTATCACAGCCCAGAGAAGACCATTGTTCACCGCCTAAAATAGCGGTATTGGCCTCGCCCGGACGCATTTCCAGAACAAGATCATACATAAAAGGCTCCACCAGATAACCGCGCACCAGATTGTCAAGTTTATCACCGTCACCATCTCCGGGCAGCATGCGATGAAACGATGTGGCCCCCAGTTCACGAATGACAATGGCGCATTTACTGGTACGGTCCTCAACCTCTTCACCTATCCATGTGCATTCACCCAGAACATTTGACGAAAGCCCAAGACTGAAGCGCTGATCTTCAGGGAGTTTGACCTTTCGCAGTACGCATTGTTCAACCCGTACATCATCATGTTTCAGTGAATCTTTAAGCAGTGTTTTAAGGCCCAGCGCACTTCGCGGATACTGGCTGAACAGCCCGATATGACGATGCTGGCGGCATTCCTCCGGAACATAATCCAGATATTCCCTGTGCCCGAAACCAAGCAGGCAGTTTAGACGCTCCATCCATGCCCAGTCCTCTTCATCGAGAACTTTAAGCATAAGCCGCGAGCGGCTCCATGCCCTGAAAAATTGAATATAGACATCGTTGTTGATGATATCGATGAAATCACGGGTAACCGTTTTATCATCTGAAGCCTCGGTTAGAAGCTCTTCCGTATAGAAGACCGGCAGAGGAGATGATGCCCCGTAAAGCCCCATGAATGTTGTTTCAAGGCGGTAGCGGTCACCGTCTTCACGCTCGGTTTCCTCAATATCAGTCAGGTCAGTTGCGGGAAATCCAAGCGAAAGCTGAGGGCGCACACGCAGATGATCGCTGAAAAATTCTTCCAGTTCTTTGCCTGTGCACGCCTTGGAGTGCAGGCGCAACAAACGGATAGCCTGAAAAAAAGAAAATTCTGCGGGGTTTTCCAGCAGATTTCCGATTATAGAAGCGGGCGATCTCCGATCATCGCATTCCACTGGTACATCTCCTTATTTAAAGTATCTTCCACAGTGAGGCGTGTGAAGCAGTTCACCGATGAATAGCCTGCAAAAAAACGATTCATCACTGAACTGAAAAGGTACATGTCGCCGCTGTTTGCAAAGCCCTCTCCGGTCAGGGACATCTTGATTTCCCGCCCGCGCATAACCAGTCCGCGCACCAGACGGTCTCCTTCGCTCACCTCCATACCCATGATTGCCTCCACCCGTTTAGTATTGGCAACGACTGAAGCCCGGTCACGTGTATCGGTAAAAACGTAAAGCTTAACCATTGCCCGCAGACTGTTCACATCGGCAACGGAAAGATAATTGATGTAAAGATGAGAAAGCAGCCGCCAGAGTAGATTCTGCCCGAGCGGAGGCTGTACAGGCGAAGTGGGCTGCCGGATATTTTCAAATGTAGCCAGTTCCGGCGAAGTCTCGGTCGGCTTTGAAATATCACCGTAACGAAGCTTTTCAGGCAGATTGCCATTAGTGCAGGTGAGTGACATGGAAAGAGTCTCAAGCCGGGGCTCATTGCCCTTGGAAGGATAGGCCACCGAAACAAAAAGATCAGTCTTGTCCCGCACAGGAGAACGGCGGTGATGTACCGTATACACAGGCATTTCACCGGCTTGCGGATTAAACATCTGGAAAGGTTTATAAGCCCTCTCCTCCACCGTACCCTGTACATATCCGGCTACAGAATCAACGGAATAAACCTGATAATCCCCGCCGGATTCACCCGACGGGCGCACCTGATATTCAGGACGCTTATGATCCAGCGAAACAGGTTCGGCATCACGCTTGAAAAGATTGATCGCCGGAGTTGCAAAAAGGCAGAGATGCTCTTTACTCACCCGAATAGGATCAGAAGGAAGGTTATCGAATTCCAGAACTATCTCAAAACTGCCTCCTTCACCACGTCCACGCCAGTTTTCAAGACCTGTTACATCAAAAAAAAGAAATTTTTCCGGCAGGATAAAATACTCCTGCAAAATACGGTAGCCCGGAAAGGACTGTGCAGGATAAGGCAGCAGAGCCTGTTCATCTTCAAAACCCACAGCCTTAATATTTCCCGGGCCCAGCATGGCTACCGAGCCGGAAGAAGAACTCACATACATCCCCTTGATGCAGTCAAAAAGGACCTTATACCGTGCTGAAGCTGCCGCCGCATCACCGCTTAAATGGAATCTGAGACTTGAGACATCCCACTCATCAAGCGTCATGCCCTTAAGCTCAAGACCGATAATTAATGTTCCAGATGTTCCCGCACGCTGCGTCATCTCCACCCGGCTGATAGTCAGCGGATGCAGATCGACATCAAAAGTGGTTGAAAAAGTACACTGGGTTCCAGTCACCGGAATAGATGCCAGCTGCGAACCGGAGGGGATCTTGACCGTTTCCATCAAACTCGCTTTAGGGGTAAACTTGATAATAGTTGTCGATGGTATGGGTCTTAAATAATGAGGAAAAACAAGCTGAACCAGACCATGCACGATCTCTGGAAACTCATCATCAAGCTTCTGATTGATCATGCCGGACATAAATGCCGAGCCCTCAAGAAGACGCTCAACATCAGGATCAGCGCCCGGACCGGTCAGCATAGGAGCCAGTGCAGGGTGAGTCTGCGAAAATTCAACCGCCAGCTCACGCAGGTGGGTCAGTTCTCTTTCGTAATATTTTTCTATCATAATATCAGCTGTCTATAATATTAATACGGCCGTCAGGGTCCAGCACAGTCTCAAAAACTACAGGCATGTCATGACCCTCCAGCGCAAGCTTGGCCTGCAACTTGAATTGCAGAGATAAGGGCATGTCCTCGTCAGGAATAAACTCTATCTTCACGTTCTCAAGTCTCGGCTCATATTTAAGAATGACCTCCGTCATCGATTCCTCAATGTCACGAACAGCGTCCAGACCAGTCGCACCGATCATAGACGTAAAATCAGGTACACCGAAATCAGGAGCAATCTGAGCGTTGCCCTGCCTCGTATTCAGAATCATACGCAGGTAATTCAGAATAGACTTAACCACCTGACCCGGCTCCGCGACATCCCGCCTGTCAGGGTCCTGCTCCATAAACCTGATACGCTCCAACAACCGCTGCTCGTTCAAGAATGCCTCCGGCGGCTTAAACCCTTTTGGGAAAAAGGGTTTGAGAATCCCAAAAACTTTTAGTTGGGTTAGAAATTTAAAATTACCCGATCACAAAATGCGAAGCTTAATAAAAAGTTTAGGAGAGGCCAGAGAACCCTTTAAAAAGGGTTCTCTGGACCTCGGAGAGATCTGAGAGTTCTTTAACTTGATTTCCAATCGTCGGTGTATTCGATATTTCCATCAGCGTAGGTCCAGGTAATTTTTGAATAGGTGAAGCTGACTTCTTCCATATCGTGATACGCTTTATTTTCTTCTAGAAAGGTCATTGGTTTGAAGCTGTGCAGGTTAACGATAATGGCTTCTTCCATTTTGATTGTGTAATATTTCTTTTCAAGTCCAGTGGGGTCGATGTGGTAGTGATCGATTTCAACGGTGAGCTGTTCGCCTTTGCAGCATGCCTGAGCGAGTTTCGGTGAGGCGTTATCAACATGTTTGACTACAGAAAAGGGTTTATGAATACGCTGTCCGGTGGGCAGTCCGGTATGTGTATCCTTTGGAATTTCAACATTATGATCGATAGAATAAACGAGCATGGTATCTTTTTTATCGCCAAGTTGCGTGCAATCGCCTTTGATCTGTCCCTGAGTCTTGCCGGTTACTTTCATGTACGAAGTTAAAGCCATGATCCTTCTCCTTCAAATTTCATGTTAGAATTGCTTGATTCACTGCCGGAAAACCTGTCACAGACAGTGCCGGCATTGGGATACGGAACTATTCTTTCTCCAGTTTACCGACCAGAGACAGGGTGAATGCTGCGCCCATGTACTTGAAATGGGGACGAGCTTTCAGCGATACAGAATACCAGCCCGGATCACCTTCCACATCACTTACTTCGATCTTGGCCATGCGCAGCGGTCTGCGGCTGCGGACACTTGGCGCAGGATTATCCATTTCAGTCACATACTGCGATATCCATGTGTTGAGTTCACGTTCAAGATCGCCACGCTCTTTCCATGTACCGATGTTTTCACGCTGGATAACCTTTATGTAATGGGCCAGCCGATCCATGATCATCATGTACGGAAGCTGCGTGGACAGCTTGTAGTTCATCTCTGCTTCTTTTCCTTCCTTGCTGGTTCCGAAAAATTTCGGTTTCTGGGTAGAGTTGGCAGAGAAAAAGGCTGCGTTATCACTTCCTTTACGCATGGTCAGGCCGATGAATCCCTCTTCCGCAAGTTCGTATTCCCTGCGTTCTGAGAGCAGCACCTGAGTAGGAATTTTAGTCTGGACTGCGCCCATAGCCTCGTACTGATAGAGAGGCAGATCTTCAACAGCCCCGCCGCCCTGCGGACCGATGATATTGGCGCACCAGCGATACTTGGCAAATGAATCTGTAAGCTTGGATGCAAAGGCAAAAGCAGTATTGCCCCAGCAGAAATCATCATCTCCATCTGTAACGGATTCCTGATAATTAAAGCTTTTTGCAGGGAGAGTATCCTGACCATAAGGAAGGCGGAGCAGGAATTTAGGCAGGGTCAGGCCCACATTGCGTGCATCGTCAGAATCGCGGAAAGAATTCCACTTGGCATATTGCGGCATTTCAAAAATAGATTTCAGATCCTTGAGATTAGGAAGCTCGCTCCATTTTTCAATGCCGAAAAACTCCGGTCCGGCAGCCGCGATAAACGGAGCATGAGTCATGGTTGCAACCGAGGCGGAGTACTGCAACAGCTTCATGTCCTGCGGGCCGGGACCGAAATCATAATTACCGATAAGCGCCCCGAAAGGCTGTCCGCCGAACTGGCCGTATTCGGCAGTATAGGCCTGCTTGTAGAGACCGGATTTAGTAATTTCCGGCGCATCGTCAAAGTCATCAAGCAGATCCTGTTTAGACACATTCATGAGCTGGATACGGACATTTTCGCGAAAATTTGTCCGGTCCACCAGAAACTTGAGCGAGCGCCATGAAGACTCAAGCTTCGTGAATTCCTTGTTATGAATGATAGAATCCATCTGTGCAGAAAGCTTCTGGTCGATCTGGGCCAGCATGTCATCAACCAGATTGCCGGAAACCTTGGCTCCTTCACGTTCAGGCTTGACCATTTCTTCAAGAAAAGCCTGCAACCCTGCCTTGGTAACGGAATAAGCTTCATCACTGGGCTTAAGTTTAGTAGCTTCTACAATATCATCCAGCAGAGAACCTTCAGCAGTACTCTCTGCGGCCTGTTCCTGTTGTTCAAGTTTTTCTTCAGCCATTTATATGCCCCCTTACTCAATTCCGAGTTCTTTAAGCAGCCGTTCACGTGCGCCTGTATCCTTCACCAGACTCTGCACCTTTTTCCTGAATTCAGGTACATTTGACAGAGGACTCTTAAGGGCCTTGAGAGCTTCGCGAAGCTCCATGAGCTGTTGCAGTTCAGGAACCTGATTAATAATCTGATCAGGGTCAAAATCCTTGAGACTGTTGAATTTAAGCTTCACTGCCATCTGAGCATCAGCTTCATCGGTGAGCCTGTTATCAACACCGATATTGAGTTCCAGATCCTGCGCTTTAAGAACATCATTGAAATTGTCCTTATCAATGTTCACAGGATCACGGTCTTCAACCATTCTTTCATCTTCTTTCTGAGTGAAATCACCCATGACCAGGAGCTTGAGAGGAAGTTCAACTTCTTCTTTCGCATCTCCGGTCTCCGGTTTGTAAACTATGTTCACTCTTTCTTTAGGGGCTACTGAGCCTTCTTTCGCCATGTTTTCGACCTCCGGTAAATCGTTCTGAAATTTCTTGCCGTAGCCTTTAATTCAATCCGTTTATTTTAAGCGCATCAGCAGGACTGATCCTGCCTAAACGCTGTAATGTCTTAACTGCCAGAGCCGCAGAATCTTCGCTGCCTTCGGCAATAAGCGCCTCGTAGACAGCCTTCAGACCATTTAAAGCCAAATCCGGCTCCCAATTTTCAAGGTTGAAATGCTCAATATGATCAAGCACCTCCATAACATGCACATGGGCAAGCCCGCTCTGATTCATATCTGTAAGAATTCCGATCAGGCCAAGCCGCAATAAAAAGCTGTCACGCAAAGAGGGAGTCCTATTATAACTATCCTGAATAAGGCTGACTGCGTCAAATAATTTTTTACTATTTACCAGCTCGGATGCCTTGGACAGCACCTTTGCACTCTCAGAATCAGGAGCTGAAGAGCCGGAAGAATCCTGCCCGGAAGATTTCCCCATAGAACGCAGCCAGCTTTTTGTTTTAGCATCCGCAAATGGCGTTCCGTCTGAAAAAGATAAAGCTTCAAGGCCGTTTAACCGGCCCACAAAATGTGAAATATCAAGTTCAATGCTCTTTTTGGCATCGGCATAATCACTGCCCATGCCCTCCAGAGCTTCGGCTGTGAAACGGCTTAAATCCAGCCAGAAAAGAAATTCTCCGACTCTGGATTCGGCAGCCTGCACTGCGCCGGAGAAATCCCCTGCCGCAAGCTGAGCTTCAATAGAACTTTTTACCGAGCTGTCAGGAGGAGGAATCATAGTTTTACCACCCTGCGCAGGAGGAGGTACGGAAATAAGCATCCATGAACTGAGCCTTCTGACCCGATACCCCACGAAATTAGGAAGATCGTTGGCAAGCATATAGGCTGAAACAGCAGAAAAATAGGAAAGGCCGCTTTTAAGCTCGGCTGAACATTCGTCAGCGGAATTGATATTCCCCACAGCAGCAGGGCCGGTGGATGGTGTAGAAGTTGTAACGGAGCCTGAAGGAGCATCCCCTGAACCGGACTGTTCGTCAGGTTCAGCTGTTTCCTCCGGTCCTGCTTCAACAGGCAGGCGGTCAACATAACCCAGCAGATTATGCAGCGCAGGCGCTTCTTCAGATGTCTCGGATAACGCCTGATCCAGATTTACTAAACGCTGAGTAAGAAGTTCAGCATCGTCTTTGCTTAAGTCAGGACCATCATAATTTTGAAGAAATTTCTGTGCATTTTCCGCCCACCATTTTACAGCACTGAAACGCCCGCGCATACGTTTTTTAGCAGGATACATGGTATCCCAGTATTCAGTGACCAGATCGAGCAGAATCTGTGTGCTGACAGAAAGACCTTCTACCCCCTTCAATTGAATCAGGGCCGCTCCCAGATAGGAAGCAACTTTCATATCTTTGGATTTATTCAGAAGAATTGCAGAACAAAGCTTTGCAACATGTTTCCAGTCAATAATCCCGCCAGTAACACTGGTAAGTTTATCAACTTCCTGCTGCAACTCATCATATTCAGGCTCATACCGGGCATCTTTTCCGGCTGGGCTTGCATCACTTACAGGCTTTTTTCCAAGATCAAGAAGCTCCATTTATCCTCCCGAAAAAGTGGGAAAAGAGATTACAATTCCAGCTATCGGCAAAGCTTAGCCGACTAGACACGGGTGCATATCTAAAGAGACTTACTCATGATCATAATCCATACTGAGGACTATAGCAAACGCTGGTTCAAAAAAATGTGAGAAGTTTTTCATAAATAAATAATTCATGAATTTTAATTAGTAAGCGGACCCGAGTCTCCTGTTTCATGTCCGGGCGTGCAGCTAACCACAATCGGTAAAACTGGTGAGCTGTAGCGGTGTAAGTACCTGCTAGCACGTAATTTTAACTCGTTAGACCACGGTGTGACAGAGAATGACTCAAGAAAATAAAATTTATAACAAACTTTCTTATACGGGCAGACGTATAATCGTAGGACTTATCAACTGTGCTCCGGCATTTGGTGAACCGTTCCCTTTTGTTATATCCACCCTTGCAACTACAGCCCGTTGCAGCAAACTGAGCGTACTGCGTAACCTTAAAAAGGCACAGCAATACGGCCTGTTAGAGCGCAGAATAAGTCGTTCCGGTCACAGGTTCGGTTCAGTCATTACCCTGCACAAAGACAAATGCATTGCATTTAAAAGCTGTTATGATGCTGATACCGAAAGCGGTCGGTATGAAGAGCATGCAACTGAAACTGAACGGTATCTGTACACTGAGGGCAGTAAAAAGGCTGCAAGCCCAGCTGTTGCAGGCATTATGCTTAATCCTCAAAATGAAACGGACCGGATGTTCCAGTGTCTTTCCGATCAGGGGAAACGCATCTTCGGTATCATCTGTGACAGATTCACTGAGAGCGGGCAGAATGAAACAGGGCTGGTAATCCAGACAATTGCACGGCAGGCAAAGTGCAGTGAAGTCACCGCACGAAGAGTTATCAGCAAGGCTCATAAAGCTGGAATATTTACTAAAAAGACTCATGACCGTGGATCACGGTTCGGCATTATCCTGACCGAAAACAAGCCGCAGTCAACCCGTTTGCGAGAACTTTTAAAAGCATATCCAGCCGCGCCTGATACTGATGCTGAACGCTGTTATGCTTCTGTTAGCGGACCTGACACGTATCATACCTGCAATGTTACCAATCCTGAAACCGCTCCTGAGCGATATGCTGTGACCAATGCTGAGCGTATACACAGTGAAGCTGGAATCCCTTTATTTTCGGGCAATATGCAGGGATCAACGGGCTGCCCGGCACCGGATGCTGATCGGTATCGGCAGCCGCCTATATTAGATAGACAGATAAAGAATCTATCTTTTGATGAAAATTCGGAAGAAGAAAGGTGGGCGAACCGTCTGCTCAGTATCAGCGTGGATGAATTTCAGATTCTATGGGCCTGCCTGCATCGTGAACACTTCGGTCCTGATCAGCTCCGTCAGATTGTTAAACACCGTATCAGTTTCGGTGAGACGATTCTCGATATTGAGAATTCACTGCACGCAGCCCATTTTGAACTGGAAAACAAAACCTTTCCCAAGGCCCGTAAAGGAATCTGTAACTACCTTTTCGCCACCCTGAAAAACAAAGGGACATGGCGCAGGCCCGTAGGATTTATGACGCCCAATGAACAGGCTCTTGCCAATGCCAAACGGGAAGCTGAAGTATTGCTGGAGATTAAAAATGTAGCGAAAGAAAGGAAGAAGAAAGAAGAACAGGCCGATACTACAAGAAAATTCGAAGCATGGCTCAAAGACCAAAATACCGAAGAGTTGCAGGAGATCGATGAAGCATGCGTACTGCCGCTGCGAACAGACGAATCAAAACTTAACTGGCGCAAGACATGGTGGAGAAAGAATTTATTAAAAAATGCCTCCGGCGGCCAAAGGGAATAATCCCCTTTGGAAACCGGAGTTGTTTAATTGGAAGCAAAGTTTTTACCTTGACGGCTATGGACCTTAAAAACCAATGAACAGGGTAAATATTTTTATGATGTCCTGTGCCAATTGTAATACTGTCTATTGGACTGTGATGTTCTTATTAATTTTTAAAATCTGCTTATGAATTTCAGTCCATTCGCTTTCACCGTCACGCATCACCTGATGTGCCAAGGCATGGCAGTTCGGACAAAGAGTTATGAGATCATTAATTTTAGTGATAGCTGCTTCTTTACGACTTGCTATCGGATTTTTATGATGAACGTGCACAACCTTTTCATCATAATTAAAGCCGCAAATCTGGCATTCATAGTTATCGCGCTTTTTTCTTGCCTTTACCAGTTTTGCGCTGCGAGAATAAACCCAGCTGTCCGAAGGAGTCTTTCCACCTTCCTCATCCTCCACAATACCTACAGACTCTACTGTTTCTGTAACGATATTGCCTTTAAGCTCACTTACTTCCCTTACAAATTGAGCCAGTTTATTCAGTTCTGCGGACTTAGTTTTCTGATTCTTATCCAGTATTTTAGCTATGAGGAATAGTTCTCTTGTCTTGCCATCAGCGGTTGCATATTCTTTTTTTTCAAAAATTCTACTTTCAACCTGCAATTTTTCACCATGCCCCTTATTGAGATAACCGGTGTGAGCAATATAGTACTCATCCCCTTTTTTAAGAATATTGGCCTGAGTAGTGAACTGTCCGAGAATAGAAAAAGAAAAAAGAACTGTAATGCTGTTTGCAGCAGATTCGTTTACCGAACCATGACCATAAAGCGTGATTATTTTTTTATCATCATGCTTTTTTCCGATCAAAGCCCATATATTATGATTCTGAAGCCCCAACAATTCGTTCTCCTCAGACCCGCTAGGCCAGCCGATTATTGCGGAAGGATATTTCTGGGCAACCTGAACAATATTTTTACGATACTGCCTGATAACTCGTAGTAACTCTGTCTTACCTGTAACAATTTGCAAATTAGCCCCCTTCAAGATTTAAAAAGTCAAGACATAAATATTTATATCAACATTATACAAGCAATACTGTAATAATTTAAGTATTAAAATCAAGTAAATAAGGATACCCAAACAAAAAAAACCTCCCTCAGATAGATATCTGCGGGAGGTTGATCTAAAATCCATTATTCAGTCTGAAAAAATATCCTGAAAAATTATTTCTTAGCTTTTCGCTCGGCAATAATTTCTTTGGAACGCTTGATTATATCATCGGCGGTCATGCCGTCCATTTCTTTATAAATCTTATCTACTTTAGGTTCTATGCCTGCGCTCATATCCTGAACCATCTTTTTGAGATTAAGCTGTGCAAAGACAACTACAGCAACGGCTTCTTGCAAAGATTTCTTCTTGGCATCATCTACACTTGCTATCATTTTCTCTGCTGAAGCCTTAAAAGCTTCTTCAGAAGAACCGTCAAGAGTAGGCTCATTAGAACAGCCCAGGACCATAACCGCCATCAAAACAAGTAGAACAACCTGAAGTTTCTTCAAAACAATACTCCTAAAATAAAATGTTCCAAACCATGAATGATACCGACAATTAACAGCCTGTTATAATTTTTAATGAACTATACAGGTCATTTATTAAGAGTCAAATAAAATATTCTATTTTTACAGCTCAAAGAAACTTTTTTATGCGCTTAAACCAATTTTTTACTGCAAAGATTGCAATAAGTGCTATTTATCACCATTTATGAGAACAGCTGACCAGTGATTAATTCACATTAAAAATATCTATTATGTATTTAACACCAAATCAACTGATAACCAGTGGTACTAAATAGAAATCAACATAAAATATCATATTTAATACATATTTATTTTATTTGTTTTGTATATTTATAAAACACATGATATGACGAATAAAGTAGAAATACAGTTAACCAATAGGGGTGTATAATGAATGGACTTATCGTATTTGTCTTTATTGGACTGATTGCAGGCTGGCTTGCCGGAGTATTTATGAAGGGCAGCGGGTTCGGCATTCTCGGAGATATAGTCATCGGTATCGTCGGGGCTGTGATCGGCGGCTACCTTATCGGAATCATCGGAATCAGTGCAGGTGGATTTGTCGGATCAATTGTTGTAGCCACAATCGGTGCTATAATTCTGATCTTCCTCGTGCGCCTGCTTAAAAAGGCATGATTATGCGCCCTTTGGGCGCATAATCAATTGAAATATTGACGAGGAGTATCACTGCCGGCAGATCATATTTGCACCGGAAACCTGTACCCTGCATATATTTAGAATGACTGTATCAGGGGCCCTTTTCTTATTTCATCCATTATGTTGCAACAACAGAATACCAAGGAGACAAGGACCCCTGAGAATTTACTTTTTTTAAACAGCTCTAGCGGGTGGCTTCCTCCACCAGATAGAGAATATTGCGATAATTTTTTCCACCGTGCAGGGTCAGACCTATTTCGCATGTTCTGGAAACACTGTACCCCTCATCGCAATGCTCAATCTGGCCTTTCAAATTCTCCAGAGCGGAAGCATTCAGTTCAGGATTATGAAATCCCTTGTCACCGGAAAAGCCGCAGCAGTT
Organism: Maridesulfovibrio zosterae DSM 11974; assembly: GCF_000425265.1. NCBI lineage: Bacteria > Pseudomonadati > Thermodesulfobacteriota > Desulfovibrionia > Desulfovibrionales > Desulfovibrionaceae > Maridesulfovibrio > Maridesulfovibrio zosterae. Next base: position 182,095 of record NZ_AUDC01000016.1, read on the forward strand.
CACACCCTTGGGAATAACTACGTTTTCCACACATTTTGCTGCCAGTTCTCTGAACTGACCTTCCAGCCCCATCGTGCGGGTTGAACAGGTCGGATGCAGAGCCACTGTACGGGGCAGCTTCTTGAAATCAAGACGGTCGGCAACATATTTCATGGTGAACTCAATAGGGTCCATCATGGTCAGCCGCTTATCCAGAGTCTTTTTCATGCGGGCAAGGCAGGGACTGGTATCACAGAGAATAATATCCTTCCCGTTTCCACTGGCTTCCAGCAGAGCATTGCCGAGCTTAAGAGCAAGTTCATCAGCCTGCGCAGCAAGTCCTTTTGTTTCCATGGCCTTACCGCAGCACAGACTTTCCATGTTCTTTGGAAAAACAACCTCATATCCGGCCCTTTCAAGCAGTCTGACAGTTACATCCATCAACGGCTCGGATTTATCTCCCCTGCTCCGGCCCATTGTGCGGACTGCGCAGGAAGAAAAATAAACAACACGCTGTGCTCCGGTTCCGGTTTTAAGTTCCGGCAGAGCTTTAACTGCTCCGGCAGGCATGGCCTTATTCCAGAGCGGCAAACGGTCATTTGACAATTTACGCGCCGAACTGCTCAGACTGCCCATAGCGGCATCACCGACAATACGCTGGGCAACTGACATTACATTCAGAGCGGTTGAAACATTTTTCAAAACAGAGCCCATATGTCCGGTCACATAGTCAGCGAGCTTCAAAGTTTTATCCGAAACATTTTTACCGCGAATATCTCTGATAAAACCTGCTACATCAACACCTAAAGGACACCTTTGTTTGCACAGTCCGTCAGTGGCACAAAGCTGTTCGCCGTATTTACGGAAAATTTTATCCCACTCATCGGCCTCATCATCCTGACCGTCCATACGAAACTTTACTATGGCTCTGGCAAGACTGATCCTCTGCCGGGGTGTCAGTCCTATATTCCGTGAAGGGCAGACCTGCTCACAAAAACCGCATTCAACACAAAGATCCACATCGGGATGTGTCGCCACAGGACTTTTTAATCCGTTGATGTGTGCATTGCTGTCATCGCTGATAACGACCCCGGGATTAAGAATAGATTCAGGATCGAGAACCTTTTTCACGCTGCACATCACTTCGAACAGGAAATCACCCCATTCTCTACGTACAAAAGGTGCCATTGCACGCCCTGTACCGTGCTCGGCCTTCAATGATCCGTCAAACCTGCCGGTAATCAGTTCAACCAGATCATCCATAAAATCTTTAAGCCTCTGCACTTCCTTTGCATCGGCAATCTTTACCGCAACTGAAAAATGCAGGTTGCCATGAAAAGCGTGCCCCATAATACCCGCCGGATATCCATGCTTGTCAAAAAGCTCCTGAAAAGCTTCGCACCCTTCAGCCAGCCTTGATACAGGAATATTGATATCCTCAGTCAGAACGTATTCATCCGCTTCACGATAGGTTGCAATTGCCGGATAAAGTGCGCGTCTGATGTCCCATAATTTCTCACACTCAACTTCATCAGCGGTGAACGACTGATCTGAAAGAGAAGGATAACAGCTGAGTACTTTAAGAATAGAATCGACATTCTCATCAAGCTCGTCTGAATTCCATGCTTTGGTTTCAATAAGCATGGCACAGGCCCCTTCCTGAAGATTTTTCATCACATCAGGAATATTCTTGATATTCTGCATGGCTATCAGTGAATGGTAATTCAATATTTCAGCAGCATCGATGCTGCATGCCCCTTTCATGGCGACAACTGCATCGGTAGCAACAGTTAAAGAGGGGAAAAACATAAGCCCGACAGCTCTAATGGGAGGTGTAGGAATAGTTTCCATGAGAACCTCATGAAAAAAGCCGAGAGTTCCCTCGGAACCGACCATCAGGTGCATGAGGATATCCACCGGATCTTCATAATCCACAAAGGAATTAACGGTATATCCGATTGTGTTCTTGATGGAATACTTACGTTTAATGCGTTCAACCACAGCAGGGTCGGCAAGGACATTGCGGCGCAAATCACATAACTCTTCAAGCAGTGCAGCGTGTGAACTTCTGAAAGCTGCAACGCTTTCCTTGTCTGTAGTATCCAGATATGTTCCGTCCGCAAGGATCATGCGCATCCCTTTGACCGCATGGTAACAGTTCTGATCAACCATGCAGCACATTCCGGCAGAGTTGTCGACAATAATGCCGCCCATTGTTGCAGAAGCGATGGATGCCGGGTCAGCGCCCATTTTACGCTGATATGGTGCAAGTGCAGCATTAACTTCAATGCCGATAACCGCACTGCCGGACCAGAACATTTTACCTTCATCAAGGACTTCGATCCTTCTCCACAGCGCCCCTTTAAGACGTACGAGCACACCTTCACCGCAGGCCTGACCGCTTACAGACGTTCCTGCTCCGCGAAAGGTGACTCCGATCTTATGAGCTGTGCAGACTCTGAGCACTGCACAGACCTCATCCAGAGTAGTAACATCCACCACCAGAAGGGCTTTCGGATCGAAATAACTGGCATCAACAGCATATGTGGCTACAAGTGCCGGATGATCATGAACCTGTTCAGCAGGAAGAATACCCTGCATATCTTTAATTAACTTCTGCACCTCAGGACTCCCCTTTCACCCTGTCTTCAGGAAAACGCCAAATTCCAAGACCACGAAGAACAATAGGAATAGTGATCAAAAACATTGTTACCCAGCCCATGCTGCCGTAACCCTTTCCGATAAGCGGAATCAGGCCCAGCTGAGCCACCAGCCAGCAGGCTGAAACCAGAATTGTGGAAGCAATCATAGAATGAAAACGCTGCCTGCGAAGCCTGCCTGCATCATCAAGATTACGCCCGAAAAAAGTCACCAGACGGTTTGTAGTCCCGTAAACCAGTGCAACCCCTGTTGAGACCGCGCCGATGACAATGCAAAATGAAATAAGCGAGGTCATCCATGAACCGCCGAGGCCATGCATAACGACGAACAAAGCCGGAACAGCCTCTTTAAGTATGCCCTGATCAACAAAAGCAAGAATTCCGAAATAGGTCAGGTACATAATCAGAGAGTTGATAATAACCCCGATAATAATTGCCTTTTTCAGGCATGATTTATCAGGACAGACCTGTGCGTGAACAATGTAAGCCCCGATTGCACAACAATGAAGAGTGCCGTATTTTACTCCCCACCACAGAGCATCCCAGAAGGAATCCGGTCCGCTGGTTGCGATCTCACCGCTTTTGATAGCCGCAAGATTTTGAACTATTTTCGGGAAATAATGTATAATATTGGGCAGGTATATAATAAACATACTTACGATCAGCAGAAAAGAAACCACAATGGCAGACTTTCTGACCAGCTCGGAGCCGTAAATAGTAAGTACGAAAATAACCGCCGCAATGAAAAATGTATTCATCATGTACGATGTGCCGAAAAGCTTCGACAGAATAGTTCCTCCGGTAGCAAAAGCCACAGCTGTAGCCAGCAGAAGAACGCTGTTCACCAATATCTCATAAACCGGAACAGCGAAGAATCCGATCTCGCCATACAGCTTTTTAGACCATGTACTGTAGTCATAAGCCCTGAATCTGGCAGCAATAACCATTGAATAATACATGCAGATACCCATGATAAACATAGACACTGCGGGCATGAACAAAGATGTCCAGTTGTGATTCAGGTAAAAGGCGACAATCTGCCGGCCTGACGCAAATCCGCCGCCGAAATGAGAACTGAACCACACAAGCGCAATGGCCAGATAACCGGGAATTATTTTTTTCATTAGATGTAAGAGTTAAATGTTTATAAGGCGGAAAGGACTTCTTTCCGCCTTATTTTATAGGCAGTTGGAGTACTGTTGCCTCCGTTTTATTCAGCAGCGACTTTTCCGGGAACATCTTCAGCAAAACGCCAGAGTCCCAGACCACGCAGGAGGATAGGCACAGTAAGTAGCAGCAAAGAAACCCAGCCGATATTTCCATACCCTTTACCGATAAGCGGAATAAGGCCCAGCTGAGCTACCATCCAGCATGCTATAACCAGCATAGCTGAAGAGCTGATACAATGAATCTTGCGTTTAGCTGCTCTCTCTTCCTCGCTCATATTGCGACCGAAAAAGTTGGCCAGACGATTGGTGGTTCCATATACCAGAGCAACACCGGTCGATACCGCTCCGATAACAATGCATAGAGAAATAAGTACAGTCATCCATGCTCCGCCGACACCGTTCATAACAACAAACAGAGAAGGGACAGCTTCTTTAAGCACTCCCTGATCGACAAAAGCCAGAATTCCGAAATAACTCAGGTACATGACTACGGTATTGATGAAAAAACCGACGATTGCGGCCTTTTTGAGACTGGCTTTATCCGGGCAGGCCTGAGCATGAACTATGTACGCTCCGATGGCACAACACTGAAGTGCCCCGTACTTTGCTGCCCACCAGATGGTATCCAGAAAGGAATTCTGAGTTCCGGTAACAATCTCGCCACTCTTTACAGCTGCAAAATTATGAATAATTTTCGGAAAGAAATAAATAATATTAGGAACATATATAATAAATATGCATGCTATCAGAATCAGGGACACCACCGTAGCAGATTTCCTTACCAGATCTGCTCCGTAAATTGTCAGCACAAAAATGACCGCTGCAAGTACAACTGTATTCAGCATATACGGTGTGCCGAAAGCCTTAGCCAGAGTCGATCCTCCTGTGGCAAAGGCAACCGCCGTGACCAGAACAAGCAGTGCATTGAACATTATCTCAAACACAGGGGCCATAACAGGTGCAAGATTTCCATAGACCTTTTTCGACCATGTGCTGTAATCGTAAGTATTAAACTTGGCTGCAATAACCATTGAAAAATAAAAAGTCAGCCCCATAATCAACATGGAGAATGCAGGCATAAAAAGTGAAGTCCACTGATGATTCAGGAAAAATGCCACAATCTGGCGACCTGAAGCGAATCCACCACCGAAATGCGCGCTGAACCATACAAACGAAATACCAAGATAAGCAGGGAGAGTTTTTTTCATATATTTGTCGTTTTAAAATGTTGAAGTAAAATCGCCTATACAATGTATTTTCAGCGATAATCGTCACCAGGAGACACCTAAGTTTAAAAAAACTGACCGTCGGTCATTTTTATGCTGTACCATTAAAATGTTTCGCTCAAGGGCTTGAAGTACTGGATAAAACAAGGCCTACGCGGGATAATCCCCATTTCGTCTATGAGAACAGAAGAACTGGATTTATGGCCGGAGCAACGCCTTGCAATCTATAATAGAATAGGGGGTGCTCACTGTATCGGCCATGAGACATTTTAACCCCGAAGGGTTTAATGGCGTGGTAATAAAATAGATCGGACCTGCCGCTTACCTCTTAATTCTGAAATGGCGCGCTCTAAACAGAAAGACATATAAATTCGCCATGCGGGACATAAAGAATTTAAGTCTCTGCTTAAAAACAAAACAGGATTAACTGAGAACGGCTTTTTAAATCTCTTACACTTCTTCCGGCAAGGAGCTGAAAAATCATGCAATATTCACAAGATTTTCACCCAACCATACTGAAGTGAACGTTTCAATATCGTATTCTAATCAGTATATCAATGAAATTGAACAGGCTTCGAAGTATTAATGTTGTTTTAATAGCAACCACTCCTATACCAAAAGATCTGACCTGCTGATTCTCAGTAAAGGTTAAATGGCGCTATCACTCTTTCCAGTACGCCTTGAACTTTTGAGATGGCTACCCCGTAGTTGGTGATAGGTACGTTACGGCGTTTACATTCTTTGATACGGCGCAGCATTTCAGTACGGTTAAGCATGCATCCGCCGCAGTGAATGACCAGCTTGTACTTTTCAAGATCTGATGGGAAATCGTGTCCTGAGTAGACTTCAAACTTTATATTTTTTCCGGTGTACTGACTGATCCAGCGGGGAATTTTAACCCGTCCTATATCGTCTGCAACGCACTGGTGCGAGCAGGCCTCACCAGTCAGGACAATATCGCCGTCCTCCAGACTGTCAATTGCATCTGCTCCGGCCACAAGGGTGGGTAGATCGCCTTTGTACCTTGCAAACAGAGTTGAAAATGTGGTCAGCGGAATATCATCAGGCACATCACCTGCCACGCTGAGCACAACCTGAGAGTCTGTAATAACCAGTGCAGGTTTGCGTTTCAGGTTCATCAAAGTTTCTTCAATTTCACGTTCTTTAACTGTAATCGCCACAGCGTCACGGTCCAGAACATCACGCAGCACCTGAACCTGTGGTAAAATAAGCCGCCCTTTAGGAGCAGCCAGATCAATGGGGACCACGCAGACAACCCAGTCCCCTTCACTGAAAAGATCACCAGCAAGCACAGGTTCACATTTCATTTCAGCAGGTGCCAGATCTATAAGAGCCTGCTTTGTTTCATAAATATTGGAGCCATCAAGCGCAGATACTGACAGAAACGGAAAGTCGTTTTCCCTGCAATAAGTTATATCCTCTTCAAAAGGTGCTCTGATATCGCTCTTGTTAAAAACAATCATGCATGGGATTTTAAGATCTTTTACATAACTTATGATCTCTTTTTCATAATCAGTGATGCCCTCCTCACCCACAACAACCACAGCCACATCAGAACGCCAAAGAACTTTTCTGGTGGCCTTTATGCGAAGTTCACCCAGCTCACCGGAATCATCCAGACCCGCTGTATCATAAAATGTGACCGGACCAAGTGGAAGCAGCTCATAATGCTTGGCAACTGCATCTGTCGTTGTTCCAGGATGATCCGAGACAATTGAAATCTCCTGATCAACAATGGCATTGATCAAAGATGACTTTCCGGCATTGCGCCTGCCTGCCAGAGTAATAACCAGCCGTACCCCGCGTGGTGCATTATTAGACATCAAAACTCCTTTATAACGATATAAATACCAATAACGAAAGCAGTGCCTCAAGCTTATGAGGGAAGAAATGCCTCCGGCGGACAAAGGGCCCGCGGCCCTCTGCACTCCCTTTTAAGGGGCTAGAAATGGCTTCGCCAGAAAAAATACTATTCTCAAAGCCATATAGCCGTCTGACAAAAAAATCTGCTTTCAAGCTAAAAAAACAGAAGAAATGCCTCCGGCGGGCAAAGGGCCCGCGGCCCTCTGCACTCCCTTTTAGGGGGCTGGAAATGGCTTCGCCAGAAAAAATACTATTCTCAAAACCACATAGCCGTCTGACAAAAAAGTGGTTTTCAAGCTAAATAACTAAGGATTCTTAAGGGGATTATCCCCTTAAGCCGCCGGAGGCGAAATCATTCAATCCCATTCTTAAGCCGCCGAAGGCGAAATCATTCAATAATATTCTTTAAATTATATATATCCTGAGCAGCAGGCTCTTTTTGAAAATCCTTTTGATACTGAGAGGGTCAGGTTCAGTGATCTGATAGTTTCTTCAGCCTGCGAGAGTGAATCTGAAACATCCATTGCCACTGAGTTTTTACCGGGATAAATATTATAATCGGCCCGATGAGCGGAGGGTGTCACAGATGGCATTATGACATTGCATCCTCTGCTGAGTCCTTGTGCTCTGCCGCAGGGATCAAAGGCATCGAGGGCTGATGTTGCCGGAATATTGGCTTGCGGATTTAAAATACGTAATAAGGCGGTCACCCGATAGGATTGCATTAAATCTCCGGCTTCTTCATGGGCAAAAGGAGTATCGGGATGGGGCACAAATGGTCCGGCGGCAATCATATGCAGATTAAGATCTGTAAGAAAAAGAATATCCTGCAAAATCGACTGCGTGCTTGAACCGGGCAACCCGACAATCGTGCCGGACCCTATTTCGTAGCCCATCTGTTTCAGATAATTTATACGGCTGAGTCTTTCATTGAATGACTCACCTGATCTTATCCGCTGATATGATTCAGGATCTGATGTTTCTATTTTAATCAGACAGCGATCAGCTCCACACTCAAACCAGTGGGCATATTCGTCAATTCCGCGATCACCGACTGACAGGGTTACGGCCACATCATGACTATTTTTTATTTCTTTAACCAGCTCACCTATCAGTTGTTTTGAATAGCTGAAATCATCACCGGATTGTAAAACAATTGTCCGTGCCCCTTTGAGTGCTGCGGCCTCGGCAGCTTGCAATATTGTGGGCATACCAAGACGATAGCGGTTGATTCCAGAGTTAGGAGCTCTAAGACCGCAATAAAGACATTTTTTGTTGCAGACATTTGAAAACTCTACAATAGCCCGAAGAAAAATCTCTTTGTCAAAAACTTCTTCTTTAACCTGATCGGCAAGTAAAAAGAGTTCATCATCATTGCGGCCTTCAAGGTAGGAAATAATTTTCTGCTCACTAAGTGTATACATGATGTGATCCTTAACCCCGGTTACAAATTGGAACTCATTGCCCTCACGCATTCGTTTATCAATCTGAATGCGGCAATCTCCTTACGGGATGCAGAAGAAGGAGGACGACCGGATTCAGTCCATTGAATAAGTTTTTCAACATCTGCCTCCACCCTGCCCCAAAAACCTTCAGGGGCATGAGACTCGGCATGCGCATACTGTCCGAAGCAGATTACATCGTCCACAATAACAACAGGCAGACACGGCAGTTTGCAGGCCGCATGCAGCCTGACTTTAGCTGGATATTTCTCCGTAAGCTCAGTCAGAAAGGAATATGAAAACTCAAGCTCATCCTCAACGGCCTGACGTGAAATGCCGAACCGGAGAGCACCGAGGAAAGATTCCTTCCAACTAAGATCAAGCTCAGGTTCAACGGCAATGATATCGAGCTGGCGAAACCCGGGATTATTCAGAGCAGCATCAAGCCCGGTCCGGTGCTGATCAGAATTTGAAAAAGGACCGTAAACAGCGGCGTTAAGAATTATTCTGCGTGAAGCAACAGAAAAAAGATCAGGAATATTAAGTTCGTCAGTACCTGCATAAATATTCATTTTTATCTAATCCCGCTTAGGTCATCAGGGGTGAAACCAAGTTTGCACAGTCTGTTGGGAGACAAAAGCTCGTCAATATCTTCTGGCGAAGCGATATTCTGATGAATCAACTCTTCACGGACGCTTCTGCCTGACTTGCGTGCGGCAGTAATAATTTCTTCAACCCGCCCGTAACCAAGCACGGAAACCAGAACAGTCGCCAAAGCATAACTTCTTTCCACATGAGCTTTGCATCGGGCGTGGTCAGCGGTGATGCCTGCAATGCATTTTTCATCGAATGCCCCGGTTGCATTAATCAGCAGAGTCAATGACTCCAGAATGGAGTGGGCAATTAACGGCATCAGGTGATTAAGCTCAAGCTGTCCGCAGGCCGCAGCAAGTGTTACGGTCTGATCATTACCCATAACCTTGAGGGCAACCTGTGTAACAGCCTCGGGCATGACCGGATTTACCTTGCCGGCCATAATCGATGAACCTACCTGTAGAGCGGGAAGTACTATCTCGCCGATTCCGGTTTCCGGCCCGCTGGCAAGAAGACGCAGATCAGATGAAATTTTCATCAAATTTGCGGCATATGATTTCAGAAGACCGGACACTTCTACAAAAGTATCCATATTCTGGGTGGCATCAATTAAATTTTCAGCACGGGAAACAGGCAGTCCTGTTATCTGCTTTAATCTGTCAGCAACGCGCAGAATGTAATCCCGGGGAGCACCGAGACCGGTTCCGATAGCTGTTCCGCCGAGATTGACTTTTTTAATGCGTTCCCGGCTCTTGAAGATTCTCCACCGGTCACGGGCAACAGCATCGGCAAAGGCCCCGAAAGTCATGCCTAAAGTCATGGGCACAGCATCATTTAATTCAGTGCGCCCCACTTTTACAACATCACGGAACTCATGTTCTTTGTTTTGCAGACTCTGCTGAAGATTCGTGATTTTCTCTTCCAGCTGAATTAAAAATGTGAGCGTGGCCACCTTGAGAGCCGTCGGGTAAACGTCATTGGTGGACTGATGCATATTTGAATGCTTGAGAGGATGCACCAGTGAACAATTCCCACGCTCAACGGGGAGGAGTTCTATCGCACGGTTTGCGATAACTTCATTAAAGTTCATATTGGTCGAAGTTCCGGCCCCGCCCTGAAACGGATCAACAACGATCTGATCATGCAGGTTACCGGAAGCTATGTCCTTGCAGGCGGCGATAACAGCAGTACCTATTTCTTCATCCATATATCCCAGTTCAACATTGGTAACTGCACAGGCCTCTTTGACCATGGCAAAAGACCGGATGAAAACCGGATGCATAGAATAACCGGAAAACGGAAAATTCCGCACGGCTCTTAAAGTATGAATGCCGTAATAGACATCAGACGGAATATCCATTTTACCCAGTGCGTCACTTTCACGGCGCACTTTATCAGCCACTTTGCAAGGCATAGCTGCTCCGAAACTCTACAGGTAAAGGTCTCTTTCGCCGGCTTCCATACGGGTCATCCTTTCAGTGAGCAGATTCTTACGGTCTGCATCAGGATATCCGGCTATTTCCTTACGGATAAGTTCATTACCAGCTTTTTTTGTTTCTTCGGAAGCGTAATCTTCCAGATATTCTTTAAAAGTCAGCAGCCCGTTAGGCAGGCAGAATTTCTGGATAAAACCTGTTTTTGCAAGCTCCATAAAATGTTCACCGGTACGTCCAAGACGATAACAGGCCGTACACCATGAAGGGACATAACTCTTCTCGGCAGTGATAAGGCTGTGGATAACCTCATCAAGACTGCGGCTGTCACCGACACAGAACTGCTGAACATCAGGACGGTCAAATTCTGGATCGCTGTATGCTCCGGGGTATGTTCTGGAACCTGCGGAAATCTGTGAAACACCGACTTCAAGCAGTTCTTTACGGAACTCTGCATTTTCACGGGTTGTCAGAATCAGACCGGTATAAGGCACAGCAAGACGAAGTACGGCTACGATCTTTTTAAAATTATGGTCGGAAGACAGATAAGGAGGATTAAAAGCCAGCTCTGAATTCTGTGCAGGCTCAATTCTTGGAAATGAAATAGTATGCGGGCCGACACCACAGTCCTTTTCAAGCTGCTGCGCATGGTAAAGAAGTCCCATAACCTCAAAGATAGGGTCAAACAGACCGAACAATGCGCCCATTCCTACATCATCTATGCCTGCTTCCTGAGCACGGTGCATGGCATAAAGTCTGTATGCATAATCCGTTTTTTTACCTGCCAGATGAACTTTATTATATGTTTCCTGATGATAGGTTTCATGGAAACACTGATATGTTCCGATACCTACGTCATGAAGTGTTTTAAAGCCTGCTACATCAAGCGGAGCACAGTTGATGTTCACCCGGCGGATTTCGCCGCTTTTTTCGGATGTCACGGCATAAACGTCACGCACAGTCTGAGCGATCCATTCAGCGTTATATTTAGGATGTTCGCCGTATACCAGCAGCAGACGTTTGTGACCGAGATCTTCCAGCACTTCAACTTCTTTGCGGATTTCATCAGAACTCAGGGTTCTGCGATCAAGATCTTCATTTTTTGCATTGAATCCGCAATAAGCACACTGGTTTACACATTCATTGGAAATATAAAGCGGAGCAAAAAGGACCAGACGGTTACCGTATATCTTTTTCTTGATATACATAGCGGTATTGAAAATCTCATTATCAAGTTCTTTGTCAGTATTTTTAAGCAGAACTGCAGCTTCGAAAGGTGTAAGGCCCTGTCTTTCTCTTGCCTTCAGAAGGATTTCCTGAACCAGTGACGGTGCAGGGTCGGTTGCTTTTTCCATTTCTGACCAGATAAGATCTTCGTTAATAAAAGTTTTCTGCCTGGTTCCTGAACTGATGATTTTATTCATGACTCTGTCCTTTTTTTAAACGAGAAGTGATTTAACTTTAACGCCTTCAAGCATGCCCAGTTTTCCGGTCAAAGCGCCGACTTCATCGGTAGTGGCTTCTATGATAAGCCCGATGACGTTTACATCTTTTTCACGGAAAGGAAGCCCCATTCGCCCTACAATGATCTCGCCATGTTCACTGAGAGTCTGATTGACTTTCGGTGCGGCTTTGAATCTGTTTTTAATTGTTATCCCGATTATACCTAACCGTTTATCCATGCAGTTTCTCCGGTTCATCAGCGAATCGTGAGTAGATAATTTTCGAAAGAGTGATCTGCAATTGTCAGGTTAGACGGGTTTTCCGGGCACAGGCACTGCTTGAAGCAGGCAGAGTCCAGAAGACTCGACCCCGGGATCAGGTGAAACACCCTTTCCGCAGGCAGACTCTTCGGCTGAAATTTTTTATAAATTCAAAGAATACAATATCATTATAGGATATTGCTGTAGCGCTGACCCTTGGAGCAGATTAACCCTAGCCGCAGGCAAACGCTGTTTTGATATGAACTAAATACTAAGCTTGTACCCTTTGGCTTTTAGGGCGGCCAGCTTTGCACTGCGGTCTATGTAATGAGTATGAAGCAACTCATGTGATTTATGCCCGCAAGGACCATCATGCAGAAAACCGTCTTTATGGTTGTAGATTTTTACAATCATCGGGTTATCCTGTGATTTCCTGTACGTATAGATTTTAGGATTTGCATCTGCTGCATAAACAGACTTCTGTCTCAAAGCTACAAAACTCATAGCTGCGGCAAAAGCTTCGGATGCAACATTCACAGTAAGCACTGCATAACCGGCCATGACACCGCAAGCCTTCAAGAAACTGCGTCTTTTCATTATCATTTTCAGTTCTCCTTATGCCTTGATTTTACGGGCTCTGAACCGCTTATTAATCTGAGCAACAGTACTCCTGAACAATGAAGCCTGAATTTCAGGATCAAGAGGCTGACCACCGCCATTCACACAGCCGCCGGGACAGGTCATGATTTCAATGAAGTGATACGGAGATTTTCCGGCTCTTACTTCATCACACAGCTTTGCAGCATTTTTCAGTCCGCTTGCCACGGCAACCTTAACAACGCCGAAATTAGGCACATTGACATCAGCAGTATTAATACCTTCGTGGGTACGAACAACTTTGATATCTGGATTATTAAGTTTTTCACCGGACAGAACTTCGTATGCAAGTCGCAGCGCAGCTTCCATAACCCCACCGCTGTTACCGAAAATAGTGGCAGCACCGGTTGATTCACCTAAAACAGGATCTGGGTCCTGATCAGGAAGACTGTTAAAGTCTATGCCTGCAGCTTTGATCATGTATGCCAGTTCTCTGGTATTGATTGTGGCATCGATGTCGCTGAAACCGCTGTCATTTAATTCCGGACGAATGCCTTCGTATTTTTTTGCAATACAAGGCATGATTGATACGGTGTAAATCTTTTTAGGCTTGGTATCGGTTTCTTCTGCGCCGTATGTTTTAGCTAACGGGCCAAGCATACCGATGGGAGATTTACAGCTGGAGAGATTGGGCATCAGATCAGGATAAAATGTTTCAGTAAATTTTATCCAGCCCGGACAGCAGGAAGTGAACTGCGGCAGAGGACGTGCATCCTTCTGACCCTGCTCTTTCACACGCTGAATCAGTTCTGTACCCTCTTCCATAATGGTAAGGTCAGCTGCATATTCAGTATCCCAGATATAATCAAATCCGAGTTTACGCAGAGCTGCATGCATTTTACCACCGACATATGTTCCGGTCGAAGCTCCGAAGCATTCACCGAGACCGTAACGGACAGAAGGTGCAGGCATGGAAACAACTACTGTGTCGGGATCTTTGAGCTTTGCAAAAAGCTCATCAACAAAAGAAACACCTTCGTAGATTGCACCGTAAGGACAGTTAACCAGACACTGACCGCAGTTCATGCAGGCAGCAGGATCAACAACCTGATGAATTCCGTCATCATTGATAGACTGAATTGCACCGGTAGCACAAAATTCTTCACATGCTCCGCAAGCCTCACATTTGTCGGCATCAACCTGAACAAAAGTGATTTTGTCCGGATCGGTACCATCTTTAGGAGCGTAATTCCGTGACATGACACCTTCGACAAGTCTCATACTGCCCTCCGCTTGCGGATGAATAGCAGAAAGGTCAGCTGGAACCATCGCCGGGCCCGATTTGGGCGTACACCCTGACATAGGATATCCTCCATAGTTAACTTTACAGTTGGGCGTTTACATAAAACACATTTTTAAAATAAGTAACACGATTTAGTTACTATTGTATAAAACATACAACTGTCAAGAAATAACTATAAGCAATGTAATTATACCTGTTACAACACAAAATCAGATAAATTTTACGAAATCAGGCCTTAATTTGAAGAATTCTGAGTTACGACTGAGGATGAATTGATCGGAAAAACAAATATAAAGAATGGTGTAAGCAGCCAAAAAGCAAAAAAAGCCGGAAATCCGGCTTTTTTTACTTATGAAGACATATGGCAAATAATCTTTTTATGAAAACACTGCGCTCTCGTTTTTAAATGTAACAAAACGATTGATCGTGTATTGCGCAGCAACGACAATGCATAAAGCAGTGCATTTTGCGAACATACTGGATAAAGAACAGTACTCAACCAGCATTAACATGACAAAATTTGAAACAACCATACCGCACAACCCTATTGCGAAAAAAACAATACAGCGTTTAATAAAGTTATTATTTACTTTGAAATTGTATTTATAGTTGAAAATAAAGTTATTTAATATACCAAGACATGAACTTATGGTGTTCGCAACTATGTAATGTTCATCAAGAATAGAGTTAATAATATAAAACGAGCCGAAATCAACAACTGCGCCCCATATACCGATCAGGATATACAGAACCAGATGGCGGTCAAATATGTTTCGCATAATTCCTACAACTCTTTAAAGGTAAGCAGCAGGTCGGAATTATACTTATAAATTGTGTAGTAATAAGTATCAATAATGATCGGCAGCCCGTCAGTGCTGATATCCATTTTCTGCGTATCGAACTGAATATCATAATAATTGCGCACACCGCAGCCATAGTACGGCATCTTGTACTTAAAACTCCACGGCTCGTTGGTATCCAGAGAACCTATCACCGGAAATGTTTCAATCAGTCGCCAGAAATATGGTGAGTGAGGCATACTTCCGCTGTAATACAGCGTAGTATCTTTTTCAGGATCAGTATTATTTATCTCCGTAACAATGGAAGTAATAAGGGGCTGGTGGAAATCTGATTCTATCTTGATAAGATTACCCATCAGATAGCTGAATCCGAAATTGGACAGCAGCACCACAGCCAGCAGCCATGACAATATTTTCTTATTTCTGACAGCCCAGCCCGCTGCAAGCAGCAGAAAAGCTGTAAGGCCGCTGAATGAAGTTAAAATCTGCAACGAATCATATGAATCTTTCAGGGCAGCTATATGAATGAAGGAAAAAGCAAAAATAACCGGAGGAGCAAGAACAACCAGAAATAATGCAGCCTTGGAAGCTGAATTGATATCTGCCCCCAAAACGTTTTTTTTGTAAAGGTAGACCCCGAATGCAAAGCTGATCAGAAACAGCACTGCAAAAATTATTAACTGCTGCTGACTCAATGAAGCAATTATCGCTGAAAGAATCTCCTTGAAATGGGCAACAAATACTTGCAGACCGTCACCTGACAAACTGACCATCTTTGCATTGGTTGCCCGGCGTGCAATATTGGCAATGAAAAACAGTTTTAAGAACAGCTTGTAAGCTATAAAAGCAAGCACAAGCTGCATCACACGGCTCAGTAGAGTTTTAAAAATTACGTCAAATTTCTTTTTATACACACTGTGTACAAGCTCGATCACAGCTAAAGATGTAAAAAATCCCAGCGAAGCCTGATATGAATTCATACTGAAGAAAATACATAAAACGCATAGTGCGTGATACAAAACAACTTTCTTTCCGCTTTCAGGAACATCAAGGGCAAAGGGAACTATGAGCAGTACCAGACTAAGAGCAAGCCCCACACTATCCAGCTGATAAATAAAAAGGCGCAACAGATACGGATTAAATATAAACCCCATAGCAATTGCGGCAGAAATATACGGGCTCATATCATCAATAAACAACTTCCTGATCATGAAACCGCCCCATGCAAAAATGGGTACGGACAATATCAGCGGCAGCGGAGCCGGATCATAAACAGTGGTGGCATGTACCAGAAACCGCACTATCAGCGAAGGAAGCAGCCGCCCGTCATCATCCCATGAATTCCCGATCAAAAGTCTGCTGAAGTCGTCGTTATAGGGACAATTCGCTATAAGCATGGGCAAAACGTACAATAAAGTCAGGCCGGAAAAGAGCAGTAAAAATTTTCTATCTTCAGCTGTAAAATCAAAAAGTCGCATCATATCTCCCGAAAAGAGCCTTATAGAATGTCACGCACAATAAAAACAGGTCTGTTCTTTGATTCCATATAGGTACGCCCCAGATACTCTCCCAGAGTACCTATGCCGATAAGCTGCAAACCGCCCAGAAATGATACGACCACCATCAGCGAAGCATAACCGGGCACATCTATGCCCATGAACAGAACCTGAATCAAAATTTTAAGCGTCAAAATAAAGGACACACCGGCCACCAGTGCGCCGACATAAGTCCAGATACGCAGCGGCACGGTTCCAAAACTGGTCATACCTTCCAGAGCAAAATTCCATAATTTCCAGCCGTTGAATTTCGATTCGCCGGCAACCCTTTCTTCACGCACATAATCGATCTGCGTGGTTTTGAACCCGACCCATGCAAAAAGCCCTTTCATGAACCGCTTGGATTCAGGAAGAGTGTTCAGAGCCTCCACAACCTGCCGGGTCATTAATCTATAGTCTCCCACATTATCGGGTATGGGCGGCGATGAAATTTTATTGTTCAGCTGATAGAAGCATTTTGCAGAAAAGCGTTTGCAGAAAGAGTCACTGTCCCTGTTGCTGCGATGGGCCAGCACAACATCAAAGCCCTGCTGCCATTTTTCAATCATATTGACGATAAGTTCAGGCGGGTCCTGCAGATCCGCATCAATGGGAATGGTTATATCCCCTTTGGCGTATTGCAATCCAGCGGTAAGAGCAGCCTCTTTACCAAAATTGCGGCTGAAATCTATAATTTTGATCTGCGGATATGTTTCTTTTAATGCAATCAGATTTATAAGCGTTTTATCTGTACTGCCGTCGTTGATAAAAATATATTCAGCTTCAATACCTGCTATATTTTCTACTACGCCGGAAACACGTTGCATGAACATGCTTAGAACGCTTTCTTCATTATATACCGGGACAATTAGGGATAATAATTTATTTTCAGACACTTGCTATATTCCTCTACTGATTGCATTACGCATATTACTGCATCAGGGTAGCTATTGTTAATCTAAAAAAAAGTCAAGATAACGCCCTTAAACCCAAGACAGAGAAAACTTGCAGGCTTTCAAAAAAGCAGTAAGGACACTTCATCCCCGCATATATTTCATTCCCCAACCATTTTTAAGACAATGGAACACTTTTGAATATGAAAAGTCTATCATAAATAAGAAAAGCCTCCCTCCCGAAGGAAGGAGGCTTTAGATAAACCGTTGCTTTATTTTATCTTATCTTTTGAAACGACTTCTGAAAGAAGCAAGCATAGGTACGAGCAGCAGCAGAATCCATTCAAGACTCATGCTCTGAGCAGGGTTGAACACACAACCGGAGGATGATCCATCTGAACCGGAAGAAGCTCCGAGAACTGCAGGATCTTCAATCACGCCGTTTACAGTCTTATCAAGGTCATATTTTCCGCCATCCTTGATGGCAAAGTTTACAGCATAAACAGTTCCTGCTTTCAAGCTTTCGCCGGAAACCATTGCCTTGCCGGAATTATCTGTGATCCAGAATGTGCCGTCTTCTATAGTTGTCGGCACGGCATTAACGCGGCTGTATTTAATATTTGAACCGGTGGTTTCAGAACCGCTGGCACTCAGAAGCTTAAACAGTATAAGTCTGTTTACTTCTATATCCGCAGCCGGAGTTACGCTGTATTTAAAGCTGTGAACAGATGCCGGTACAATGGGTTTTGTTTTGAAAACCTCAGGAA